>JABDEO010000021.1:0-7642 GCA_013287015.1 Chlamydiota bacterium
AGAAGCTCTATCGAAGACAGCCGAAGAGGCTCTTTCGCATTCAGAAGAAACACTCATAGGAACTTGTCATTCTTTGCTAGAAAGTCTTGGAGATTTCTCTCAGGCGACTTCATCTGTAAAAAATATGTTTTACTACGTAAATTCACTGCCCCGATGGATTCCTTTACTTAAACAGCTTGCTGGAGAAGAACGTTATCAACACGTACTAGCGCATTGCGTGTTTGTTGCCGCGCAACAATCGATTGAACCTTTAGGGCGCACTCTTTCTTTGCGGTTTGACGATGAATTGCAGACGCATAACATAATAAAGTATTGTTTTTTTGGACTAGACGCGCCTTTAGATAAAAACGAAAAAATTTTTTTAGATGCAATAAATGTGCAAAAGGGCAGCGAAAATATTTATGGATATTTCCAGAAAAAAAGAGCGAAAATAAAGGAAAAATCTCGTATAATGCACTATCTTAGCGATTTATATGAGCGCGCGCAAACGGCCACAGACAATGCAGAAAAGCTGTTTACACCGCGCCGCCTTAAAAGTAAGACGCCCTCCGTCATCCAAGAAGAATTCATCAAGCACGTTGTGTCCCTCAACAGTATTGTAAACAAACTTGTTAAACATCATTTCAAATTATAACCGCATAACAGAATTTATCTTTTTCGTATAGTGGCTTCGCCATTGAAGGTCATTTTGCAAGTGTAAGGACGCTGATCTTTACAAACAAATAAGCATTGGGGTCAGGCCTGACACTATGACACTTTAAGAGCGCCGACGGCGCTCTTAAAGTGTCATAGTGTCAGGCCTGACCCCAATGCCACGCGCCATCGCGTCAAATCTTATTTATTTGTAAGGGTCAGGTAAGGACAACATAAAAAAACGCTACTGCTTTTGCTTAATTTTAAACCATGCCATTTTTAATGGTTATTATCTATGCTCAATTTAATTATTAATTGTCGTTATCACGATAGTAACACAGCGTTTCCCTTACCTTTAGATGATTGTGGAGATGTCATCCGTACAACAGATTTGACCAACACAAATCTTTCTTGCATTTTTAGTGCAAATGTTAATCAATCCAAAAATAAATATGAAGAACATCGTCCGCTTTCGAAAAGGGTCTGCTTGCAGCCAAAAGAACAAAAAGACCTTCTTTATCGAATTTTACAAAAATGTTCAGCGCAATTTTTCATAACTTATGGCGAAGTGACAATTGAAGAACTAGGGTTTTTAAAATTAAATGAATTTCTTGATCTTGGTTACACAACACTGCTTTCAGTGATCATTAAAGAAGCAAGGTCGCCTTTGCAAGACATTCAACAAGATGTTCTCGCTGCAATGGAAGTCATTACAAAGAAAAAATGGAAATGGACTTCTTTGGAAAATAAGGGCGGTCACAACCCGCTTATTATGTCGCCGTTGACAGAATTCCCAAAAAAATTGGGTTTAAGTCATGAAAAACAAAAAGAATTTACAAAATACTGCACTGCATTTAATACACTCGCTGGGTTGGATGCATGTTATAATGATTTGATTAGTATAAATAAAAATCCAGCATCGTTGCAGTCGCGAATCAAGGCATTGGATTTTATAGGAAAATTGATTAACGACTTATCTGAAGTCATTTTTCCAATCTGTCGGCAAAGTTGTCGGCAGCTCAAAATATCAATAAAAAATTTGACTTCACAGTCTTGCGATTCTAAACAATTCTCACAGCAATCACCACAAGAAAATAAAGCAATGTTGCGCGGAGTCGAGTATGGGATCGCCATAACAGAGGGATTTATTCGACAGATCAAATTTTTATGTTTATATGCAGAACATCGCATGGATGAATTTAAAAAAAAATGCTGTCTTTCAATTCAGGCTGCTGCAACCCCGCTTGATCATGCTGACAGTATTTTACAAATTGGAAAAAAATATCACCAAGGAATCCGAAGAGGAATCAATAGCCTATACAATGATTTAGTTGGATTAGAAAGCATAAAAGTTATTTGGTCGGACAAGAATAGGGAGATTTCCTCCGACGCTAAATCTATTGTCGCTACACACTTTGAACAAGTGCGTGTTGGAATGATTGAATTTTGTTTGAGAGTCGCAAAGGATTTAAAAATTTTTGAAGATAAACATATATTAGACATAGAATTTTCTAAGCCGCTTGGGAGGCCTGAACCATTTTTACAACTCTCTAATTTACTCATTTTATTAGCTTTTTGTCTTAAACTTAAATCTTCAAACGATAAAACATCTGAACAGCTGAACGCGGAAATCGAGCTGCAGCGCCTTAAATTTCATAAAGATGATGCAGGATTTTTTTCTCAAATTGTCATCTATGCGCTTTCCGCATTTGATAGTCAGTTTATTATTTTTTCCAAACAAATGACAGAGCTTTACCAATTGTCCTATAGGCGATGTTCCCATATGCCTCCCTCATCTAACTTGCCAATATCATTTAATTTTGAATATATCATTCTGATACTTCACAAGATTGCAGCTGAGTGTCGTGATCCATTAATGCAAAAGACGCTGGATAAAATGCAGAATGAAGGTCGCTGCAACAGTCCACACTCATCAACGCAAAAAAATCTGGATAAAACATGTAATAGAGACAGCTATGACAGCCCGATATGGTTTCTCACCATGTTGAAAAATTTTTTCGTTCAAATGGCGGAAGGCTCCATAAAACTTCATTGGAACAGCGAGAATGTCAGTGGGAAGCCATTACTGCATTTTCCCGGACTATATGCTGATTTGCGGCTTTTTGATGTGCCTACGGAATTGATTTGCAGCGATTTACTTCGTTTTTTGGAATTAACCTGCACTGGAATTGCACGTACAGAATCCTCATCTGAAGTAGATAGAATTGAAATGTTAGCGAATATTGATGTTAATTCTGAAAAAAAGGAACGGAAAGAACGATCCATAACATTTAAAAGCACAGAAATTCTCACTGAATTGAAGCAGGCGAATGAGATCGAAAACAAGGAATATGCAGTCCATTTTTCTTCTGAACCAAGTGTTAAGTCGCCACGTGCGCAATTATCGGTTTTTTTGGAAAAAATGCAACCTTCGCCTTATGAAACAGAAATGAGTTTGAAGGTTTCTCTTTTTAATAAAATAAGAAACCATCTGCAACCAATCCGCCTAATTGCTCCAAAAGATGTATTGAAAACGCACCAATCCCCCTGTGAGATCGCCGGATTACAGCAAAATTGGGCCTTTGACAACTTTCAGTTAATATTAGAAATGTTGGGTCAAGTAAAAGATGCTGAAGCGCAACGCCTTTTGATTATGCAATTTTTTTCATATGGCATTTTAGGGTTGGAACAATGTCTGACTGCAAAGGTCTTGAAACAGGAATGCATCATCGATGCCACTGGAACCCCTATAAGCATCGCAGAAAGCAAACATCGCTTAAATTATTGGCTTCAAAAATTAAACTTAAATTCTGAAAAGGAATGGGCGCGTAAATTGCAACGAGGCACCGTGAATTTACGCTATCCATACCGCTCGCAGGGAGTGTACAATCTTCCTGGTTTGTCATTAATCACGCATGATCCCTCATTAGTTGATCCGAATGATCTGAATGAGATCATGCAACGTCTGCCTTTTCTAGTTCAAGAGGCTATCGATATCCAAATAGAAGCGATGAGCGACGACTCCTTGAATTTAAGTAGAATTTTCCATGAAGAATTTACAAAGCTTAAATCCAAATGCCAACCATCTCAACAGACCATGAGCAAAAACACCGGACAAACTCTATCGAAGACGGCCGAAGAAGCCCTTTCGCGTTCAGAAGAAACACTCATAGGGACTTGCCATTCTTTGTTAGAAAGTCTTGGAGATTTCTCTCAAGCGACTTCATCCGTAAAAAATATGTTTTACTACGTGAATTCACTGCCTCGTTGGATTCCTTTATTTAAACAGTTTGCTGGAGAAGAACGTTATCAACACGTACTAGCGCACGGCGTGTTTGTCGCTGCGCAACAATCGATTGAATCTTTAGGGCGCACTCTTTCTTTGCGGTTTGACGATGAATTGCAAGCGCATAACATAATAAAGTATTGTTTTTTTGGACTAGACGCGCCTTTAGATAAAAACGAAAAAATTTTTTTAGATGCAATAAATGTGCAAAAGGGCAGCGAAAATATTTATGGATATTTCCAGAAAAAAAGAGCGAAAATAAAGGAAAAATCTCGTATAATGCACTATCTTAGCGATTTATATGAGCGCGCGCAAACGGCCACAGACAATGCAGAAAAGCTGTTTACACCGCGCCGCCTTAAAAGTAAGACGCCCTCCGTCATCCAAGAAGAATTCATCAAGCACGTTGTGCCCCTCAACCATATTGTAGACAAACTTATTAAACATCATTTTAAATTATAACTTTATAAGGATTTTGTATGTCAGTTTCTTCACATCGACATTTAATTGATACTCCATCGACTCAAATTGTTGATCCTTCCTTACCAATGCAGCGGCCATCGACTCAACCAACATCAGTAACCTCTCACATTACATTGAAGTGATCGATTATGATCTTCAGACAAATATCGTCAATCTTCGTAAGTGCGTTCTAGATGACTTCGTTGCCAAGTAAGATCAAGACTTGACGTCTTAATCATTTTTGCTTTGCAATACCCCGGGAAGACAATTGCAAAAGGCTTGGGCAACATGCAAAGGTGAGTTTGACGCTTTGACACGTTGCATTGGGGTCAGGCCTGACACTATGACGCTTTCAGAGCGCCGACGGCGCTCTGAAAGCGTCATAGTGTCAGGCCTGACCCCAATGCTGCGCGTCATCGCATCAAACTTGAGCTCAGATTCGCACTAATTATTAAATGCCAATGCACTTTTGCAATTGTCTCCTCCGGGGGTATTGCAAAGCAAAAATGATTCAGACATCGCATTGGCCTTCGATCTTACCTAGCAACGACTTCGTCGCTCAGCAAAACATCTGGCATACCCATCTTCTTTATACTGTAGATGTTAGAGAAAATAGTCTTCCTCTTTGTTGTTGCTTTGTAAATAATCATCCTAGTCTTTATAATCCTAAAAAATGTTAAACGTATAAACGTCGCCAATCAACAAGGAGTCAAAGATGCTTAGTTCTTTTCCAAAATATATTTGTTGCTTACTTAGCGGTCTGTTGCTAACAAGTTCCGCCTATGCAGAAGACCAGTCAGATCAACCCACTAAATATTCTCCGCCAGGCATACGTTCTCCTGTTGTGACCGAATATTTGTTTTGTCAGGAGGAGTGTCATGATGAGTGTCAAGGATGTGAGAAGAATGAAGATCAATCAGAACACGATTCCGATCTTCTCCGCAATGAATTGCCTCAGTTAGGAAATGTTGAAGCTATTAAGAAAACGCTGCCGATAGATCCGCCTCATATGGGCGTCTACTATACAACACACCGCGGCGCTTATCATCAACCTATCGCCATTACTCCTTACGGCGAAATCGTCGAGTTGGAAGATAATTCACGCTGGGCGATTAGTCCTGCAGACAGCTACAAAGTTTTAAATTGGCTGGTTACGGATCTGCTGGTTATTACGATCAACCATGACTGGTTCTCCGATTGTTTTTTTAGAATTACAAATCAGATGACTGGCGTTTCTGTTCGTGCAAATTTGAATTTATTCTTAAATCCTGTCTACCATAGCGCCTATAATCATCGCATTGTCGCTATTGATGATCTGCTTCAACAGATCTGGCTGGAAGACGGCTCAATGTGGAGCATTGAAAGCAGCGATTATTCGATCAAATGGCAGCTCAATGATACAATCATCATCGGGATCAATGACGGATGGCGTTCTACAACGAGACCTAACGTGTTGATTAACTGTAATGACATCTTTCATCCATCGCGCGCTTCTTGCATCTATTAATTTTTAGGAGATTCATGATCCACAATAATTATACATTACATGATATCGCTCAATTGCCGGCGCAAATGACCGGCACATGGGTCATCACAGATAACATGCGCATAAGGAAACTAAATTCCTGTGAAGTATTTCTTTGGTATTGCTTGCCTTGCTTTCGTTGCTGCTTTTTTGGCTCGGCTCGAGAACTTTCAGGCAATACCTATCATCGTTTTACTCGTCTTTATCCAAATGATAATAGGCTAATGGCCATGGAAAATGCTTTTTTTTCAAGGTTTCCACGTCCGCCTCCTCATAATCATGGGGCCTACGTATTGCCGCAGCAACCTAGGCTTTCCAATGCTGCGGTTCCGGAATTCTTACCCCCACAACAAATGCCTGGGACTGGGACAATTTATTCGCGGCCGAATCAACAAAATAACGCCCCCGGACCGCGTACATTCTCGGGCGCTATGTCGGCAATAAATCATCCCATGTCGCAGAACGCTCCTCCTCCCTTGCCACGTACAGGGCCGACACGTCCTCATGCCGCGCTTCCGACTCCTCCAATGCCGACGGCGCCGCAAATGGGAGGCGCTTATTCGCGCCCTGGAAATCTTGATCGGAGGGAGGTTCAGGGGGCGCCGCCGCCTCGCACGGGACCTCGTCCGCAGATGACAGCAGTTCAGCCTAGGATGCAACGGCCGATCGTTTAAATTGCCGTTCTTTCGCGCAGCGTTTGGAGTGCGTGCGACTTGTCGCCGCTTTGGAAGACCTCGACTTGTCGAGGTCGAAGCGTGAATTTAAAATACCTAAAAGCTGGCAATTTGCACATTGAACAGGTCATATTGTCGATAACAAAGCGCTTTCCAGGTTAACGTTAAGCTAGCTTCTAGATGTTTTAGATTTACGCTGCGACCTCGACGAGTCGAGGTCTTCCAAAGCGGCGACAAGTCGCACGCACTCCAAACGCTGCGCGAAAGAAGGGTTAAAAGTTCTTGTCGATGCGGTTGCGCTGGTAATGGCGTTCAATGCCATGCGCAACCTCCTCGGGATCATCGGTGATTTGAATAAGGTCAAGATCTTCCGGAGCGATCGCTTGCTTTGCCAACACCGTATTTTTGATCCAATCGATCAATCCCGCCCAGTATTCCGCTCCAATTAAGTAAATGGGAAAGGCGCGGCTCTTATGCGTTTGAATGAGCGTCAAGGCTTCAAACAATTCGTCAAGTCAGCCTAGGATGCCAACGGCCGCTCGTTTAAATTGCCGTTCTTTCGCGCAGCGTTTGGAGTGCGTGCGACTTGTCGCCGCTTTGGAAGACCTCGACTTGTCGAGGTCGAAGCGTGAATTTAAAATACCTAAAAGCTGGCAATTTGCACATTGAACAGGTCATATTGTCGATAACAAAGCGCTTTCCAGGTTAACGTTAAGCTAGCTTCTAGATGTTTTAGATTTACGCTGCGACCTCGACGAGTCGAGGTCTTCCAAAGCGGCGACAAGTCGCACGCACTCCAAACGCTGCGCGAAAGAAGGGTTAAAAGTTCTTGTCGATGCGGTTGCGCTGGTAATGGCGTTCAATGCCATGCGCAACCTCCTCGGGATCATCGGTGATTTGAATAAGGTCAAGATCTTCCGGAGCGATCGCTTGCTTTGCCAACACCGTATTTTTGATCCAATCGATCAATCCCGCCCAGTATTCCGCTCCAATTAAGTAAATGGGAAAGGCGCGGCTCTTATGCGTTTGAATGAGCGTCAAGGCTTCAAACAATTCGTCAAG
>JABDEO010000021.1:7742-21630 GCA_013287015.1 Chlamydiota bacterium
AATCCCGCCCAGTATTCCGCTCCAATTAAGTAAATGGGAAAGGCGCGGCTCTTATGCGTTTGAATGAGCGTCAAGGCTTCAAACAATTCGTCAAGAGTGCCAAAACCGCCTGGCAGGAATACGTAACCTTGCGCATAGCGAATGAACATCACCTTGCGTACAAAAAAATACCGGAACTGCAATCGATATTTCGGGTCGATATAGGCATTGGGTTCATATTCCATAGGCAAGTCGACGCTAAGTCCGCATGAGCTTCCACTTGCTTCTTGGGCGCCTTTATTGGCGGCCTCCATCAAGCCGGGGCCTCCGCCTGTGATTACAGCAAATCCTTTCCTAGCCAAATGCTGAGCGACATCCATAGCTATTGCATAATAAGGGCTTTCCTGAGACAGCTTTGCTGATCCGAAAATCGAAACGGAGGGCCCCAGACTGACCATCGTTTCAAAGCCATCGACAAATTCGGAAAGAATGCGGAATATGCGCCATGCATCATTACTGAACATCTGTTCACGTTGTTCTTGTGAATCCATTATCTGCGCTCCATTAATTTTTCTGCGGTATGCTGCAAACCGGCCGCTCCGCGTCGCTGCAGCGGCGTGCCAAATAACTCTTCCGGCTTTCTTTTAACTTCCTGGATCTGTTCCAGTGTTAAATAACCGCCCATGCCATGTTCGGGAGAAAAGTCAGCGGTTTTTGACAATTCGGTGCGGAAATTATGCGGGCATGCGTCCTGGCATGCGTCACAACCAAAAATATAACCGGGATTGCGTTTGCTGATCTGTTCTGGAAGCTCTTTCTTTGATTCGATTAAATGGTAGG
The DNA here is from genome assembly GCA_013287015.1 of Chlamydiota bacterium. Taxonomy (GTDB): domain Bacteria; phylum Chlamydiota; class Chlamydiia; order Chlamydiales; family Parachlamydiaceae; genus JABDEO01. The sequence continues at coordinate 8,562 of JABDEO010000021.1, forward strand.
AGAGACATTTGTTGGCGTCGAGCTGGTAAGGGGATACAAGAGCCTGAGTTGGACAGGCGTCCAAGCACCGCCGACAGGAGCCGCAGCGCGGCAATCGTAAAGCGACTGTTGAATAAGAAAATTCCAATGTTGTAAATAAGCCTGACAATAGGGTGAAAGTGCCATAGCGACGGTGGATAAGCAACGTGTTTTTTCCGAACCACCCCAACCCTGCTCGGACGGCCAACGCTTTTTCAAGAACGGGCGAGGAGTCGCTAAAACCTTTGGCGACGCCATTTTCTCCGGAACGCTCCTCAATCCATCTGATGAATTTTTTTAACCGTTTGCGGTGTACGTTATGGTAATCGCCCCCTCGTGCATATGAAGCCACCACGCCTGAATCTTTACGAAATGAGAGTCGCTCCTGTTTGTAATAGGAGACAAAGATAATTGCGGTTTTGGCGCCTGGAAACAACTGTTGCGGCGCGCAGCGCATCTCGTTTTCCATATAGGCGAGGTCCGCTTGATATCCGTTTTCAACCCATTGCCGATAGGCCGCAATATCCTCTTCAGGGATCTCCGCTTGCGTGACGCCGACATCATTCCACCCTAAACGGAACGCCTCTGTTTGAATTTCTTCAAATGAAATTCGATCTTTCATGAAGCTTTTCCCACCCCCAGCATCCGAAATAGAAGATCCTGCACGCGAGTTTTTCGTTTTGTGCCGCTGCCATGCTTGCCGCTGGACATCTCATGGAGGTTTTCAACAGCGATAAAGGCGTCAGGGTCCTCTCGATGAACTAGGTCTTTAAGTTCAGCCAATTGGAGACGTTCAACGATCACATAAATGATCTCACGTTCGTCTCCAGAGTATCCTCCGCGTCCATACATAATTGTCAGACCCAACCCCAATTCATGAATGATCGCATCGGCGATGGCTTTTGATTTGGCGGAAATGATCAGAACGGATTTTGTTTCATCGAGTCCAACGATAACGGAGTCCATGATTTTGACAACGACGATATATGTAATTAATGAAAGGATTGGAGTGTGCCAAGTGGGGAAGACTAATCCGGCGGCGCCAAATACGAAGATATTGCAGGCGAGCACCACCTGGCCAACAGTAAACCCAATTTTGCGATTGATAATGATTCCCAAAATTTCAGTGCCGTCGATGCAGCCGCCATAACGGATAATTAACCCTAAGCCAACGCCTAGGATCGATCCGCCGATGACGACGACTTCCAAGTTGTCGCCTTTGAATTCCCAGGGCATGAACTGGTGGATAAAAATCAGTGAGACGACAAAAAGCGCATAAGCGAAAAACATATGAGCGACGAATACTTTTCCGATATGTTTATAGGCCAATATCAAAAATGGGGAGTTCAGCAATACAAAGAAATAGGGGAAATATGTGCGGCCAAAAATATTGCCGCAGATCATCGCTAAACCAACAATGCCTCCGTCAATGATATTGTTTGGAAGTAAAAAAATCGCCAAAGAAAAAGCGGCTAAAAAAGCTCCGATGGCGATTGCTAAATAGCTTAAAATCTGCGTTGTCCATGATCTGACTGGGGCTTGTGAAATATGCATGATATCCTTCTGTTCCTGTCGCTGATATTATGAAATATCGCCGTTATATGGAAGGATAAATTTCGAGCCTTATCCACCTTCTTTCAGAAACAGTTCATGTATTTTTTTTTTCACAATATCAAAAGTAACGGGTTTACTAAGATAATCGTCCATTCCTGCTTCAAAACATTTTTGCCGATCATCAGCTAAAACACTTGCAGTAATCGCTAAAATTAAAACATGACTTTTGCCGGCTTCCAATTTTCTTATTTCAATAGTGGCTTGATGCCCATCCATATTGGGCATTTGAATGTCCATAATAATTAAATCATATTTCTTTTTTTTCCATTTTTCAACAGCTTCCACTCCGTCATTTGCAATGTCGGAATGACACTGCATGACCTCCAACATATCACGCATAAGATCTTGACTATCAATATTGTCTTCTGCAAGCAAAATAGATTTTCCTGCAAATGGCGATTGAATTTCCTCAGACATAAAATCCATCTCTATTTTTATTGTCGTTTATCAATCAAAAACGGTATTTCAAACCAAAAGGTTGAGCCTTTCCCTACTTGACTTGTAAAATTGATTTCTCCTCCAAGCAATCTTACCAGCTCTTTGCTAATTACAAGCCCCAGCCCTGTTCCACCAAATTTCCTTGTGGAAGATGCATCAATTTGTGAAAATTTCTGAAAAAGGCGATCAAATTTGTCTTCACTAATTCCAATGCCGCTATCCTCCACTTCCAATCTAATTAAAAAATAATCGTCATCTTTTTGTTTTGAAGTTATGTTAACTTTAACATATCCTTTCTCCGTAAATTTGATTGCATTTCCAATGAGGTTAGTAACAATTTGTTGAATCCTAACAGTATCACTTATAATTTTTAAAGAAAGCTTAGGATCATAATTGGTAATGAGCTTTAGACCTCTTTCTTCTGCTCGGACACTCATAATTTCAATTACTTCATTTATTAGAACAATAAAATCACAATTAATTAAATTTATTTTTAATTTTCCAGCTTCTATTTTCGAGAAATCTAAAATATCCATGATTAATTCAAGCAAAATTCGGCTAGTTATAGATATGCGTTTCACATATTTTTTTTCTTTATCATCGAGATTTGATCTTGCCAATAAAGAAGCGGTTCCAATGATAACATTTAAAGGGGTGCGAATTTCATGACTCATATTAGCGAGAAAAAAACTCTTGGCGATATTTGCTTGTTCAGCACGCTTACGAGCCTCATCTAATTCGATCTCTTTAGCCTTCAGTATTTCGTTATTCTTTTTTAATGATATAATAAATTTGTGATTGGTAGAAGATAAAAAAAGAAAAACAATCATTATTAAAGAAGTGGCTGCGCCTACGTAAAAAGGCGGTAAACCCGCATGCATGGGTTGCATGTTTGATAAAATAGTATCTTCGGCTGGAGTTATTACGGCTGCAGCCATCCCAACATAATGCATTCCACAAATAGCGAATCCCATTACTCCTGCACTTAAAATATTGAATCCCAAAATACGAGGACTCCCGCTGTCATGACTTTTTACCATTAGCCAAAGGGCTGCCTGGGAAGCGATAATCGCAATAAAGATAGACAAAAAAAACAAGCTGGGCAAATAAGAAATATTGATATGCATCATAGCGGACATGCCCACATAATGCATGGAGGCGATTGCGATTCCCATCCCCAACCCTCCTATTAAAATGGCTGGAATTGAGATTTGAACGCGCGTTACCCAAAACAAGGCAAAACCTGAAGCTGCAATGGCAATAAGTAAAGAAAAAAAAGTCAAAGCAAAGTCATATTCCATAGGAATAAAAGTAATGAAAGCCTCCATTCCAATGAAATGCATTGTCCAAATTCCAAGCCCCATCACAAAAGACCCACCAAAGAGCCACTTATAATAATGTGTCTTATCAAATAGTGTACTTTTTAAATTTGCTGCAATATTTAATGCAACGTAGGAGGCAAACATTGCAACAATAAATGAAAAAACAACTAATCCAAGATCATAAGATCCATGAACTTGATTTGAAGGAAGTCGGCCTATTTGAAAAAAATCCATTTTTCACCATCGTGTTCAAATGAAAGCGCGCCTCTCGCGAAACGTGATCGCAAGGGGTGGAGTAAATTAAAAATTATCTTATTGCAAAAAGAAAAAAAAAGGAAGGTTTTTGAGCCTTGTCATTGAATCTAACTGCTTGAGCGTCATTGGTGATATGGCCAATTGTGTGAAAGCCCTTGCAAGAAAATGTAAAAAGCTTTAAATTCATGGCGTTTTTAGGTGAGGGCGTATAGCTCAGTTGGTAGAGCTCCTGTCTTACACACAGGTGGTCATAGGTTCGAGTCCTTTTGCGCCCAAATATACGTTATGCGAGAGTAGTTCAATTGGTTAGAGCACCGGCCTGTCACGTCGGAAGTTGCGGGTTCAAGTCCCGTCTCTCGCGATTATTTTCCTCCCCCCAGACGCATCATGTCGAAAATTCGTCGCCTATTACATCTCGTTTGTCTTAGCCTCCTGCTGTGCACTTCATGCGGAACGCATTCATTGGAAGATTTTCGTGAAGAAGGAGAGAGCGTTTCTCGCGCGCTCGCACAAGAATTGAATCATATTCATACTCGTGAAGAGTTGACGGCTGCAGGTCCAAAGCTGACTCAATTGTTTAATGATCTTGTAGAAACGATTATTGCCGCTCATGAATACAGTGAGAAGCATCCCTCTGCGGAGACGCCGCCGCTTTCCCCTGAAAATCATAGCTCAAGCGATCAGTTGCGAGCTGAGTTAAGCCGTCTCTATCAGATTGACGGCGCGCGCGAGGTGATCGAAAAATGTCAGGAAAAGGCCCTCAATCGCCTAGACGCCTATGAACGACAAACCAGATGAACGAAAAAAAATAATTTCAGGATGGGTAGGATAGGATGAGTAGAGAAGGTAATCAGGCCGTCTCGGCCTGTTCGTTCAGAAAAATAAGCGAAAATGATTGAGAATCAGGCTCTTAATCGCATCGCTTGTTGGAAGACGCCTCATCTTTATCTTTTCTATCCTGCCTATCCTGAAATTATTTTGCGCTTGCTTAAACATTTCGCTGTTTTATAAATTTTTCATACCACTTGCGTTCTTTTCTTGGGTCAAGTTTTTGTGGATCGGCGCCATGAGAAATTAAAAATTCAATAACGGAAGCCGCTTTCGCTGCCTCAGGTTCTTTTCGACCTACATGCCAGTCTTGTACAGCCTTATATAAGAGATATGAATCTTTTTTAATCTGATCGATCAAATCAGGCGCTCTTTGAACAAGAAGTTTAAGAGCCGGCAAAGAGTGGGTTCTCACAAGGATCCGTAGTAGGGGTAGTTCGCTACGTAGGAGGTTATCCTCTTGAAAGGCCTTATCCAAAGGATTGACGCCGGCATCTAATAGTAGTTTAACAATTGCACATTTCTCTATGGAGTCAGAGGTGTCGCAAATTGCAAAAAGATCCCTTGGTCCCGGCTTAACTCCTGCATTCAATAAAATATCGACTGTTTCCAGTTGTTTCTTATAACAAGCGGCAGCCAATGGTGATTGCTGAAATAACTCATAAATATGTAGGGCGCCTGGTCGCGTGGCCACATCTGATGATTGAGGGGGTGTTGAACCGAGTTCAATGAATCGTTTAACCACATCAATACGCTTGTTTGCCACTGCCGCGGCAAATGGAGAACGCCATCCATCCGTTGGAATTCTATTCGGATTCACTCCTAATTCAAGTAATAGATTAATCGCGTCCATCGGTGCATTCGTTTCACAAGCCTCTGCTAAAGCAAAGCCGTAAGCGTTTTTTACGTCCTTTTCATCAATTTTAAATTGCCGGCCCGCTTTGATGAGATATTTGATAATTTCTAATTGTCCCGATTTTGCTGCGCTGGCCAAAGGAGAGCGTTCAATAAACGACAAATAGGGATTGGCGCCTAATTTTAGCAACGATTCGACAGTGAAGAGATCGCCTAATTTACACGCATCAATCAACTCGTTTTGCAAAAAATCTTGCAAAGGTCGACTCGGATTAGTAAGGTTCACGCCATTTTCTATCGCAATCTTAATGATGGCCCTATACTGAGCTGCTCTTAACTCATCTACTGAATGCGCCGAAGAAATTGCGCTGCTCCAATCACAAAGAGCTTCGGATAAAACAATATTAGGATCTGTTCCATGTTGAATTAAAAGCCCTATGATCCCTCGAGATTTATTCAAAAGAGCGCTTTTAAGGGGAGAGGAGTGACTAAAAAACGGATCTTCTTTGAATCCCACATCATTCAAGTCTATATGTGATAACAATTTCTCCACAATTTTTAGCCGAGCAGGATTCTCAACGCCGCGACAAGCGGCAAGCAGATCGCGCGGCCCCGGTTTCACCCTATTGTTTTCCAATAAATATTCCACAATTTCAAGTGAATCCGCTTCACATGCCGCAAAAAAAACTGCAATAGAGGAGAGTTCAGCGCTCGATTGAAAAGCAGATGTTGGAGCTAGAGTAGCCCCGAGTTCAACTAAGCGTTTAACGACATCGAGATGACCGGATTTAGCCGCTATTGCAAGCGGGATCCGCTCATTATACAGCAGATTGACATTCGCTCCTTGTCTAATCGCCCAATTTATTTTAAAGATATTGCCCTCTTCGCACGCCTTGCAAAGCACGATTTGAGCTTGGTTTTGAGAAAAGGCCGCTCTGATCATATCGAATATTAAAACCGCCAATCTTTTAATTTTTTCTATCAATGTATTGGGATCAACCTTGACTATCGCTGTTACATTAGCTTCTTTCATGATTACGAGCGCTGCGGCGGCGCTTTCTTTTACACCTTCTCGTTTCAACATGTTAAAAAGCAAACTCGCGTATAACGCGATCTTTCTAAAGGCTAATGGCCACGGTTTCGGAGCGCTCGTCTTTTCCACGGCAAGAATCTGCGTTTCGGAAAAACTCATTTTGTAGTGTCTATTAAAATAATCTTTCAAAATTTCTGGAAACATCGCCTTATATTGCTTAGGGATTTTCCATATAAGCCCTGTTCCGCCATCACTGATAATTCCCTCCCTCATATTGACATAAACGACATGGCTTGCAATTAACTCTGCATCCGGATTACGAAAAGAAAACAGACAATGAGAATGCTTGCCTTCCCGAAAAATTGTATCGATATTATTCTTTAGATCCTCGAATTGCATTCCTGTGTTAAAATCTAAGGGGATTTTATTATTATCAGACGGATAACGAGCGACAATGCTTAGACCTGTTTCTTCGTTAATTAGCCTAGCGTATGTTTGACAAGAGCGGTTCACGATAGCTTTGCCTTTTTCATTGAATACAGCATTCTTGTAGGTTTGTCCCTCCTCTAAACTCTGATAAATGGATAAGGGAAGCAGCATCTCTAAATATTTCATTGTTTCTGAGGGATTGTCCTCAATGAGAGGGGGGATTTCTTCCTCATGGAGATATTTTTCAACATGATCAACAGATTGAAAACCATGCGCCGCGCAAATTCCTGTTGTTAATTTACCCCCGACTCGCCATGCGCCTCGGTCACTGTATCTTTCTTCTGCTGTTAATTCCGCTTCGAGAAGAGAGATTTTTGCAGCCTGAAGTGCTTCATTCGATATTTTTTGCTCTGCTTGAAACGGTTCATTTCTATCCAAAAAGTAGTTAGATAACGAATTTACATTGCCATCTATCATAAAAAACTCATGCCGATTTATATAATTAAATTAAAACAATCACATTATAATTATATTATAGCATAGTTCTTTTTTAAAACAGAATAGGTTAGATTCAAACTATCCTTCCCATCCTGACATTAATTTTTACATCATTAAGGTATCTATTTGGCGAGTAACGGCTTTGCAGAGTTTTTTTTGCGTCTTTTTGGAATAGTTTTCTCGGACGAATGTTTTTTATTAGAAATATTTAACCCCATTTCGTATAACGCATCTGGGCTGAAATCGGCTCCATTTGGCCAGCAAATTGTGTAGTTAAATTCGTCCATTTTTACTTTCTTGAAGTATTTTACATCTCGTAGTGGAAGCATATACGCTCCCCCTTCATTTATCCAGTTCTCGAAATCAAGAATTTTTCTTGTTCCGTCACTAAATAACACCTTTAGCTTATATTCGTTCAGATATTCTACACTGCTGATTCGGATCATCATAATTTATCTCATTTTATAGCCCACACTAAGGTGTAGCGAGCCCCAGCGAGCGAAACCGCAGGTGTGGGAAACAATAAATACATGGTCTAACCGGGGATCCGGTTCTTCATTTTTATCGTTTTTCCCTCTTTTTAAATCGAAGGCTTAAATATTTTTCTGTAAAAAAAGCAAAAAAGATAAAAAAAGAGGAACCGGATCCCCGGTTAGACCGGGTATTCATTGGTTCCCACACCTACGGTTCCGCTCGCTGAGGCTCGCTACACCTTAGTGTGGGCTACAGAGCGAGAGAAATAATGATGCAAAAATGATTAAAAATCAGCGCTTAATTTTATCAGTTATTGGAAAACGCGTTATCCTTATCCTTCTTATCCTGCCCATCCTGAAATTATTTTGCGCCTAGCTAGTTGGATGCGTTATTAAAAAGCTGTTCGAAGTGGTCTTTCCGCGCCTTCATATGTTGATGATCTGTAAGCTCAGCGATATGTATAGGGACAGCCGTAATGTAGCCTTCACGCAGCCAGGCGACATCGCAGTCCGCTTCTTCTTCATATTTAGCCGCCTTTGCGCCAAGCCAGTAATAGGCTTCTTTTTCAGTGGGGTGGTAGCGTTTATCCGGATTTTCGAGCCAGTATTCTTTTCCTTGACGCGTTAACTTAAAACCCTTTATCGGCTGCAATCGTTCCACTGGAAAATTGACATTCAGAAAGGTTCCCAGAGGCAAAGCATGCTCCATTGCATGCTGCACAATAGGGGCAATATATTTTTCCACCCAGGCGTAGTTGGGATTGTACTCATGGCAAGAAAAGGCAATGCTTGGAATTTCGCGCAGCGCCCCTTCTATTGCGCCTCCGACTGTCCCGCTGTATAAAACGTTGCGACCCGAATTGGTTCCTCGGTTGATCCCTGAAACAATGATGTCTGGTGGATGGCTCAGAAGGACGCTTAAAGCGATCTTCACGCAATCTACAGGCGTCCCTGAGACGCTCCATGCAATGGAATTTTCAAAACGGTGAGAAGGTGCGACCTGCAACGGCCGCCGTAAAGTCATGCATAGACCGACGCCCGACTGCTCTTCTGACGGAGCTACAATAATCGCATCAGCGATATCTTTAAGCGCATTCCAAAGATGTTTAATTCCAGGCGCATCGATTCCGTCATCATTTGTAATCAGGACAGTCGGTCGCTTTGACATTAAATTTACCCGTTATAAAGTCACGGCTCCATCTTTGTTTTCAGCTGGCTCGTCCGCTGGATTCTCGGTCTGGTGGGTGCGGGCGATGGCGTTGCCGTACGTACGCTCCATCAGATCGATCGATTTGGGCGCTTTACTGAGAGGAGTCGCTGTGAATTTTCTCTTTCCTGGAACGCTTTTCTTAAAACAACACAGCTTATATTTTTTGCCTGAACCGCAAGGGCAGGGGTCATTGCGTCCTACTTTTTCTGTCATATTTCCTCGTATGGCTCTTGATTTTTGAGTATAAGTTTATACAGCAATTGGTTACAATTATACCGATTTTACCAATAAATACGCCAGCGGAAAGACTTATGAACCAATTACCATTCGTGCAACCCCCCTGGAGCGGTGTAGGCAAGAAGATTGAAAGCGCAATGCGCAAAGCGTTATTTGATTTTCAAATGCTTGACGGAGCTTCCAAAGTGGCTGTCGCTTTAAGCGGCGGAAAGGACAGCTTGAGTTTGCTTTTTTTAATGAAAGCGATTTCCGGCAGGGGATTTCCCGAGATCGACCTCCATGCGATCCATGTAAATGGGGAATTTTCGTGCGGGGCTGGGGTTAACATTGACTATTTGCGGGCGATATGCGATCGTCTGGATATTAATTTCATTGTATGTGAGTCTAAACAGAAATTAGATGATTTAGAGTGTTACAGCTGTTCCCGTGAAAGAAGGCGACTGCTCTTCAATGCAGCCAAAAGCGTTGACGCCAATACGATTGCTTTTGGACACCATCGCGACGATAATGCGCAAACCATACTCATGAATCTCCTGCATAAGGCGGAATTCGCGGGAAACTTGCCTAAACTGCACATGCAAGACTATGGCGTGACGATTATTCGACCGCTGATTTATGTCGCTGAGGAGGCTCTTCGCACCTTTGCACAGCAAAACGACTTTTTAAGGATTACATGCCGCTGTCCAGTGGGACAGCATTCCATGCGCAAAAAAGTCGACGCATTATTAACGGAAATTGAAGCGCTGTTCCCTAACGCTCGTGAAAATATCGCCGGCGCAGGTCTTGTTTACGGATCCGATAAGGCGCGAAGGCCATGATCACCTTTACGGTCACTAGAATCACCTCTCTGTGTGCTCTGTGATCTCTGTGGTTGATAAAAAATTCGAAACGTTTTTATCAACCACAGAGATCACAGAGCACACAGAGAGGTGACCGAATTTTTTCTTAGTAAAGGTGGACAAGGCCGGCGCAAAAACCATAATGGAGTGAAAGATGAATTATTCTCTTCCTAGCGAACATGAAAGCCGCATTAGCATTCAAGGAGTGGAGATCGCTTTAGGGTTTCCCGATGAATTCAACTTCGCCTGGATTGGTCAGCGCGACGTGCTCGACCAATTGCTGGCCGCATGGCTGATTATTGATGAAAGCGACATCCCCCTCAACCCGCGCCTGATTGGAAAACCAGGCGTTGGAAAGACGACGCTGGCTTACGCCGCCGCTAAGCATTTAAATAAACCCGTATATATTTATCAGTGTACAATGGACACCCGTCCAGAAGATCTTTTAATCACTCCTGTCGTGGATACAACCGGTGGAATTCGATACGTCGCTTCCTCCCTTGTAACGGCTATGATTCGCGGAGGCGTTTGCATTTTGGATGAAGCCAACCGCATGAGCGAAAAGTCCTGGGCTTCCTTAGCGCCGCTCCTTGACACGCGACGCTATATTGAATCCATTGTCGCCGGCTTGAAAGTTTCGGCTCACCCCGATTTTCGCATTTGCGTCACTATGAATGACGACGCCTCAACGTTTGAGATCCCAGAGTATATTCACAGCCGCCTGCAGCCCCAAATTTACTTGGATTTCCCAGAAAGCGAAGAGGAGCGGCGCATTCTACGTGAAAATCTTCCCTTTATTGACGAGTACATTGTCGATTATGTCATTAACTTTTTACAGCGCGCTCATGTTGGAAATGAAAATTATACGATTCGTGATGGAATCAATGTCGCCCGCTACGCTGCAAAGCGGATCAAATGTCTAAATGGCAATAAAGGCAATGTTGACAACCTGTTAAGGCAGGCCATTGTGATGACTCTAGGGGATGACGCGCTCACCTATCTTATCGAACCATGAACGGCAATGATTTTTTTTGCCTTCGTAAAGGCAACATCTATGCTGTGCCCATCATCCATTACAACATGGAGACGGCCGCGCAAGTTAGGATAGCGTTTTCAAGGATCCGTCCTGATTGCGTGGCTGTCGAGCTCGCTGAAACAATGCGTCTACAGCTGCTGCATGCGGCGTCGCGTCTTCCTGACATCAGCGTCGTGATCGCTTATAACGCCTCTCATGCCCCTCTTTATTATTTAAGCGAGCCTTGCGACGCCGCTTTTGAAGGCCTGCGCAGCGCTATGGAAGCGCAGATTCCCGCGCACTGCATCGATCTCGATGTCGACTATTACCCTGATATGCGGGAAACTACGCCCGATCCATATGCGATTCAACGCATTGGATTGCAGCAATACTATGAATGCTATGAGAAAGCGTTTCTTCTTCCGGGCCATTCGGTTTCTCCTATTGACGCTAAACGCGAAATGCATATGGCGAAGCGACTCAAAGAACTTTCCTTGTCCCATGATCGCATCTTGTTCGTGGGGGGAATGGCTCATGTCGGACGCATTCTAAAAATGGTTGATCGCGGAAGCTTTCCCGAACTTTTACACGCTCAACGCGATGTCGTAGAGCTCTGTACGCCCTCTCAGGACTCATGCAGAGATGTGATGGCGGAAAATGGATGGATCTCCAACAATTATGAAAATTGGAGAACCTCTTCCGATTCATCTCCTCCGGATCGGCAGCAAATGATCTATAAGTTATATAAAGAGGCTTCATTCAAATATATTGAAAATACAGGTCATGCTTTTCCGGGCTATCATATGCGCAATCTGATGAAATTTGCGCGCAATTACGCCTTAATTGGAGGTCGGCTCACGCCTGATCTTTATCAAACGCTTAGCGCCGCAAAAGGATGTGTCGATCACAATTATGCATATGAGACTTGGGAATTGGCCACCAGTTATGCGCATTTGCGCAATGTGGACTCGCTGCCTGAAATTGATCTTTCCATCGAAGATATATGGAAGCACAGCAAATTGATACGCTTCCATATGAAACGGCCGGGAAGAAAAGATTTTGGATTCCGTCCGCGTTCAAAAGATAAAGCAAAGTTTATTTTTAAACCGCCCAGCCTATTTTTTGGCATTTGCTCCTACCCTGTTGAAGATGTGGCGATTGAGGGCTTTGGAGAGTTTTTAAAGAAAAAAGGAACTCAAATTTCAATGGAGGATGCAGCCCGCACTATTCCTTTTTCAACCAGCCTGGAAGATGGAATCGATGTTCGAGAAACGCTGCGTCATTGGCATGAAAAAAAGCTCTATGTTAAAGCCAAAGGAAAACCCTTCGGCGGCGTGGGATCTGTCGTAGTGATTTTTGATGAGGACCAATTCGAGGCGAACCGTCAACAGGAAAAATACATCTGGCGAACAACTTGGATAGGGGAGCATCAACAGGAATCAGATATGGCGTTTTACGCCACTGCGCTTGCTGGGAATATTGTGGGGCCGGGAATCAGCCGTTGCGAGTATGGCGGCTTTATGATGTCATATCCTCCTCGTCGATTAATCGATGTTTGGTCTGACCCGGATTACCGCGATTGCCGAAGCAAGTCGGAAGTTTTACTAGCGGCGGCGATAGATTATGCTGTGCAGCCGACTGTCGTGTACGTAGCTGCAAAACCTCCGCGAAGCGCCATCAAAAATTTTGCACAGCGCTTTGGGAAAAAAATCGTTTATTTGCCAATCGGTCAATTGTCTCCAATTACTTTAAATAAAATTCGTGTTTTTCATGTGCTTGATGGTCATGATAAGCGGGCTATCGCAGGCGAATATATTTTTTAATTCTGAATCATTTGAATTATCTTTGCTTTTTAGTTCTGAATCGTGCATGCTCTCATTCTATATTCTTTTAAATTTTACAAAAATGTTATAACAGACAACGTTTTTTATGTCGTCCTTATAGGACTCAACTTTTTTTTGTTTACCCAGGCCTTCGCTTCGCTGCGACCTGGGCCGCCGACGGC
>JABDEO010000022.1 GCA_013287015.1 Chlamydiota bacterium
TCCGGGATCTGTTTTTTTGACAATTCAACAGGATTGGAATTACCAAATAACTCTGTAAATTTCTGTTTAATTGGTGTCCAGGCATCGACTTCATCTTCAAATATTTGAGAAAATTCTTCTGTGTACTCTATGACTGAATGACATTTTTCAGAGAGTTGTCCGATATAGCCAATTAAAGAAAAGTAATGCAGACTTTCTTTTAAATCATCTCGATTTTCGGATTTAAGTTTTTCGATTTCTGATTTTAATCTATTGATGTCATCCATCGCTGAAGGATCGTTAGCAAAGCGTAATATGCAATTATGTAAATTTCCACGCAACTCATTAATTTTTTTAATAAATTCGACCCTGCTTATTTTTAAAGCTTCAAAAACATGATACGCATAATCCTTTTTATTTATAAATTCCAGCAAATCTTCGTAACCTAATCCTGGAAATTTTAGTTTGAGATTGTTGATAATGTCTTTATCCTCACTGGACAACTCGCCTGTAACAGCAAGAGAAGTTAAAACAATCAATGCTGCTGAGTGCATGGATTTTAATGCATGAATATCTTTATCACTCAAATCCGCCTGACTATTGAGCCTCTTAAAAAATTCAGATGAAACGATGGTAAGAACATCATGCTTTAAACTTGTGTAAAGTGGATCATTAAGGTTTTTTCCTGCCCGCGCCAGTTTTCCACAAATTCCTTCCAATATTCGAAAAGCTTCCCCATCTCCTTGCTCAGCCAATTTTCCAATTCCTTCGATAGCTCTTAGCCATTCAAAAGAATTTCTTTCGTATGTATCAGAAAAAATAATTTCACGCATTTCCTCAGAAATGATTGTTTTTGGGGGATGAATTTGAGATAAATTGAATAATTCCAAAAACTTTAACTGAATCGAAATATGATTTTTTTGATCTGTTATTAGCTTAACATTTTTTAGGATACCCTGTCTTTCTTGTGTATTGATCTCATTATTTGACTCTTCATTTATTTTTTTTATTAAATTGACAACATCTTCAACATTGAATAGTAATAAGTTACTATCTATTGTTTCACCTGTTTTTATAATTAATTTACTCAAATCCTTAAGATTAACAACAAATGCGTGCAATTCTTCGCTGCTCGTAATGCTTGAAAATTTACCAAAAACAACCTCTCTAATTTTTTTTAAATTCTCTGGACGCGTAAAAGTGACAGAATGGCAACTTATATCCTTACCTAGTTCAGAAAAAAAATTCTCCATTGATCTCAAATTTTTTATTATTTCTGTAGCCTTTTTATTCGTTTTATTTACTACAGGAGAATGCAAGGAGGCCTGTGAGGCCTGTGATTCCGATGAGCTCGATTTAAAGGAATCTATTTGACTCTGACTAACGTCACCTTCCGAACTCCAATTAGTTGGACTCGACATATTTGAACCTTTTTAATAATTTTTAAATTAAACAAACCTAATACCACGTACACATTATAACATAAAATACATATAAAACAAACAAAATCAACATAAAATCACAGTAATTTACCCCGTGTATGATCCTATAAAACAATAGTAAACGGACTTGTTCACCTTTACTAAGAAAGAACTCTGTATTTTTCGTTGCCTGACGACTTCGTTGCCAGGTAATATCAAGACTCGATGCCTTAATCATTTTTGCTCATTTTTTCTCTCTTTCTGTAGCCCACACTGAGGTGTAGCGAGCCTAGCGAGCGGAACCGCAGGTGTGGGAACACAATGAACACATGACCTAACCAGGGTACTGGTTCTTCATTTTTATCTTTTTTCCCTCTTTTTAAATCGAGCGCTTAAATATTTTTCTGTAAAAAAGGCAAAAAGATAAAAAAAGAAGAACCAGTACCCTGGTTGGGCCTTATGTTCTTGGTTCCCACACCTGCGGTTCCCGCTCGCTAGGCTCGCTACACCTCAGTGTGGGCTACAGAAAGAGAGAAAAAATGAGCAAAAATGATTAAGACATCGGGCTTTTGTTCTTATCTAGGAACGAAATTGTCGCTCAGCAAAAACACAGTGACTGATCATGCTAATCCGGCGCTTTTAATTGCACCTTTTTTTAACAACGGCGTTGCATCATTATTATGAGTCTGATAGACTCCCCGCATGATTACATTAAACCGCATCTCTAAAAGCTTTGGCAGCCGCATTCTCTTTGACGATGTGACCATCACATTCAACCCTGGCAACCGCTATGGCCTTACAGGCCCTAACGGATCGGGAAAATCGACCCTGCTCAAAATCATCATGGGCCTCGAAGAAGCCACGTCAGGCAGCGTCACCCTTCCGGACCGAGTGGGCATTCTCCGGCAAAATATCGAAGATTTCCGCGAAATGGCGGTCCTCGACGCCGTCATCATGGGAAATAAACGCCTCTGGAACGCGTTGCAGGAGCGGGAGACTCTCTATACCGTGGAGATGTCGGACGATGTTGGAATGCGCCTTGGCGATTTAGAAGGCATTATCGCTGAAGAAAACGGCTATTCCGCTGAAACCGACGCCGAAATTCTATTATCCGGCATGGGCATTCCCCATGAGCGCTTCACGCAGAAAATGAACGCTCTTCCAACCGACATGCAGTTTAGGGTCCTTCTTTGCCAAGCTCTCTTTGGAGACCCCCAAGCCCTTCTGCTCGATGAGCCAACAAACCACCTGGACATGGAGTCGATTGGATGGCTGGAAACGTTCCTTCATAGCTACAAGGGCGTGCTGGTTGTCATCAGCCATGACCGCCATTTTCTTAATGCCGTCACGACGCATATCGCCGATATCGACTACGAAACGATCATCCTCTATCCAGGCAACTACGATGCAATGGTGGTCGCCAAAACCGCCGTCAGAGAGCGTTCCGAATTAGAGGCGAAGTCCAAAGAGAAAAAAATCAGCCAACTGCGCGAGTTTGTCGCCCGTTTTGGAGCCGGCACCCGCGCCAGCCAAGTGCAGTCCCGTGTTCGTGAAATGCAGCGCTTGCAGCCGCAAGAATTGAAAAAATCCAATATTCAGCGCCCTTATATCCGTTTCATCCCCACAGAAAAAGCTCCGGGAAAAATCGTCTTAAAGGCTCATGAGCTCAACAAAGCCTTCGATGATTTGAAAATCATCAAAAAATTCTCATTAGAGGTTGTTCGCGGAGACAAAATCGCCATCATCGGCAACAATGGCCGCGGAAAAACAACCCTTGTTAAAATGCTGGCAGGAGTTTTGACGCCCGATAAAGGGAGCGTCGAACTTGGACACCAAGCCGTTATCAGCTATTTTCCACAGGATCACTCCTCCCTTATCGATAAAAAAAATAAGAATAACGCCTTCGAATGGCTGAAGGAACGCCGTCAAGGGGTGTATGATCAGGAAGCGCGGAGTGTTTTAGGTAAAATGCTCTTCGGCGGAGATGACGCCTTTAAGCCTGTTGGCACTCTGTCCGGAGGCGAAACGGCCCGATTAATCATCGCCGGCATGATGTTGACCGAACACAATGTACTCGTATTGGACGAACCTAATAGCCACCTTGACTTGGAAGCTGTATCGGCTTTGGCGTGGGGTCTTTCGGAATATAAGGGAACTGTCATTTTAGTCAGCCATGACCGCGATCTTCTAGATACTGTCGCCACCAAAATCATCGCTTTTGAAGATGACGGCGTCCATTTCTTCGATGGCCCTCTGGAAGAATATCTAGCCAAAAAGGGGTAAAGATGTCAATTCCAGAAAAATTAAAACCTCCTCTAACAAATGGCCTCCGCCTCGTTGAAAAAATTGTGGAAGGGCCTTGTTCTCCCGCAATCACGAATTTTCCTTCTCCGACATCTGATAATCCGCCTGAAATGTCCAATGAGATGAAAATCAAATACATTGCAGAGCGTTTTCATGAGATCATGGTTGCGCTTGGGCTCGATCTAAATGACGATTCATTGATGAATACGCCGGAACGGGTGGCCCGCATGTATGTGAACGAGGTTTTCTCGGGGTTGGATCCAGCGCAATTTCCCTCTATTAGTTTTTTTGACGATCACGTTCCACATGGCCGTAAACCAAGCATTGTCTTTACAAAGGTGAGTTTTACAAGTTTCTGTGAACATCATTTTGTGCCTATGCATGGAACGGCTTACGTCGCTTATATTCCCAATGGCAAATTGATTGGGCTTTCTAAAATTCCTCGCATCGTCCGTTATTTCGCGCGCCGACCGCAAGTTCAAGAGCGCTTATCAGCGCAAATTGCAGACTCGCTTTCCATTCTACTGAATACGGAGCATGTTGCGGTTTCGCTTACTGCGGAGCATTTCTGCATTCTAGCCCGCGGCATTGAAGACACCGAAAGCCATACGATCACCAATATTCTGCGCGGCGACTTTGACTCCAACGATGGTCGTCAGCGTGAATTCTTTGAAGCCATTCAACGTAAATAGGCAGTTGTAGCGTAGACTTCAGTCTGCGCTTGTTTGCGCAGGTTTTAACCTGCGCTTGTTTTTGCGGGTTTTAACCCGCACGCGCTACTGTAAGGCCACGTTAAGTATGACTTGCGGGTTAAAACCCGCAAAAACAAGCGCAGGTTAAAACCTGCGCAAACAAGCGCAGACTGAAGTCTACGCTACGAAAGCGTCATAGTGGCGGCAAAACCCTCTTCACGTAATCGACAGGCGTCGCATTGGCTGCATGGACGCCCCTCCGCCGTGGGATCGTAACAGCTGAAAGTCATGTCCAAGGGAGCGTGTAAGGCAAGTCCCCGGCGAACAATTTCCGGCTTGCTCCACTGGATGATAGGCGCGACTAATTGCAACGTTTTTCCCTCCGCTGCGGTCAACACGGAAACTAGGCGTTGAAAGGCTTGCACATAATCGGGGCTGCAATCCGGATAAGGCAGCCGATCCGTCGCATTGAATCCGACATGTATTTCTTGAGCTTGCAGCATTTCCGCTTGTCCAAGGGCATAAGCTAAAAACAGCGTATTTCGAGCTGGAACGTAGGTGTTTGGAAGTCCCTCAGCAGCCATCTGTTCGGAGGAGCGTCCTTTGGGAACAGCTTCATGCGCTGAAAGCAACGCTGAACGTCCAAAATTCGCAGGATCGATTTTGACAATCCGATGCGCGACTCCATACCGCTGAGCAATCGCCTTAGCCGCTTCGAGCTCTATGCGGTGACGCTGTCCATAATCAAAGCTGAGAGCGTAGCAATCCAAGCCGGCATGCATCGCCATCGCAAGAATGACTGTAGAGTCTAGTCCGCCGCTAAATAAAATGATGGCTTTCATTGACGCTACACTCCTTTAGTGTCCGGCGACCAGATAAATTTGTGAATCTGCAAATTAAGGCGGGCCGGCAATTTATCGCGTAGGATCCATCCAACGAGCTCCTTAGGATCCAGCGTTCCAAATACGGGCGATAATAAAATGGGCGTTTCACGTTTCAATAAATCATAATCGCCGCTGATTTGCTTGGCATAGTTGTAGTCGTTGATTCCCGCCACAACAAATTTGACCTCATCGTGCGCGCGCAATAGGCCCAAATTAGGCCAATGATTTTTGTCGCTCATCCCGCTGTCTGGGCACTTGACATCCAGGATCACGCGGACCCTTGGATCCACTTCCGCCGTGCTTAAGGATCCGCCTGTTTCCAAGCTGACGACATACTTTTTGTCGCAAAGTTGTTTCATCAAAGAGATCACATTAGCCTGCAGGAGGGGTTCTCCGCCAGTGATGCAAACGTGCCGGCAGCCGAAATCATCCACCTGCGCGATAATCGCATCGATCGCATGAGGTTCGCCTCTTCCAAAGGAATAAGTTGTGTCGCACCATGTGCAGCGTAAATTGCAAGCCGCCAGCCGTACAAACGCGGTCGGCAAGCCTGTCAAGCTGGTTTCACCCTGAACGCTTGCAAAGAGCTCAATCAGATTTAATGTTGCTTCTTTATTTTGTAAAAGCATGTATACCATTCAATAGCGCCCACATTCCGCGAGGTTTTTTTATACCACCTTGCGGAACCAAAAGCTTGATGTCTTATTCATTTTTGCATCATTCTTTCTCTCATTATGTAGCCCACACTAAGGTGCAGCGAGCCCTAGCGAGCGGAACCGCAGGTGTGGGAACACAATGAATATACGACCTAACCAGGGACTGGTTCTTCATTTTTATCCTTTTTCCCTCTTTTTAAATCGAAATATTAAATATTTTTCTGTAAAAAAAGCAAAAAAGACAAAAATGAAGAACCAGTCCCTGGTTAGGTCGTGTATTTATTGTATTCCCACACCTGCGGTTCCGCTCGCTAGGGCTCGCTACACCTTAGTGTGGGCTACATAATGAGAGAAAGAATGATGCAAAAATGAATAAGACATCAAGTTTTTGGTCTAGGGCGGCATTAAAAAATACTATCCGATTTTGCTGCCATTGTATCCCATAAGCGTTTTATATGCAACAACACATTAGTACAGACTTTTCATTCAAAAGGTTTGATAGGGATCAAGCTGAGCCAGATTGTAAGCGTGGACGGCGTCTCTTGCTCCAGACATGCCCAAAAATATATTTTCAAGAAACTTTCGAGTGGACATTTCTGTGCGAACAGGAGCCATTGCCGCTTCCAGCGCGCAATACATGCCCGCCTCTCCCGGGAATTCTTCCCCTTTTTCATTACGTTTTTTTACCGCTTCCAAACTTTCTCCAACAGCTGTTCCAAATTGCTGCAAAGCCTTTGCATCGCTCGCAAAGCGCATGGTGACGCAAAAATGCAGTTTATCGTTGCTTAAGACGCTTAAAGAAAAATTACGTGCAGCCATCTCATGGGCAAAGGCATAGGTTGCGCCTTTTCTCAAGCCAAGAGCTTTGTCAATTTGAAATGCAACGACATTAACTTCAGGTTCAGCCAATAGCTTCAGCGAACTATTATACGCGCGAATGACGCCGGCAAGATCATAGGCCGTTTGATGAATGGCGCGCGCAATGCGTTCATAACCGGTTTTTCCGACTATCAGCATTGTCGCAAAGGCGTTAAATGCAGGAACGCAAGATTCACTGCCATTCTGCTTTGGCGTTCCATAAACTCCTCCGCTCCAGTCCGGAACCGCATAGGACAAATAATACGCCAGACTTACCCCATCTAGTGTCTTGGCAGCCAAGACAGACGAACCTTTATCTGCAAACCCATTTTTATGCGTATCCACGGACAAACTTGTCACTCCGGGATATGTCAGAAAATCCGTATTATGATTTAAATTATTAATGACAAATCCCCCTAGACAGCAATCCACATGTAAGCCACAGCCATTTTGTTGAGCGATTTCAGCCATTTCTTTGATTGGATCGATCACTCCTGTAGGATATGATGGCGCCGAGGCGATGATGGCGATCACTTTATTTCCATGCTTCTCAACTGTTTTTTCCAACTGCTCCAAATTGATTTTTCCGCTCTCATCCGTTTCAAGTAAAGCAACGTTGTAAAAGTAAGTTGGCCGCATCTTTAAAATTGCGGCATGGACTGATTTGCTCGCAATTACAACGCCTTCTCCAGGTTGATGACCGCGATTTTTTATTCCCCAATTTCGATAGGCGAGAACAGCGCTCGCCAAACTTTCCGATCCACCCGACGTTACAAATCCTGTAACCTCATTCGAAGCCCCTCCAAACATATCGGCCACCATGCGTACAGCTTGATAGTTAATGAACGCCCCTATGCCAAACTCACTGGAATGTAAAGAGTTCCATAAGCGCGAACGCTTATGAGTGAGAACGCTTGCCTCTTCGAGTCTATCAGATAAACTTTCAAAATATTGCAAATCATCAGCAATGTATTCAATATAATCATCTTGCGACTCCTTCTCAAACTCTTCGCCTTCGATTTTTTTCTCGGATTCCTCCTGTTCGATTAGGATTTCTTTCTGAGACCCTTCGACTCCTGTTTCAAGCTCTTCGTCTTCGTTTTTTTTTCTCGGGTTTCTTGATGAAGCTTCTGAGATAAACCCCTCCAGAGATGTGTTTATTTTTTAAAGGATCGTTGGTTATCGTCACATAATATTCAACGAGATTCGTCAATTGTTTCATGGTCCACCCTTCACTAGGAATCGATGTGTAGGGAGTTCCAAAAACTTTCCATTTTTTCTGAACGGATTCTTGAAAATGAATAAGTTGCTTATTGATCTTTTCTTTATATGTTTTTCGCACACAAGAAAAGCGAAGAGCAAAGCGTCCTATTTGTTCATACCTTGTTTCGCCCCATCTTTTTTGACAACACTTTGCAAAAACATTAAGGGCGATGAGAGATGTGGCGGTACCCACAATCAATAATGTTGGAGAACTTTTTGTAAGTTTATCATCTACATACTCGGGTACCAGATTTAAAGCCATAAACCCTAGCTTAGGAACGATACTGACTAAACCCAACGCCATATCACCAAGCGACATATCAACCTCGTTGTGAAAATTAATGCATAATGTAAAAGAGAGCGATTTTGCTGTAAAGAAACTTTAAAAAAAGGAAGGTAGCCAGGGCGTCCCGCCCTGCTCTGTAGGCAAAAAAACATTGAAGATAATACACGTGACAGGGCGGGACGCCCTGGCTACCTTCCTTTAGGTCCCTTATCCGCTTGATCTAAGCGATCATCTATGCTATGTATAATCTTTTCGTGAACATTCAAAGGAACAGCGCCTATGCCTAAACCTCTGCAACGAATCGCCGTCACCGGCGGCGCCGGACAGATCGCTTATAGCCTCCTATTCCGCATCGCACATGGCGATATGCTGGGGTGCGACCAACCAATAGCTCTCCATATCCTTGAACTGCCCATCGCCATGGCGGCTCTGGAAGGGGTCAAAATGGAACTGGAGGATTGCGCTTTTCCCTTGCTGAAAGAGATCCATATCGGCAGCGATCCACGTGAAATATTCCGTGGAGTGCATTACGCTTTACTTGTCGGCGCCAAGCCGCGCGGTCCAGGCATGGAACGCAAGGACTTGCTCCATGAGAACGGCAAGATCTTCATTGAACAGGGGCAAGCCCTCAATGAAGCCGCAGACCCAAACGCCATCGTGCTTGTCGTAGGCAACCCTTGCAACACCAACTGCCTTATCGCCATGTCGCACGCGCCCCGCCTGAATCGCAGAAATTTTCATGCGATGACTCGATTGGATCAAAATCGCGCTGCGGCTCAACTTGCTTTAAGGGCCAATGCGCCCGTTTCCGATATTTCCAATCTGACGATATGGGGCAACCACTCCTCTACGCAAGTTCCTGATTTCCAAAACGCCAAGATCTCCGGTAAGCCGGCGTCTGAAGTGATCAAGGAGCGTCATTGGCTGGAAAATGAGTTCATTCCCCTTGTGCAGAAGCGCGGCGCCGCCATCATCAACGCGCGCGGCAAATCATCCGCCGCCTCGGCGGCCTCAGCGGCGATCGACGCCATCAAAGATTTGATCGCTCCAACGCCTCCAGGACAATGGTTTTCAACTGCAGTCTATAGCGAAGGCAATCCTTATGGCATTCAAGACGACCTGGTTTTCTCATATCCTTGTCGTTCAAAAGGAAATGGTCAATATGAGATCGTTAAGGGGCTTCCTTGGGATGACTTTCTTAAAAAGAAAATCCGCGCGTCGGAACAAGAGCTTCTTGAAGAAAAAGATCTAGTGAGCGGCATATTAAAAGGAGCGGCGGCATGAGCGATATTCTTCTTGAAATCACAAAAGAACATTTAGAAACAGGTCTGCGCGGATACCCTGTGGGGTACTGCGTCACCTCGACTGTCGATCCCTTTAAGGGACTCTCATATGCGGGAAAATCAGTGGCCGAATTGGCCTTTTGGCGACCTGAGGATGTGATCTATTTGCTGTACTTTGGGAAACCGGGTTCTCCCGAACAGGTTCGCCACTTCTCACAGGACCTGCAGCGCCGTTCCAAGGTGTCGCCGGAAACGATTAAACATATTCGCATGCTTCCGCGTCAGGGGCATCCGATGAAATTGTTTTGCGCCGCCCTGCTGATCTGCGGCATGCTGGAAGGAAAAAATGATTATCGCGAAGATTGCCTCAATCTGATTGCAAAAATCCCTGAAATTGCAGCGACTGTAATCAATCACCACGCCGGATGGGGCCCTACTAATGCATCTCGCCCTGAGATCGGCTACATGGAAAATTTCACTCAAATGCTTAATGTTCCCAATGCAAATAAAGAAGCGCTTGCCGAAGCTTTTAAGGTGTTCAATGTGCTGCACTATGATCACGGCGGAGGCAACTTATCGACCTTTGTTGGAAAAGCTGTCGCATCCAGTTTGGAAGACATCTATGGCTCCATGAGCGCCGCTATGGCGGCCCTTGCAGGCCCCCGCCATGGAAAAGCCAATCAGGATTGCCTGGAATTCGTTCAGGAGGTTTTAGATAAGTTGGGAGAAAACGCCACGCCGCAACAGGTGGAGGCATTGATTCGCCAGCGCCTCGACAACAAAGAGCTTGTTTTTGGTTTTGGTCACGCTGTACTGCGCGTCGAGGATCCACGGGCGACTATTTTCTACCAAATATGCGCGCAAAAGCATTCCAGCCATCCGCTAGTCAAAATAGCGTCTCTCCTTCGTTCTGAAGGGCCAAAAGTTCTAAAGGAAAACCCTAAAATATCCGACCCTTTTCCCAATGTGGATGCGGTTTCCGGCGTGGCGTTGACGGTTGCAGGGTTCCCTTATCCGGAATATTTTACCGTTTTATTTGGTTTATCCCGCAGCGTCGGCATTGGAATTCAGATTGTTTATGAGCGCTGCGAAGCGCGGGGTGGAAAAGGCACTCCAATTGTCCGTCCAAAGTATTTGTATGCTCCACGGTCAAGTTGAGGTTCGATAAGCCAAAATATAACCTCATCCGATTTAGAGTCTTCGTGAACGTGCCCGTGCCCGTGCCCGTGCCCGAAATTCGGGGGCTCGGGGGTTGAACCAACGATAGGCGAAATTTGAAGCTCGGGATTTGAACCGGCGATAGGCAAAATTCGGGCACGGGCACGGGCACGTTCACGAAGAGTCTAAATCGGACGAGTGTTATATTTTGGCTTATCGTGAACGTGCCCCCGATTTTTGTTATGTGGAAATTAGGGAAAGAGTATAATCCGCAATATGGAACTAAGCGATATTCAATTTACCTTTAATCGCGCCTTGTCGCGTACTTTCTGCAAGAAGAAATTAATTGCGGTTTCGTTAATCCTCCTCTTATGTGGATTGCTAATCGTATTTTTTCGCGGCATTGCATTGCATACGGGACAATGGATTGCGCTTAGCCTTACCTTTCTTCCCGTTTTTCTATGCGCCGGCATGCTGCTTGCCACCGGCGTGATTCTAGTGCGCATCTATCATGATGAAATTAAAAAACGCACGGTGAGCTATCGCGCAATTGTCAAACACTCATGGGATGTTGTCATTGGAACAGCGTATTTGTGCATCCCCATCATCCTAGGCTATTTATTGCTATGGATGATGCTTGGAGTCTTCTTTTTGTTGAATGACATTCCCGTCATCGGACATTTCTTTGGCGTGATTTTAGCCTTTGCTCCTTTTTTATTAAATGTAGGAGCATTGGCGCTATGCCTGGCCAGCCTTTCCATGTTGTTTTTTATCGTGCCCGCCATAGCGCTCAAAGGGCTCACGCACTCTCAACTTTCACAGATGGTCGCTAAACGCTTCCAAAGCGATACGTTTTTTAACTGCGTATTGGCCGGCATCGCTGTCCTGCCGCTGTTGTGCTTATTTGGTCTGTTGACTCTTGCAGCCATAATCACAGGTTCTATATGCTATACATGTGAAAATCCTCTTTACATTACCTTACAGTCTTTTTTCATGATGATTCCTTTCATGGTTCTCCTATCACCCGCTGTTGTTTTTTTCTTTAACTTTGCAGCTGAAGCCCACGTTCTCCTTCAAAAACAAACGATCGCAAGCAGGCGTTAATAAAAAAACAATTAACAAAAACGTTTATTTTTATTTTATTATCTGATATAAATAAAACTCACCATAATCACCACAGATGATATGACTTTAGTTAGTTTAACTTATCCAGTCGGTGAGCACGCTGATTTCAAATGCGGATGGCTCCGGCATTGCAAAACATTTTTATCACCGAACTTCCACGGGCGGCAAGCGCGCGTCCTCAATAAAGACGCAAATGGCGTATTCATTTGCACTCCTCCAGTCAACAACTTGGAAAAAGTCTCCTGGTGTATTGGCGCTCTCAAAATCATCGGTTGGTTGACTGTTTTTCTGCCTCTTCTAGCTTTGATTGGAGCGCTTATTTTTCATGCATGCAATCCCCTTCAATGGGAGCAACAGCAAAAAATTTCTCCAAATCCATCTCCGCGCTCGATTATCCAACCGGTGATCATTCAGCCTGTGATCAGCCCAATGGAACATAAACTCAAGACGTGGTCCGAAAAAGCCTCAAAGACAGCCGCTTCGCCTCTTGAGTCGGAAAAAATCATTAAACAATCCGAACAAATTATGCTTTGGATAAATGAGGCAAAGGACAAAAATAAAGCGATTTTTGTAAAAAATTATGAATTATTTTCCAGGCGTATGGTTGTGACTCCGGACGAGCAGGTGTTTAAAGTCCTAAATAAAAGCAATCATGGCCTTGGCTTTACAGATCAGTGTATAGGGAAAGGGAGCTTTAAAAACGTCAAGCTAGCTGAGGATTTTTTTACAGGTGAACGATACGCCACGGCGACGATGACGCTAAATGAAGACGACGATGACAGAATGATGGGGGACCGTGAACTCTCTAATTTAGAACTACTGAAAGACGCGCC
Organism: Chlamydiota bacterium; assembly: GCA_013287015.1. Classification (GTDB taxonomy): domain Bacteria; phylum Chlamydiota; class Chlamydiia; order Chlamydiales; family Parachlamydiaceae; genus JABDEO01. The sequence goes on from JABDEO010000022.1 coordinate 12,743, forward strand.
AGGATTTATACATCTAAAATATCATGTAGATTATGAAAGTAAAAAGAAACTAAAAGATGGCAGCGCTAAACAAAAACGTCGGCTTATCCTTGAGTTGGGCGATGTCGGCAATTTGAGCGAGGTTTTTAATGATCAATCTAAAAATCAAAAATTCTTGTCAGATGCAGACCGTCATCAATACGCACTGCAACTCCTGCAATCTCTTGCTTTCCTGCATGGCAAGCAGCTCATACACCGAGATCTCAAAGCTCGTAATGTCGTTTTAAAGACAAATGCAAATAAATCCAGCAACACAGCCCTAACAAAAATTATCGATCTCGCATCAGTATGTCATATGACCGATACAACATCAAGAAGCAATCATCGCACCACACACTGGTATGCGTCTCCAGAATATGCCGCGGCCTATCTGCCTGTGAGCAGAATACAAAAAAAAATAGATGTAGTGAAGAAGAAAATCGAAAACTGCACTGTTAAAAATTCCTATAAAAGAAAAAAAGAAAGTGAAAAAAAAGATTTATATCTTGAATTAGAGACTGTATTAGCGCAAAATAAACAACAAATCATTGATGCAACGACCCCTGCCCATGAGGTTTGGGCTTTAGGCTGCCTTTTCTATGAGATGTATCGCAACGGCCACACGTTGCCCTGGATTGGCGCTGAAGTGGAAGCTTTTGAAAAATTAGCAAAATTTGACAATACAAAAATAATGATTCCCGAAGATCCCATCATGGAAGAATTACTTAGTCAAATTTTCAATAAAGATCCAGCAATGAGGCCAACGGCCTCTCAATTATTAGTTTTTTTAGAAGCAAAAATCGCCACTAACTAAAAAATATTGACATCATATTCAATCATTGTTAGAAAAACAAATAGATCTCGCTATTTAAAAATGTACATAAAATCACAAAATTGAGCAGGGTAACACATGACATTAGTACCCGTTCATAAACTTATAACCTATCCAACAATCTTCCCTTCTATAGGCCAACAGCCAAAAACCAAATGGCCAAAACATGCATCTGAAGCGCAATGTAAAAAAATTGTGGAATGGCAAGAACAAGCAAAAAAAGAGAACAAAGCAATTTACGTTAGAGATGACTTGTTTAAAAGACGAATGATTGTCACTCCAGAAAGAGATGTTTATATAGTATTCAATAAACGTAGCCAGAACGATGAAATACTTGGTAAAGATTACTCATATAAAGCGGTTAGATATGCTGAAGATTTTTTTACCGGACAAAAATACGCCACAGCAACCATGGACTTAGATAATGATCTAGAGGAAAGTGAAAATGAATTAAGAAATTTGTTGGCTGTTCAAGGGCTTGAAAACTTCGTTCAGTTAAAATGTTATGTGGATTACACCAGCAAAAAAGTGCATACAAAAAAAGACACACCCACAACAGGCCTCCCCAAAAAAAAGCGTCGTTTGATTCTTGAACTGGGTGATGCAGGCGATCTGGACCAAGCCATAGAGCAACACTCTTTAACACGCCTACAGCTGCGACAAATCATTTTACAAATATTGAGAGCGCTGGCTGTCTTACATGAAGATAAAAAAACGATCCATCGCGATCTCAGAGGACCCAATATTTTTCTTAAAAAAATAAAAGAGGGATATAAACCACTCATTGGCGATATGAGCACCGCATGCCACCTTGAAAATGATTATGAAAGACGACAGATTCGCACATCGTGCTGGTATTTATCGCCTGAATGTGTAAAAAGCAGTCTTGCACATGGTGAACAACTGCATAAATTAAGGGAAGCCAAAAAACTTCAAAAAAGTGAGATGCGGGACGCCAAAATTGCGGAGATAAAAAAAGAAATTCGAAAATTTGCAAATCAGTTTCTTGAGAATACCAATCCAAAACTGGATATTTGGTCGGTAGGTTGCATTATCCATCAGATAAATCGGGGAATATTCTCTCTTCCTTGGTGTCATAGTCATGAAGAAAAGCCTGTTTTTTCCCGTATAAAAAGTTTCAAACATATTGCACCTCGAGATCCAATGGATGATCCTATCTTATATTCTCTTACCGAACAGATTTTGCAAGTGGATCCACAGAAGAGACCGACCGCTGCGGCGCTTTTGTCTCTGATGGAAACATCTCTACAGCAAGAAAAAGAAAAACTAGAAAAAGAACGTTTGGCATCTTACCGTTCTCTCAGCTCCAAGCGTTTACCAAAAATTCCACCAAAATATCCATCGATAAAAGACATTGTTCACCATTAACGCTTCCTTTGCATCGCGATTGTTTGTAGCGTAGACTTCAGTCTGCGCTTGTTTGCGCAGGTTTTAACCTGCGCTTGTTTTTGCGGGTTTTAACCCGCAAGTCACACTGCGGGAACTTCAATGACTGGCATTTAATCTCTCTCCTGACTTTGCGGGTTAAAACCCGCAAAAACAAGCGCAGGTTAAAACCTGCGCAAACAAGCGCAGACTGAAGTCTACGCTACAAACCCAATTACCATAAATTGACGAAATTTCATGGAGTTATAGTCGCGTAATGCATAAGATTTTGAAGAGATGAACAATTTTTTTTCAGATTATTTTTGGCGCGATGGCGTTCCGTACGGCGTAGGAGTTGCCGAAGAAGATTCCCCTACCTCCTATAAAATCGTGATGGACCCATACCGCAAACGGATCTCCATCGAGAAATACGCCACAGGGGAATTCACTTCAATCATCTATGATTCCATCTTATTGGATTTTAGGCAGCTCAAATCCCTTGAACACGCTGCATGGCAAAAAACAACCTTAAGAGCCACGCCTCAACAAGCAACCTGCTTGATCCGCAACCCTGATGATCGCGTTCTATTTATCGAAACTCATCTATTTAAAAATGGAAGATGCTGCGAATGCCGCGTACACTCCCCGCATGGTCACCTTTTATCCACCCATAAAATGTTCTATACATCGTTCAATGATGCATTTAATGGAGTGAAGCTCTTTGATCAAAATGAACATCTCATCATGTACAAACATTATGAAGTTGATTCAGACGGCGCTGAATTCACTCAACTCATCAAAGAAGAATGGCGTCCCGAGCCTATGCCAAGGTGAGCGCTTACCCCTCTCTGTGCGCTCTGTGGGCTCTGTGGTAGCCAAAAAGCCTTAAATTGAATCATTTTAAGGTTTTATATCCACCACAGAGCCCACAGAGAGCACAGAGAGGGGTAAGCGCTCACCTTTGCAATTGTCTCGACCGGGGTCAGGCTGACCCCAATCGAGTAAAATTATTTTTTCTCGCTGGAGTTTTCCAGCAGATGCGCTGGCATCTCCTCCACGCCAAAGTAGCTATAGGAATGCCCTTTTTGAACACGTTCAGACGTTAACTTCTCCGGTTTTTCAGCCTTCCGCTGAGTCTCCGATAGCTTTAAATCCGCTAGCCGAGCAGTATTATCCTCCACCGAATTTGACCCTGCATTATCAGCAGATGGAACTCTTAAATAGGAAAAAGGATCGACCGAGCAATCCGATAAACTATCACAGTTCATACTCTAAACTTCCTTCGCATCATTTATTTAGGGGCCGTCAATCTATCATAATTTTGTTTTGAAACCGGTTTTCCTTGGTAATACCAAGTCACTTGCTCGGTGTCTCCAATATATGTCGCATGCGAACCATGCTTTTTATCATCTTTCCAGTTGATCTCCTCCACGACATCTTGCCCATCGTCACGGTAACGGCTTTCTATGCCGCGTTTAGCGCCATTAACATAAGGGATCTCCGCATGCTTCTCTCCATGCTTAAACACCGTCGTTGTCCCCTGCTGCTTGCCATCCTGCCATTGTTGAATAGTGTTGGGTTCTCCTCCGGGAAGAAAAGTTTTAAGATCCCCCTCGACAATGCCGTTGCGATAGGGGGTGATTTGACTTGGCGTTCCATTGGGATGAAAAGTGATGCGGGAAGTCATAACGCTGCCTTCAATCGTGTCTTTATAAAGCAGCTGACCGTAGCGATCACGCGTAGTGCGAATGCCTTCGCGGTTATCCACCTGACTATCGAGATTGTTATGATTGTCGTAGTATTGACCTTGCACAAGCAGACCTGCGCCGTCAAAAGATTCCATGTTTTTTGTAGTTCCATTTTCATACCAAAGCGTAACGCCTTTGCCGCCCGTGGGATCGTAATGCGTTTCTTGCATTTGCGCTCCTCCGACATAATAAGTCGTGTCCCGCACTAATTTTCCGTTAGTGTAAAACTCCACTTTCTCGATCGATTCGCTGTGCGGAAACGTGTACGTGGTTTCCCCATCCAGGGTCCCTCCCGTGTAACCTTTCGCAACGGTTACGCCGTTGCTCAATGTAGAAACGACCTGTCCGTGCTCGCCGCGTGCAGACCATTCTTCAGCCGGCACCTCCACGCCATACTTATGGATATACGATTCCTGGACAACGCAAACGGAATTGTGGTACTCCGTTTTGCAAGGACGCCTGCAAGCGGTGAACGTGCAGCAAGCGACAGTCATGACGCTTAAAATAAGAATTGGTCGCATTTTAGACCTCCATCGTTTGATTAATTTTTTTCTCAAGAATCCGTTTCGCTTCGTTAATGACGCGCGCATGCTCAGCGTCAACAGCTTCTTGTTCAATGGTTTTGCGGCTGTCCCGGTAGGTAAAGTGAAGCGTAACGTTTTTAACCTCTTTTCCAAGCTTATCGCTGCGATAAATATCCAATAGCGATGCTTTTTCCAAAAGCGGAGCGCGCACTTTATTGACAGCGTCGAGCAGTTCTTGAACGGGAACGTTTTCATTTACAGTCAGCGTCCAATCGCGTTCCGAACATGGATAGACCGACAGCGGCTGCATTTTTTGCACGGCTTTGCGAACTTGCATAAGGTCCTGCAGACTAATTTCAGCGAATAAAATCCGTTGTTGAACGTCTAAGCGGCGTAAAATGGCTGGATGGACTTCTCCTAACGCGCCAACTTCCAGCTCCCCAACACATATAGAAGCTTGCCGCCCCGTATGAAAAGTTGAAAAATCGCTAATTTTAAATAAGGGTTTCTCAATATTGAGCTCTGTAAAAAGCGTTTCAACCACCCCTTTTAATTCAAAGAAATCCACGTCCTGCGGTTTATCGTTCCAGTGATGTGGAGCGCTCTTACCTGTAAGCGCCACTCCAATCACAGTGGGTTCTTTGTAAATATCGCCCTCTTTAAAGTGAACGCGCCCAATCTCAAAACCGCTGACATCGTGGTTTTGGCGGTCGATATTGTATTTGATTAAATTGAGCATCCCCGGGAGCAGCGAAGTGCGCAGCGCCGATTGCTCAATGGAGGTGGGGTTTAGAACCCTTACCGTAGCGTCTGCTGGAAGGCTGTCATCCTGAACAATTCCTTCAAGAGTTGGTCCAATGAGATCGCATGTTAAAAACTCTTGAAGTCCAGCCCCGATTAATCGAGCGCGCACCTCGCTTTCAAAGAGGTATATGGGCGCATGCGGAAGCGTTGAAAAAGTGTAGCGCATGTCGGAGTCGCCAATATTGTCATAACCATAAATGCGAGCCACCTCCTCGATCAGGTCGATCTCGCCTGCAATATCGACTCGATAGGTTGGCGCAGTGACTGTAAAGACGTCCTGCCCATCGCAATGGCATGCAAAACCCAAACGATGAAAAATGGTCTCCACTTCATTAAGGCTTAAATGCGTTCCCAAAACATGGTTGATGCGGCTCAAACGGCATGTCGTCTTCAGTTCAGGAAAACTCTTCGCTTGAACATCAACCACCCCTGAAACAACTTCTCCGTCGGCGATCTGTCGAATAAGCATCGCGGCGCGATCAAGCGCTTTAACTACGATGTTGGGATCGCAACCGCGTTCAAACCGTTTAGAAGCGTCTGTGAGCAGTCCCAAGCGCTTGCTGGTCTTACGGATAACGCCAGGCTCGAAATAAGCGGCTTCCAATAGGATATTCGTTGCATCGTCGCCCACTTCGGAATTGAGTCCGCCCATGACGCCGGCTAAAGCCACCGGCTTGCGCTGGTCGCAGATCAGCAGGTCGCTGGAGCTCAGCGTGCGTTCTTTTCCATCCAAAGTAACAAAAAGTTCGCCCTCGATTGCCCTGCGAACAATAATTTCATGCCCATCCAAGCGATCGTAATCGAAAGCATGCAGCGGATGTCCCATTTCCAGCACAACATAGTTGACGATATCCACAATGTTGTTGATGGGGCGCAAGCCACAAGCGATGAGACGGCGTTGCAGCCACTCCGGAGAAGGAGCGATTTTGACGTTTTTGATGATGCGGGAAGCATAACGGGGGCAAGCGATTTTGTCTTCGATTTTGACATGCAGCATGCCGGCGATCTGTTCATTGGGGGATTCTTGCACAGTGACAATAGGCGGGCATAGGGATTTGCCCGTTGTCGCCGACAGTTCGCGCGCTATGCCGATCATACTGGCGCAATGACCTAAATTCGGTGTGAGCGACACATCAAAAACAGCGTCCCCATCGACAGTTTGAATATCATCGACCTCAAGACCCGCCAGCGTCAAAGTTGCGCCAATCCGCTCAGGAGTCAGCTCAGGCTCAATATAGTCACGAAGCCAACTTAAAGAAAATTTCATAAAACCTAAATGGTTGCAAATGATTACATGATTGCAGGCGTGATATGCTTCTAGGATACATAATCCCGATTAGAAAACAAGCCTTGTTTTTTAAAATGGCGCTCGTTATACTACGCCTTTCAAACCTTACAATGAAGGAGTCCCATGCCTGAGCGCACATTATCCATTATTAAACCGGACGCTGTCAGCAAAAATCAGATTGGAAATATTATCGAACGCTTCGAAAAGGCCGGCCTGCTCATCGTAGCCGCTAGAATGTTGCACTTAAGCAAGCAACAGGCTGAACAATTTTACGCCGTTCATAAAGAACGTCCTTTCTATAAAGACCTTGTCAATTTTATGATCACGGGACCTGTTCTCGTCATGGTCTTGGAAGGCGATAACGCCATTGTTAAAAATCGCGACATCATGGGAGCCACAGATCCTAAAAAAGCAGCTCCAGGCACAATTCGAGCTGACCTTGCCTCCAGCATTGATGAAAACGCCGTTCACGGTTCCGACTCTCCTGAGACGGCTAAAAACGAAATCGGCTTCTTTTTCAAGTCACAGGAGATTTCTCCACGAACTCGCAGGAAGTGAAAATAATGTTTAATAAAGCCGCATTATTCGCCTTGTTTTTTTGTCTATGGACCATCGCGGCGTACAGTGATACGCCTGCGCAACAAGCCCAGCAAACGCTGTCTATTATTAAACCAGACGCGGTCGCCTCCAACCACATCGGGGAGATCATAGCGCGCTTCGAAAAAGCGGGACTGTGCGTTGGCGCCATCAAAATGGTAAAGCTCAGCAAACAACAGGCGGAAGATTTCTATTCCGTGCATAAAGATCGTCCTTTTTATGCGGGTTTAGTCGCCTTCATGACTTCGGGTCCTATAGTGGCAATGGTATTAGCGGGCCCGGGAGCGATCGAAAAAAACCGCAATTTAATGGGCGCCACCGATCCTGCAAAAGCCGCTCCCGGAACGATTCGCAGGGACTTCGCCGAGTCCCTGCAACGCAATGCCGTGCATGGTTCCGACTCCGTCGCAACCGCTGAATTCGAGATCGCTTTCTTTTTCCTTCCCTCTGAAATTCTTCGTTAAGTAGACTTAATTGAGTGTTATTATGTTTTTATATCGTCTTTTTGTTTTTTTTGTATCTCTTTCTCGAACCAAAAAAGATTAAATTTCTCAACATAAAATTTATGTTTTTCCTCTGACAAAATTTTATTTTCAATTGCTTTCATTACAGTAAACAGCCCTGCAGCATCTACATTTTCCGTGTCGAAAAGTTTTTTCTCAATTTTATTATTTAAAATACTTTCGACCTCAACTTTTTTCTCTTTAAAAACATCCTCTAATTTTTTAACCTCACTATATAAAGGATAAATATTTTTAATTTTATGATTTAAATAATTTTTATGTCGTTTCGGAAAATGCAATGTGTCTCCTTGGAGAAACGATCCGAAGTGATAATAACATTCCAGGATTCCGTCAGCGACTTGCTCTAATTTTGCATTTCGAACCATCTCAGTAAATATTTCAGTTAAAGCCTTTATACAATCGTGATATTCTTCATTAAGATTGTAATCTGCTTCAGTATCTATATTATTACGAAGCATCTTAATCAAAGACCAAGCACTGAAAAATTTTGAATCGTCATTAGTATTTTTTAACACAACCTTTTTACAAAAATCTAACAAACCTTTAAAATCTTTTTTATCAAGAAAACAAATATGATCACTTTCAAATATCATATTAGAAAGTACGGAATAAAATAATTCGTCTCCTCCTAATTCACGCAGTACATTAATGTAAAATTTTAAACGCCCCTGCAAATAAAATTCTCTTAATTGTAGAATAGATGATATGCATTGTTCATCATTAAGATCTTTTAAAAAACGAAAAATTATTGGGATAGCAATTTTATCATAGTGCTGACAGCGAATAATATCTTCAAAA
>JABDEO010000023.1 GCA_013287015.1 Chlamydiota bacterium
CGCTTGGTCGAAGGAGAGGCCGCCGGCATCGGTGACGCGTACGACAATTGGATAGCTGGTTTGAGCTTCAAAGTTGAAGGAAGCGTTTGTAATTAACTGATTGCCGCTAATGCTGAAGTTAGCGCCGCCGCTGACTAAGCTGTAGGTCGCCGTGTCGCCTGCATCAGGATCGACAGAGCTTAACGTTCCAACAACGCTGCCGGCAGGTTGATTTTCAGGTATAGAGCTATGGTCGATGCTCAATGCGGTAGGAGCTTCGTTGACATTTGTTACGTTAATTGTAAGAGCTTGATCAAAGAAAAGGCCGCCGGCATCGGTGACGCGTACGACAATTGGATAGCTGGCCTGAGTTTCAAAGTCGAAGGAAGCGCCGGCGATTAATTGATTGCCGCTAATGCTGAAGTTAGCGCCGCCGCTGACTAAGCTATAAGTGGCCGTATCGCCTGCATTAGGATCGACAGAGCTTAACGTTCCAACAACGCTGCCGGCAGGTTGATTTTCAGGTATAGAGCTATGGTCGATGCTCAATGCGGTAGGAGCTTCATTGACGTTTGTTACGTTGATTGTAAGAGCTTGATCGAAGGAGAGGCCGCCGGAATCGGTGACGCGTACGACGATTGGATAGCTGGTTTGAGCTTCAAAGTTGAAGGAAGCGTTTGTAATTAACTGATTGCCGCTAATGCTGAAGTTAGCGCCGCCGCTGACTAAGCTGTAGGTCGCCGTGTCGCCTGCATCAGGATCGACAGAGCTTAACGTTCCAACAACGCTGCCGGCAGGTTGATTTTCAGGTATAGAGCTATGGTCGATGCTCAATGCGGTAGGAGCTTCGTTGACATTTGTTACGTTAATTGTAAGAGCTTGATCAAAGAAAAGGCCGCCGGCATCGGTGACGCGTACGACAATTGGATAGCTGGCCTGAGTTTCAAAGTCGAAGGAAGCGTTGGCGATTAATTGATTGCCGCTAATGCTGAAGTTATTGCCGCCGCTGACTAAGCTATAAGTGGCCGTATCGCCTGCATCAGGATCGACAGAGCTTAAAGTTCCAACGACGCTGCCGGCAGGTTGATTTTCAGGTATAGAGCTATGGTCGATGCTTAATGCGGTAGGAGCTTCGTTGACATTAGTCACGTTAATTGTAAGAGCTTGATCAAAGAAAAGGCCGCCGGCATCGGTGACACGTACGACGATTGGATAGCTTGCTTGGGCTTCAAAGTCGAAGGAAGCGCCGGCGATTAATTGATTGCCGCTAATGCTGAAGTCATTGCCGCCGCTGACTAAGCTATAAGTGGCCGTATCGCCTACATCAGGATCGACAGAGCTCAAAGTTCCAACGACGCTGCCGGCAGGTTGATTTTCAGGTATCGAGTTATGATCGATGCTCAGTGCGGTAGGAGCTTCGTTAACATTGGTTACATTAATTGTAAGAGCTTGATCAAAGAAGAGGCCGCCGGCATCGGTGACACGTACGACGATTGGATAGCTGGCTTGAGCCTCAAAGTCGAAGGAAGCATTGGTGATTAACTGATTGCCGCTAATGCTAAAGTTGTTGCCGCCGCTGACTAAGCTATAAGTGGCCGTATCGCCTACATCAGGGTCGACAGAGCTTAAAGTTCCAACGACGCTGCCGGCAGGTTGATTTTCAGGTATCGAGTTATGATCGATGCTCAATGCAGTAGGAGCTTCGTTAACATTGGTTACATTAATTGTAAGAGCTTGATCAAAGAAGAGGCCGCCGGCATCGGTGACGCGTACAAGAATGGGGTAGCTGGCTTGAGCTTCGAAGTCGAAGGAAGCGTTTGCGATTAACTGATTGCCGCTAATGCTGAAAGCATTGCCACCGATGAGTAGGCTATAAGTAGCCGTGTCGCCTGCATCAGGATCGACAGAGCTTAAAGTTCCAACAACGCTGCCGGCAGGTTGATTTTCAGGTATCGAGTTATGGTCTATGCTTAATGCAGTAGGAGCTTCATTGACGTTTGTTACATTAATTGTAAGAGCTTGATCAAAGAAGAGGCCGCCGGCATCGGTGACGCGTACGACAATTGGATAGCTTGCTTGAGTTTCAAAGTCGAAGGAAGCGTTGGCGATTAATTGATTGCCGCTAATGCTGAAATTGTTGCCGCCGCTGACTAAGCTATAGGTTGCCGTGTCGCCTGCATCAGGATCGACGGAGCTTAAAGTTCCAACGACGCTGCCGGCAGGTTGATTTTCAGGTATAGAATTATGGTCTATGCTTAATGCAGTGGGAGCTTCATTGACGTTTGTTACATTAATTGTAAGAGCTTGATCAAAGAAGAGACCGCCGGAATCAGTGACGCGTACGATAATTGGATAGCTGGCCTGAGTCTCAAAGTCGAAGGAAGCGTCGGCGATTAATTGATTGCCGCTAATGCTGAAGTTATTGCCGCCGCTGACAATACTGTAAGTCGCTGTATCGCCTGCATTAGGATCAACAGAACTTAAAGTCCCAACGATACTGCCGGCAGGTTGATTTTCTGCAATGGAATTATGGTCGATGCTTAATGCAGTAGGAGCCTCATTAGCGCCGGTGTGAACTGCAAGATAAACTGTGCCTACACTGGTATTGAATCCATCAGTGACTTGATAACTAAACGTATCTGTGCCGGAGAAGCCCTGAGATGGAGTGTAATCGAAGGAACCATCTGCATTAATGCTAAAAGATCCACCGCCTTGACTTAACTGAGCCTGAACCGGCACAACGCTGATGGGAAGAGGCGTGCCGGAGATAGAAAGATTAGTGTCGGAATCGTTGGCAAGAAGACCAGGGGCATTGATGTGGAGACTGCCGGAGTTGACTGAATAGAAATCCGTCGAAGCGACAGGTCCGGCATCAACAACAATTGTTTCAAGACCCACCACCGTTTGGCTGCCGCCCTCTAAACTTTGGAGCAACATCGCAACTTGATATGTTCCCGGGACGTTGTAAACATGGGAAGAATCACTAAGGACTTCTGTCCCGTTGAGGGGAGTCAGCGTTCCGCTGGTGATGTCTGTAGGAGGCTGATTGGGATTGTTGGGGTCACTGGGAATATTCCAGGCAATGAGAGCGTTATAATCGGAAGGGTTGTTGTTTTCGGGATGAGCGTCAGTGAAAATCGCTAATGGCTGCTCGATCTGTTGACCAACGCCGATATGAAAAGGGACGCTGTATTGCATTCCCGGATCCATAAAAATGGCTCCGGCGACTCCTGTGATCGGCGCATCTTGAATAACGATTGAACCCCCGGCGGCAGCATACAAGTCCCCATTGGGATGACCAGGGGAAACATTATTATAAATCATGACTTGAATAGTATCTCCCGAAGGCCCTGAAGCCTCATCATATAGATGAGAACCGGTGACGTAGTAAAGGCTCCCTCCACCGGGAACAATCGTTCCGGCGCTTGAATTAGGATTGGTTGGATCTCCCCAAGAAATAACGGCTGACAAGTTAGCGCTGCTGTCGCCGGGCGTCGCATCCGTGAAACTTGCTATGATGGCGTTATTGAGGGAAGAACCTTCTACAATGGGAGACTGCGAAACAAATTGAGCTCCGAAGGGCAACACGCTAATTTGTCCCTGCAATGATGTACTGCTTAGCGTTTGTCCGGAGGACAACATCTGATGATCTCCTACATCCTGAATGGAAACGGAATAATTAAAGGTATTTGCGCTAGCGTAAGTGTGAGAAGCGTTAATGGTGAATGCACCGCCGCCTTGAGAAGAAAAATCGCTGGAATCCAAAGTGGAAAATTGACCGTCTCCCCAATTTACAGTGGCTGTGTATTGGGAGGAAACGGCGTTAGCAAATTCATCTACAAAGCTTCCAAGAGGGCCCGAATAGGCGGCTGTATTGTTTCCCGATAAGTGCAAAGGGGTAATAGTGGCGGGAGTTCCTGCATCAAGGGGTTTATCGAACACAGTAACAGGTGAACTAATGGAAAAAAAACCTCCATCAGGGTTAACTCCGGAAATGGAAATGATATCTGCACCTGGATTCAAATATTCATGAGAACCGGTGATTAAGTAGATGGGATGCCCGTTTACATCATGAATATGCGCTCCTGAAGAATCCGTGGCATAGACAACAATGCCCAGGCTGCTTGTTAGATCACCCCAATGAATATTCACAGCAATGTTTGAAGGCGGAACATCAACGGCATCGACAAGGGAGCCTAATGCAACATTATTCAGGTGATCTCCCTCATAGACAGACGGCTTGCCGAAGCCCTCCAGCGGAGTGGCGCTTGCGCTAACAAAAAGTGGAAGAATATGGATGGTTGATCGAATGTCCGATGTTGTTGCAGCTCCTCCCTTATCTTGAATAGTAATTGTTAGAGAATCCACTCCGGAATGTTGAGAATAGGTGTGTTCGCCATAAACTTCATAATATCCAAGCGGGTTATATTTAACGTAGCCGGAAGTCGAATCTATAGGAGAACCATCTCCCCAGTTGATGGTGACCGGGGTGAAGCCGGGTGCAGCGGAAAAATCACTCAATGTGTTGTCTCCTGGAGTTGGATCGATAAACGTGCCGAGAATTGCAGGCGTATTTTGAAGCGTTTGTGGATTAATATTGATAGAAACGCCGCCAAATGCATTTAAACTGGTTCCGACCGGAGATAAAGGATTGTCTTTAACGTTTAGGCTTGTATCAGCGTTTGCCACAACATCGCCGCTGAATGTATCTTGCAATTGAACGTGGACAATGTGGCTGCCTTCTTCTGAATAAAGGTTGGAAGCATAGATGGAGACGGCGCTGTCATTGGCGTTATTTACAACGTTGATTGAGCTGGGATCTAATGGAACGGCTGTTGAGCCGGTCTCTTCTGAATACCAGTTGATAGAGCCTGTATAGTCGCTGGAAACCGCATAAGGATTGCCATCAGTGAACTGAGCGATAAGAACCGGAGAAAATCCAATTCCCTCGGAAGTCTGAATAGCGCTCACAAAATTGGACGTTACTGTGGCGTCAGAAACGCTAGCGTTGCCTGAAGCCTGAGCGCTCTGCCCGCCATCATCGAGCACGGAAACTGCGACCGTGTAAGAACCTGGATGCTGATAAGGGTGAGAACCATCGACTGTATACGTCTGAGAAACTGGATCATATGTAATAGAGCCTAGATTGTCAGGACTGTTGACTGTTCCATCGCCCCAATCAATAGTTGCAGTGAAGTTAGCTGAGTTGCCCGTATTTGGATCCAACAATACCGAATTGCTGTCTTTAAAGGTCATGAGAGGGTGTGAGGCCGCAGAGCCTTCCGATTCTGCAAAATTTTGCGTAAACTGGGCGTCAGTAAGGGGAGCGTCTTGAACCGCTATCGGACTTATGACTGAAACGAGGCGCGCTGGATCTGGATCATCCTGAATAGTTGTGGTTACAGAGTATACGGTTCCGTTGGGTGCATCCCCATAGGTATGGGTTCCTGTTACGATATATTGAGAGCCGTCAAAAGAAAGCGTTCCATCAGCTGTTGAGGCTACTGAGGTCGCCCCATCGCCCCACTGAATTTGAACATTGAATTCGTTGATATTGGACAAGGGATTTTGATCTACAAAGGTGGAAACCGTTCCACTGAAAGAGCTGTTCTCATTAATTGCTCCCAGGTCATGTCCAGTGGGAGTAATCGATTGATCGAAAACATTGACTGACAGGGAAACTGTCGAAGGAGAACTTGGATCGTCTGCGACTGATATCGTTACAGGATACTCGCCTTCATTGGCAAAAGTATGGCTTGCTGAAATAGTATAAATATTAGAGTTGCTGAAAAGTAAAGCAATAGTCCCTAGCGACTGTGTGTTGTCGCCCCAATTAATCGTGGCAGTGATATCCGCGCTATTATCTCCTGGAGTCGCATCAGTGAAGGTGGCGATTGGGAGGCCTGATGAGAAAACCAAGGGCAGGCCTTCCAGAGCGTTTATGCTGCTGATGCTGCTGGAAGCCGTGATCAATCCATCGGCAACATGAAGAGTCGCACCACTGACATTGGGGGAAGCGGGATCGTCTATCACTGTCACTTGAACCTGATGATCTCCTTCATCAGCATAGGTGTGCGTTCCGCTGACCGTGTATGTGGAGGTCGCGCTGTCGAAGGAAAGCGTGCCGTCTGATACTTGTGCAGTGGAAAATGAATTATCCCCCCAGCCGATTGTCACAAGGAGCGTTTGACTGTTGTCGCCTGGATTAGCATCGGTGAAAGTGGCGACAGGGCCGCTAAAAGGAACTGTTTCTGTAGTGGAGAGATTGGCTGTCGGAGTAATTGTAATTTGGGCGTCTGAAACGCTCATGGAGCTGTCTGCGGTGTAACTACTGGAATTATTCGGCGCAAATGGATTTGCATTGTCAGTGAGAGTGGCTCCTATCGTATAATTCCCGAAATTAGAATAGGCGTGGTCGCCGCTTATTGTGTAAGTCCCTGTACTGTTGTCGAAAGAGATCGTTCCGGTGGATTGAGCGCCGTCTCCCCAATTGATGAGAGCTGAGTAGTCATTTTCAGGATAAGCGGTTGTAAAAGTCGCTACAGGCCCACTGAAGGAAGTCCCTTCAATGGCGGATTGAGCGGAAACCGGGGAGATGAGGATTGGCGCATCTTGAATAGTGATGTTGCCGGTTCGAGTGATTTGGGTCGCGCCAAATTGACCTCCTATGCCATCAATATTAACAAAAACGCCATAATTGCCCTGATCGGCATAGGTATGCGAACCATTGACATTAAAAGAACCGTCAGCATTTTGCGTGATTGTTGCATTGTAGTCCAATGCGCCGGAATCCCCCCAATAGATTGAAGCCGAAAAATCGCTAGGAGTTGCATTTGAAATAGGATAAGTGAAGGTGGCTATTGGGACCGGGTTGCTCGCTGTTCCTATGGGATTGCCCTCAACGGCGCTGATGCTATTAATGCTTCCATCAAATGGGGTCGAATAGACGACAATGTTGTTAGTTGTCGATTGGCTGGTCGCCCCTCCTGCATCGTTGACTGTCATGGCGGCGCTATAAACGCCTGCTTGGGCATATGTGTGGGCTATAGAAAAGAAAAAGGAAACATCCGATTGCCCCGCTTCTTCAGAAGTTATGTCCGCAGCGGAAACAACGCCGGTTGTATTATCTCCCCAATTAATGACTACGCTGCCATTGCCTGCAGTAAAATCAGAAATCGGAGGAAGAACGCTGTAAAGAGGAGGCTGTAAATTGGAATCGGTAAACGAGCCATTATAAACAGCGCTTTGACCCGCAATATCAAAGGGGGCGTTTAAACCGAGCGCCCCTGCGCTGACTGGGGCGTCGCCAACTGTAACTGACTTCAACTGAGAAATTACATTGAAACCGTTTTTATCCGTTACGGTGATCATTGCATTATAAGTTCCCTCTTCCACATATGCATGGGTAATGCCGGAACTGCCCGAACCCCCATCGCCTAAAGTAAATTGGCCATTGCCATTAGAAATAATATTAAATTGATTAAGCGTTGTAGTTGCACCGCCATCGCCCCAATCGATGACGACGCTGCCATTTCCCGTGGTGAAATCAGTCGCTACGGCATTAGGATTGCTATCCTGGAAAGAACCGATATAGCTGATTACATGATTTTCAGTGGGGGCGCTCACTGGAGTGAATGGCCCAACCGCATCTGAAACAGTTAAAGTGAAACTCTGAGGAGCGCTCGTGTCGACGCCTCCATTGGCCGTGCCCCCGTCGTCATGCAATTGAACAGTGATATTTGCCGAACCGATAGCGTTGCTTGCGGGTGTATAAGTTAACACACCGGTTGGACTAATCGCAGGAGCGACGGCAAATAAATTTGAATTGTCATTGGAAACGATGAAGTTCAAATTTTGCGTCGATTCGTTGGGGGGGCCTGCCAAAATATGCGTCGCCCAACCTGTCACAGTTTGAGCCCCGGCGCTGTCAAAAGTGGCTTGATTGCCGCCTGCCGTGAAGGACGGAACGTCATTGACCAGCGCCACATTGATGTTAAAAGTTTGCGGAGAGCTTGTATCCACACCGCCGTTGGCGACGCCGCCGTCGTCATGGGCTCGAACGGTGACGACAGACGATCCATTGGCGTCCGGGTTTAACGTATAGGTTAGGTCGCCATTAGCGGCAATTGCAGGCGCAACAGAAAATAGAGAGCCGTTCGTGGCGGAAACAATGAAATTGACAAGTTGGCTTGATTCATTAGCCGGTCCGGGCGAGACGCTTGCGGCAAACCCGGCGACAGTATGTGCGCCGGAGCCTTCGAGAATTGTTTGATCTGCACCTACAGTAAAGGAGGGAGCGTCATTGACCAGATTAACAGTGAGGGCGACCGTCGCAGGACTCGCACTGCCGCTGCTGAGGCCGCTGGTGTCCGTCACATAGTAAGTGAACTGATCAGGACCATTATAATCGCTTGCAGGAGTATAAATAAAGGATCCATCAAGCCCTAAATTCAAAATGCCATGGTTTGGCGTAGAAACAATGTGCGGCGTCAGAGTTTGGCTGCTTGGATCGGCGTCGTTGGCGAGGATGCCTGCGGCTGCATTGACGTTCAACACTGCTTCTTCATTGACAGAATAGGCGTCATTAACAGCTGCCGGAGGGCTCTGAGTTACAGTGATTGCATCAACTCTGGCGGAGCTTCGCACACCCGAAGGGGTGTCCACGGCTTGATAAGTGAATTGATCAGAGCCGAAGTAACCTGTGGCGGGCGTGTAGTCAAATGAACCATCGGAATTAAAATTCAAGACGCCATGTGTTGGACCGGAAACTAGAGCGGCGCTCATATTGGCGCTGTTTGGATCCGAGTCATTTGCCAAGACGCCGGGAGCTGCAACATGTAGAAGGGTGTTTTCAGCAGTCGTGTAATTGTCCACGTTTGTTCCAAGTGGGATATAAACAGTAAGACCCGCAGCTGCGGAAGCCGGCGCAGCTCCATCTGTGTCTGTAACCGTCACAGTAGGGCTATAAGTTCCTGATGTAGAGTAAACGTGTGTGATATTGGAAAAAGAAAAATTACCGTTGCTCACGCTCAAACTTGAAGCCGCAAGCGTAGTCGTAGCGCCGCCATCCTTCCAATCGATAACCACATGGCCTGACCCGGAAGTGAAATCCGCTATAGTCGCGTTTGCATTGGCATCGGTGAAGGTTCCGTGAAAACTGACGGAGTCTCCCAGAAAAACAGTGGTGGAAGCGTCTCGTGAAAGAGTGGGATTTGTGATCGCTGCATCGGCAATAGAGATGTTAAAGGTTTGCAGAGCGCTCGTATCAACACCGTTATTGGCGACGCCTCCATTGTCATGGGCTCGAACGGTGACGACAGACGATCCGCTGGCGTCTGGATTTAACGTATAGGTTAGGTCGCCATTAGCGGCAATTGCAGGCGCAACAGCAAAAATTGAGCTATTTGTGTTGGAAACAAGGAAATTGACAACTTGGCTTGATTCATTAGCCGGTCCAGGTGAGATCCCTGTGGCAAAGCCGGCGACAGTGTGGGCTCCGGAACCTTCGATAGGCGTTTGATCTGCACCTACAGTAAAGGAGGGAGCGTCATTGACCAGATTAACGGTGAGGGCGACAGTCGCAGGAGTGGAGCTGCCGCTGCTGAGGCCGCTGGCATCCGTCACGTAGTAAGTGAACTGATCAGGACCATTATAATCGCTTGCAGGAGTATAAGTAAAGGATCCATCAAGCGCTAAATTCAAAATGCCATGGCTTGGCGTAGAAACAACATGCGGCGTCAGGGTTTGGTTGCTTATATCGGTGTCATTGGCGAGGATGCCTGCGGCTGCATTGACGTTCAACACTGCTTCTTCATTGACAGAATAGGCGTCATTAACAGCTGTCGGAGGGCTCTGAGTTACAGTGATTGTATCGACTGTGGCGGAGCTTTGCAGACCCAAAGGGGTATCCACGGCTTGATACGTGAATTGATCAGAACCGAAGTAACCTGTGGTGGGCGTGTAGTCAAATGAGCCATCGGAATTAAAACTCAAGACGCCATGCGTTGGACCGGAAACTAGAGCGGCGCTCATATTGGCGCTGTTTGGATCCGAGTCATTTGCGAGGACGCCTGGAGCTGCAACATGTAGAAGGGTGTTTTCAGCAGCCGTGTAACTGTCCGTGCCTGCGGTGATGGGATAATAGACGGAGATAGAAGTTGCTGTGGCGGACACTGCAGGGGCGCCCCCTTTATCTGTAACTGTCAGAGTAGGAGCGTAAGTCCCTGCTGTTGAGTAAGTATGGGAAATATTAGAAAAGGAGAAACTGCCGCTGTTTACGCTCAGACTCGAAACTGTCGTGGTCGTATTATCTTTCCAGTTGATCACCACACTGCCTGCTCCGGTTGTGAAATCTGTGACCGGGGCGCTTGTATTAGCGTCTGTAAACGTTCCGCTGTAACTGATGGAATTTCCTGTAAAGACAGGCGATACACTGCCGGAACTCAGGGTAGGACTGCTAATTGCCGCATCTGTGACCACCACAGATATGGGTACATTGAGGCTTCCTCCACCCGGATCAGTGATGTGTAATGTGGCGGTGTAGGAGCCTGCTTCAGAATAAGTTGCCGTAAAAATGCCGGAAAGCAACGAATAGTGATTCGCGCTGGGCCTTGATACGCCGACCCCAGGAATAGTTTGTCCATCTCCCGTAGTTATTGAAATGTTTCCAGCATTAAGTTGGCTTGTCATATAATTAAACGAATCTATAAAAGACCCGCTAAAGGTAACCTGGTGTCCCTCTACTAGAGTGTTGGGAGTTGCTGCGAACACGCCGGAACTTATGGTTCCCAGATCCCCAACCCAGTCCTTAAGCGCATAGGCGTTGAAATATGTGCTGCCGGCATCGATATTTCCCGTCTCCAGGATCCAGTTGCCTCCGGATGCCGCATTGCCCGTAGCGTCTATCGAGGCGTCAACGTTGATATGTTTGCCTGAAGCATCCACCATCGCATCTAGTTCATTGACTAAATCCAATCCCGATTGATTGGCGGTAAGGTCACAAGCCAGCAAATCAACTCGTCCGCCATCTTTAATCATATTTCCAAGGTCTTTCCAGAAAGTTTGCAATTCAGGACTAGAATTCAAAGTGTCAAGCGAGACGACTAAGCCTTGAGTTAGATTAAATGACCCGGCGGTCCCTTCACTTGCGAATGCGATGGAATCAGCCTGCCTTCCCTGTAAAAGCGTGGCGATTCTATCAGAAAGATTTTGCAATGATGTTGTATTTGGGTCGTAAAGTATAACGAGAGATTGGTCTTTGGCTGCGTTGGCAAGAACTTGCGGATCTGTAATCTGATTGGAAACGAGAAGCACATGAACTCCGGCGTTGCCCGCTGGACCTGCAGTCCCCGGATCATGAGCTACCACCGAATCTTGCACGGGAGCGACCGCTGCAGAACTCTCATGCGTCGCCCCCGTTTGATCGGGGGTATGGCGCTCTAAAGCGTAAGAATCGACAATACTAGCGATCCCTGCGGCGTCTAAGACTATCCTCTCTTCCAGAGGAATGATTCTAAACCGCATATTATGCCTCACTTTATTATGATAAATTAGCTAGAAATCTACATATGGAATCCTCTTTTTTAGGTACATATCTATACACTGTCCACCATTATAATAGCATAAAATTATTAATTTTTCAATTATTAGTTATAATTGTTTTTTTATGAAAATTAACAATTATTATGCTTTGTAATTGTTTATTTTTTGAGAAACTGTTAGATTGAAAGGAGATCGATACAAAGTATTGTGCGCATTGGGATCAGACTGATCCCAATGCAGCGCGTCACCGCGTCAAACTTTAAGCCGCTGTTGTCTAGCCGTGGTCGCTTCATTGAACATTTTCTCGACACTCAGAAATGACTTCAATTTAGGACTTTGACGCGGTGACGCGTTGCATTGGGGTCAGGCCTGACCTGGGTTGAAACGAATGGCTGATTTTCGAAAAAAATTAGCCATATTTTATCCCCCTAATTTTGGCGCCAACAGTAGCCGGGCTTTTTTATGTCGTCCTTACAGGACTCAACCTTTTTTTGTTTTACCCAGGCCTTCGCTTCGCTGCGACCTGGGCTGTAACATTCCGGTCCTTCGGACCTTTAGGAATGGTTTAGAGAGGTCCGAAGGACCGGAATGTTACAGCCCAGGTCGCAGCGAAGCGAAGGCCTGGGTTATGTGCCAGCGAGGGTTGAGTCCTGTAAGGACGACATAAAAAAGCCCGGCTACTGTTGACGCCAAAATTAGGGGGTAAACCCCAAGCTGATTTTTTTCGAAAATCGACTATTCGTTTCAGCCCAGGCCTGACCCCAATGCAACGCGTCACCGCGTCAAATTTTAACTCGCTGTTGTCCGGCCATGGTCACTTCAAGGTAAGTGATTAAAAAGTTCCTTCACTCCAAATGAGCGCTTGAATGCGACGTAAAAGATAAATGAATTTTGATCTCCAAGGGCCCCTCGCATCAATATACCCGAGTTCTCCAATGCGCAGAGGGGATTTTAGCTTGTCTAATTCAACGGTGATGATGTAATAACTTTCAATGATTATCAATTTTCCCGATGGATCTTGCATAGTGGGGAGTTCTCCGCCATGGACAGATGCAAGTTGCTTATAATTCAAGGCGCGATTGCGAATTGGATTTATATCTCGAATATAACCTGAAAATTTTTCTTGACTGCTTTTTAGGCGAAATACCACTTTTTGATTTATTTCCAAATCCTTTATAAGTATTTCCGGAACAAAGGCGATAACCTGTAGATTTTGAAGATTGGCTACTTTGCCTATAAGCTGATCCTTTTGTACGAATTGACCTACGTTTAATGTGTCGTCCCAAAAATAGAGTTCCCCCGCCGCTTTTGCCTTTATTTTTAATTGATCTTCAACTTTTAAAAGAGCTCTAATTTTTGCTTCCTCTGCAATTTCCTGCGCAATTTTTTCAGCGAACGCCACACGCCCCTCTTCAGTCTCGGAGGCGATCTGCGCCTCCCTGCCGGCCACTTCTCTGTCGACATCGCTTTCCACCACTTCTATTAAAAGCGGAGGCAATGATAAAGTCACAATAGGTTGACCAATATTAATGGATTCTCCGCGTTTTACGAAAATCGCTTCTACTTTAGAACTGATGGGGACGTAAATCAGTTGTTGAGTGACGGGATCTGTAATGGCGAAAAAAGATTCTCGATGAGGCCAAGGGATAATCAGCCATAGAAAAAACAATGCGACAAAAGACGTGGTGATTGCCGATCGTCGATTAATTGTTATAAATTTGCGCAGCCTATACAGCTGAGAAATTTCCGATGCAAATGGCCACAAAATAAAGACGATGATTTCAACAAGAAATAGAAATATCCCCAGAACTTTTGTAAATTGTTTATAGACGAAGACGGCAATCGCAGTATAAAGCACAAGGCGATAAATCCAAGTATACAGGCTGTAAACCATCATGCCAATGGCGCGTCGGGAACTAATATTTGTTTCCGGAGGTTCTACATTAATTCCCAATAACCATTTACGTAGTTGCCAACGGGTCATTGCAAACGCCCGAGGCTGGAGGTTATCGATTCCCCATAAGTCGCTCATCAAATAATAGCCATCAAAACGCATGGCTGGATTAAGGTTTACAACTAAAGTTGAAATCCATGTCACTGAAGAGATCACAAAAAAAATGCTTTGCAGCGCTCCTGCGTTAGAAAAGGACCATGCCAGCGTCGCTATTCCAGCCAGAATGAGTTCCGCTAAAATGCCTGCAAAAGAAATAGCAAGCCGTTGAGATCGTTTAGCAAGCTTCCAACCATCTGTGACGTCCGTATATAAAACAGGCCAAAATACAATTAACGCCACTCCCATGGTGGGAACGCGAATATTGTAATATTTAGCTGTATATGCATGTGAGAATTCATGGATGATTTTAACGACGGAAATTCCGATTCCGTAGATGAGCAACCCTTCTGCACTAAAGAAATAAGTGAATGTATGCAGAAATTCGTCAAAGCGATTAATCAAATTAAAGAGGCCTGACAAGATCAAAATCGCATAAATGACAAAAGCCGGCTTTGAAAATAAAGGTTTGACATAAGGCAGGGTGCGAGCGAGAAATGCATCAGGCTTGATAAGAGGAATGCGGATGTAAAGATAGTGATAAAGCAGCCATTTAATGATTCCAACTTTCTGTTTTTCAGCTGCAGTCGACATCTGTTCGGATGTCGGAGAGCCTGCCAAAAGACCGTTCACAGCAGCGTCTTGAAACATCATTTCAAGGTCATCCGCTGTCACTTTTAAAGTGGAATGACTTTCAATAGCCTTGATCAGCTCCCGCATTGTCATTCCGGGAGTGAGCAATTTAAAAACAAGAGATTCCGCCCAATTTATTTTGAAATATTGGGCTCGGACAGGGTCATATAAGCTGTAGGTGGGGGAACCGTCTGGTTCTAAAGGACCTGTGAAAAAACTTAAATCCGCTCGAAACAGCGGCAAGGGTCGTTCCGGTTGAATTTCAATTTTTTTTTCCATATTTACTGCTAAGTTTTACAATAATCGTGTATATATCTATATATATTATTTGATGTTTATGTACACCAAACACTAAATTCGAGAATGATGAATCGACATTTGATTTTAAAGAGCATTCTAGAGTTGAGCGCGCTCGTTTGTTTGACGGCATGTCAAGTAACAGATACGCCTCTGGCCATTTCTCGAAATGAAAATCTTCAGTTTGATTTTAAAAAAATAGCTGAAAATGTTCTTTTACCAGAAGGTCCTTTGACATTTGAGGATGCCGCGCAAATCGCCCTTACCCGTAATCTAGACCTTCAGGTCAAGGAATTAGAATGGGAAATCCAACAAGAGGTGGCGACGCAAGAAAAATTAAAAATGCTTCCTAGCCTTTTTGTAAATGCAGAAAGAAGCCATAGAACTAAAAATTTAGCTACAACGGCGAATTCTCAGTTATTTGGTTTTATCGCCACTCCAAGCACTTCGGTGCAGAAAAAAGTAAGGAGATGGGATACAACGCTTACACTCAGTCTGCTTGATTTCGGAATCTCATATTATCGTTCACAAGCAGAACAAGATCGCGCTTTAGTCGCTTATTTTCAATATGCGCGCTTGCAAAACAATCTTGTTCTAGATGTTGCTAAAGCATATTGGAAAGCCATCGCCACTCGCAAGGCCGCCGAAGGCGCTAAAGACATTTTGGTTCGATCAAGACAACTTCAGGAAACTCTTGAAAAAGAATATGTGAATCGCATTATCTCGGCTATTCAAAGTCTTAAGGGGCAGGATCAAATGCTTTCCTTTCAACTGCGTCTTGTCAGTTATGAGGATCAATACTATAGCGCCATGGCCGAATTAGCCGCTCTCATGGGAATGCCTGCAAATATTTCATTTGAACTAGCCGACGTGCAGATGGAAGAACCTGATGTTAAACTATGCATAGATGAGCTGGAACAAACAGCTCTTGAAAACCGTCCTGAATTGTATGGCGCCGATTTAGATGAGTTAGTAACTTTAAATGAAGTGCGAGCCGCTATTGTTCAATTATTTCCGCGAGCGGACTATTTTCAAGGTTTTCATACAAATCTTGACAAATTTTTGATCCATCATCACTGGTTCATTGCCGGCATTACAGTCGCTTGGAATTTATTAGGAATTCCCCAACAAGCTGTTGCAGTAAAAGGAGCGACCGTAAAAAATGAAATGTCGCGAAGAGCGCGTTTAGCTTTGTCGGTGGGCATTATTTCGCAAGTGCGTTTAGCTCAGCTAAAGTACGAAGAAACTCTGGAATTATATCGCTTGAACAGAGAAGCGAATTCTGTTAAACAGAATTTGCTATATGCCGCTGAAAAAGAATTTTTATATGGAGAATTTCCCGCTAGCGAGGTGCTTATCTATGCTGAAGACGCTCTTGTCGGACAAATCAATGAAATACAAACCTATGGAGACATGCTAATTAGTCTTGAACAAGTGAACAATGCAATAGGCATGCCATTCTTTTTCAATATTTCCAATCATGATGATCAAGAGGTGGATGATGCAGACGAATTAAAATGTTCCAAGGATAATACATGAAATATTTTTTAGGGTTATTGCTTTTAACTTCAGTTTATTTTTTAGCATTTATAAACATGGCGGCTGAAGAACAAATAGCTGATTCTCCCCCAATAAATGAGGTTGCTCAGGAACCTCAAAAAGAGTTGACTCCAGAAACCCCAGAGGTTCCACAAACTCATGGAACACCTCATGCTAATTTACAAACAGAAATCGAAGAGGTCACCAAACAGCTTCAGGAAGAAATAAAAAAAAATCAAGAAACTCTCAATCCTCAAATGGAAGCGCAGCAGCAATATATAAGTCCGGAAAGAATAATTCACGTTATCTTGGCCCCCCGCCATCGCACTGTATTATCCTCTCAGGTCTCAAATCCAGGAATCGCCACTCCCATATTGCATATTTATCATCGAATGGGAGAAATAATTGAAAAAGATGAGTTGCTTATTAAAATTCAAGATGATGTTTTTAGAGCAAGTCTCGAAAAAGCGACAGCGGCTTTAGCAAGATATCAAGCAGCCCTTTATGCAAAAAAACAGCTGTTTGATGATGACTTGGCTTCCTTTTTGGATGTCAAAGAAGCCCAAGCTAATGTCGCTGCGGCGAAAGCCGAACTAACTCTTGCAGAACTGCAAGTGTCATTTTGCAACATCCGCTCTCCTTATAATGGCAAAGTCGTGGGGCTTTCTATCGAAGAACATGAATTGCCCCAACCAGGTCAACCTTTAATCGAATTGGTGGATGAAGATGCGCTCTTTGCGAGATCTTTAGTTCCTTCGTCAAAAATAAGTAGTCTGGTCATTGGTAAAATGCTAAAAATAAGAATTAATGAAACACAAACTGTAGTCGAAGCGCCCATTATTCGCATCGGCGCCATTATCGATCCTGCAAGCTCCACTATTGCAATGGAAGCGGAAATCGATAATAGTGAAGGTTTATTGCGCGCTGGAATGACCGGCGTCACCACTGTCGATTAGAATAAAAAAGAGTTCATAAATAAATGAATGAATCAACTAATGAGCTAAAAAAAACCGTTCAGGTTCTAGCGGCGATCAGTCATCTTAGCTTAAAAGCATTTAAGGCTCCCTCGCAACAAGCGCTGATTTTTATCATTTTAAATGACACCGTCCCTATTATAGGCTATAACAGAGCTGTTCTTTGGAAATTATCAAAACACAAAAAACCTCCTCAGTTGCTGGGAATCTCAGGCCAAGCTAAGGTCACTGCCAATACTGAATTAAGCCGGCGTTGGCAAGACATTATACAAGCGATCACGAATCCTAAAAAACCTCAACTAATCAATGATCCTGATCTTCCAACTACAACTTCCATTTTATGGATTCCTATTTTTACTCATGAAAAATTGGAATTGGGATTATGGCTGGAAAGATGGAATAATAATCCCTGGCAGCAACAAGAGATCGATATCTTAAATTTTTTGATCCAGAACTATGGCGCCGCATGGGAAAAATTTTCAAAAAAAATCACATTAAAAACTTTTACAAAAAAACCCATCCTTATCGGAATAGGAATTGCTGTATTTCTATTAATGTTTTTGCGTGTTCCCTTACGAGTTGTAGCGCCCTGTGAAATAGTCCCAAAGGATCCTATCGTCATAACCGCTCCTTTGGAGGGAATTATTGAAAAAATTATTGTGCAACCTGGAGACACCGTTAAAAAAGGAGAACTCCTTTTTTACTATGACAAACGTGTTCCTTTACAAGAATTACGCGTGGCTCAAAAAAAAGTTGATATTATTAATTCCGAAGTCAATCGTGCGACCGCCCAAGCGCAAAAAGATAAAAAAGCTCTTAGTGAACTCGCTATCGCCGCTTTAAAGCTAAAAAAAGAACAGCTGGAACTTGAACTTGCAGAATACCGCGCCAGCCAACTCGATGTGGAATCGCCAATAAATGGAGTCGCTTTGATTGATGATCCTGAAGAGTGGCATGGCAAACCCGTAAAAATCGGAGAAAAAGTATTGATTATTGCTAACCCGGAAGAAACTAAAATCAGGATGTGGGTCCCAGAGGATGATAATATTAATTTAAAGCCAAATATTCCAATTAAGATTTTTCTCAATGTTAATCCAGAAACAAGCGAAGAAGCGCACCTGACGTATATCGCCAATTACACTCTCGTCAGCGAAAAGTCTGTGACAAGCTTCATCGCTGAAGCGGAATGGGTTGGACATCCTAAAGATATAAAACTTGGTTTGAAGGGCAGCGCAATTCTGTATGGGGAGAATGTTTCTTTATTTTATTGGATTGTCCGAAAACCATGGGCTTATTTTCGTCGTTTTATCGGCATGTAAATCACCTCAAATATGAGACTTAGGCCTATCCTTAAATCTTGAAAATATGCTACAACCGCATTTTTAGATGAGGCAATACTGTGGTTGTAGCGTAGACTTCAGTCTGCGCTTGTTTGCGCAGGTTTTAACCTGCGCTTGTTTTTGCGGGTTTTAACCCGCAAAGTCAGGATGGCGCGTTATTGTTGCACAGTTCTTAATCTCTCAATGAGCGCTTGGCTTTGTGTTTCGTCTAACGGAGTGAGAGGTGGACGTAAAACATGCCAAGCAACCCCCTTCTGTCGCTCGACTATATTTTTTATAGCAGGGAAGATCGGATAGCTAATTATAGATCGTACGACAGCCTGAGCAATTTCATTATTATTTGGTTTTTGCTGATCTTTACCATATTCGTAAAGAGAACAAATAAGCTCAGGGTAAGCGTTTACAATTCCTGAAATTCCTCCCGCCGCTCCCGATTGAACAGCTTGAGAAATTTGTAATTCGTTGCCAGCAAATACTTTGAAACCTGGAAATGTTGATAAAATTTCTTTCGTAAAGGGCAAATTTCCTTCACTCTCCTTGATTCCAATAACATTATCTGGAAACTCTGCACGTAATATTTTTATGATGTTTAATGTAATTGGAACGCCGCTGTACTGAGGGATATGATAAAGAAGTATTTTTAAATCAGAGCGGCCTACTCTTTTAATGATTTCTCTATAAAAAGCCACCACTCCGGCATCGTCTACATTTTTATAAAAAAAAGGCGGTGCAATCAGAACGGCTGAGCAATTTTGATCCATAGCTGTGGAGGCCAATTTTACAGCGTCGTCGATGGCAGTGCAACTTATTCCTATGATCAATTTTTGGGGATCAACTCCCAATTTGATTAGGTCTTTTACAGCGTCTTCACGTTCAGCCACAGAAAATGAAGGACCTTCTCCAGTGGTGCCAAAAAGAACAATGCCTCTACAACCTCTGTGCATTAAATCATTGCAATGGTTAGCCAGTTCCTCACAATTGCAGCTGAAATCGTCGTGCATAGGCGTCAGCGACGCTGCATAAACTCCTGTAAAAGAAGAGTCTGAAGTTTTTTTTTGGTTCACATCTGCACCTAATGGTTGTTGATTTGAAAAAGAGACCATTATCAAGCATACTGTAAGAAGTATAGATTTCATGTAATCCTCCACTGGGGTTCAAGCCCCTCGAGCATAACAATTCAGTTTTCAAAATGCTAGAAAAATACGAACGTAGCGTAGACTTTAGTCTGCGCTTGTTTTTGCGGGTTTTAACCCGCAAGTCAGACTTGCGGCGCTTCAATAAAGCATGAGGCAATACAACCTCTTTTTAGTGGACAAGGCCGAAGCGTACCCTTACAGTAGTTTTTATTTGCGGGTTAAAACCCGCAAAAACAAGCGCAGGTTAAAACCTGCGCAAACAAGCGCAGACTGAAGTCTACGCTACAAACCCAAAAATTATAGTGAAACAATAATACAAAAGTTTAAGCGATGTGGAAAAAATTAACATGTTATTTCTTGTCAATTAGCTGGTTTTTTTCTTCTACATGTTGTTTTGCGGAGCTTTATGATATCGTTGTCATTGGCGGGGGTGCGGCTGGCGCCTATTCCGCGTGGCGATTGTCAGAACATTCAAAAGAAAAAAAGATCTGCCTATTGGAATCCAGCAATCGAATTGGAGGAAGGCTATTCTCTCTTGTTCTGCCTGAGGCTCCAGATCTATGCGCCGAACTTGGCGGCATGCGTTTTTTGCCTCAACAAGAATGCGTCTACGGGCTTATTCGTTATTTCAATCTCACTCCCGAGTTTTTTGATTACGACAGTACAGAAAACATTATTTATACTCGCAGGGTTCATCTTAAACCAACAGATTACAAAGATAAACCAGAGAAAATACCCTATATCTTAAGAGAAGACGAAAAGGGAAAATCAAGCCGAGAACTGATGATGATGGCTATCCATAGGACATTTCCTACTATAGCCAACATGACGCAGCCGGAAATCCGTGAATACCTGAAAACAGCTGAATATCGCGGCCAGCCAGTCTGGAAGATTGGTTTTTGGAACTTATTAATGAGTCAACTGAGCATTGAGGCCTATAACCTCATCCGGGATGCCGGTGGATATAATACCGGAACAAGCAATTGGAATGCCTATGACGCCATCGTTTCTTTTTCTAAGTATAACTCCGATGTGAAGTTTTATAAGCTTAAAGAGGGGTTTGACAGCCTTCCCAAAAAAATGGCTGATCTTTTCGTCAAAAATGAAGGACGGCTCAGTTTAAATACGCAAGCGACCTTGCTGAAAGAGATTCAAAAAGATGGTGAAAAGCTCATTCAGATATTTTACAAGACTCCGCAAGGCGAAGGAAGCCATTATGCTAGACATGTCATCCTAGCTATGCCGAAACGCGCCATCCAGCTGTTGGATTGCGACAGCTTTATGTTTTCCCATCAACAGCTCGTTGACGATCTCAAACGCGTCGATCCCGCATACGCCTCCAAGGTGTTTCTTTGGTATGATGAGGAGTGGTGGACAAAGTTAGGATTGTTCTATGGGCCATCTAGAACAGACCTTCCTCTTCGTCAATGTTATTATTTTGGCGTTGAGTCAAATCCCTCCAACGGAAAACGCAAAGGGCTGCTGATGGCAAGTTATAATGATGGAATCGCTGTTGACTTTTGGGAAGGATTTTATCCACACAGCGCCTTTGACAGCGTCAAGGAAACATTTACCGATAAAAAGGAATACATTCGCGATCACATAACGCCAAAAGAAATGAATACTGAATTAACAAAAGAACTTTCAGAGCTTCACAAGATCGCTGTTCCTACGCCGATGACCACTATCTTCCAAAACTGGAACAATGATCCTTATGGCGCTGGATGGCATCTCTGGAATCCCCATAATCAATCTTGGGTTGTT
>JABDEO010000024.1 GCA_013287015.1 Chlamydiota bacterium
CAGCCCAGGTCAGGCCTAGGGGGAGGACGTACCTCAATACACATTAGTCATCAAGTAAGCTCTTTATGTATTCTTTATAATCAGCAATAAAAGTCTTTAAAACAGCATCATTAAAAAGACAAGCATCGCTTTCCGCATCCGTACGATACAGCATTTGCCCTAAATAACCGCTTAACAAATTCTTGAAGAAACTAAGATCATTATTTGTCCAGTCCGCATCATCACGATGCATATCAAGAATAGAGATCAAATCCTGTCGAGTTAGCGCGCTTTTCAACGCCGCATCAAATCCCATTTTCTGCAATGCGGGACCACATTCTCCCTTCTCAATCCTATTTCTAAGATTTTCTATACCGGAAATGGCGGGTTTTTCTAATTTTGATTTATAGTCAGCGTAAAATAATGCAAATGTTGCAATTTTGTCGTTATAGCATTTGTCTGATATTGCATTTTCAAAGAAATCATCCAGAAATTCCTGGCTCAACTTGCCCCCATTCTTTTCTTTTTCCAGATGAACTAATTCGGCCATCTGATAAGGAAATAATAATGCAATAGAGGTTGTTAAATCCATATTTGAAGGAACATTTACAACGTAATGAATTTTTTTAGAGCCATATTGTTTATATTTCCAAACGCCATAGTTTGAGCGATCTAAATTATCTGTTGACATGGGAACGATGACAGGATCCATGTATAATTTGCGCTTAGCTATCACGTCGGGTTCAGTGATATTGCATTTTTTTATAAATGCCTTTATTAAAATCACAGCTTGTTTAATTGCTTCTTGGTCATTTTTAATTGAATCATCCAACGGAGTATCTAAGTCGATTGTGTTTCCAGTATAATATTCAAAGGCATTTAATCCAGCTCCTGGAGGATAATGATGTTTGCCGCCTAAGAATCTAAGAGTATAAAGTTCATCAATGATTTTTGGTCCAACAAATAGCAGATTGCGGATTCCTGCCATTGCAAGATATTTTCTTTCAAAGTCACAATATTCGCCTTTGTCATTGGCGAAGTAGGCAGGCACTTGGTCTTTAAATTTGATGTTGCAGGAGACTTCGCTTCTCTTGGCGTCTTGCGGATGTTTGTATTTCCTGCGGTAACGATCTTCGTTGAATGCGTCTATTAATTCTGTAAGAAGATTTACAGCTAAATCACATTGCATGTTTAAGGCCTTAAATTTAGCTTGAACAAGAAGTGGAGATTTTACTTTATACATGTTGGTAATGATGTTTTCGCAGAGCTCCTCGACATCTTTAAAAATGTTAGGAACTTTTTTTGGAGCGGCGGGCGGCGTTTCCAGTGGTTTAGGAGCAGGAGGAGGCGTTTTTATATTGTCGTTTATAATGATTTCAGTTTTTTTATTTTCCGTAGGCGTTGCACTTGGCGCGTTTCCGGGCGCGGAATTATTGTTTACGGGATCTGCATCTTCAGGTACATCGACTACTTCAATTTCTTCTTCTTCATCCTCAATATTATGAATGTCTATCTTTAGATTCTTCTTTGGGAGAAGGAGGTTATCTAATGCGATATGAGAGATATTTTCTGGTGACTTTGGGGTGATTTTTATATGAGATAAATTGGGTTTAGGGGAGGGTTTGCAACAACATCTGACGATGATCATTTCAAAAATAGAGATAATTTGACCAACACCAGGTAAACACTCTAACGCTACAATAATAACATGTACAGTGCAATTGCAACAGTTGCCCTGCGACGCCATCTTGCCATGTTCGACGCAATTTCCCCAGAGCAGGGCGTTTTTTAGAGTATAGTGTTCTGGACTAAGAGCAAAATCTGACATTTAAAATCTCCTGATATAAAAAACAAAAGAATATACGATAAATAAATAAAAGTAAATAGATAAGATATAATTATATATTAAAAAATTGCGTAATTTAAGGATAAGCAAAATAGAATCTTTCCTTTCGCGCAGCGTTTGGAGTGCGTGCGACTTGTCGCCGCTTTGGAAGACCTCGACTTGTCGAGGTCGAAGCGTGAATCTAAAACATCTAGAAGCTAGCGTAACGTTAAGCTGGAAAGCGTTTTGCTATCGACAATATGACCTATTCAACGTTCAAAATGCCAACTTTTAGGTATTTTAGATTTACGCTTCGACCTCGACAAGTCGAGATCTTCCAAAGCGGCGACAAGTCGCACGCACTCCACACGCTGCGCGAAAGAACGTTGTCTTAATTT
This sequence comes from Chlamydiota bacterium, assembly GCA_013287015.1. Classification (GTDB taxonomy): domain Bacteria; phylum Chlamydiota; class Chlamydiia; order Chlamydiales; family Parachlamydiaceae; genus JABDEO01. Next base: position 2,203 of record JABDEO010000024.1, read on the forward strand.
TTAGATTCTTCATCGCCGCCATCAAGCCGATTTTCGAAAATCTGGCGCCACCGCTCCACTTCTGAAAGCGGCTTTTCAGTAGGCCGATGCTTTAATGGCTTTCCCTTTTTCCTGATGGGTTCCCCTGAAGATTCATGAGGAACTTGCGCCTCAATTTCTTTTTGAAAGAGTTCAAGATAGAAATCAAAACAGGCTTCAGGATGATCTGTTGGAAGAGGCTTTATTTTTTTTGGCGTTGGTTTGACGGTTTTTTTTAATTCGGGAATTCGTTTTAACTGCTGCAGTTTATTATGATGACGCTTATTCAGCCAGTCGACAAAGTGTTCAATGGATTCTGTTTTGGCGGCGCAACGCCGTGCAAACCATGCTAATTTTTTATCAGAAGTGACGACTGTTTTTTTGTTTGGATGCAGCTCTGACTTGATCATGTGTAAAATTAATTCATCAGCGGTTTCTCCGTGAGCGGAAAAAACAATTTCGAGCCGCTGAAAATGGGAGCGTGAGCTCCCTTCATGCTGGTGCTGGGCATCGAAGACCAGAGTGACATTCAATTCTAGGAGTTGGACCATTTTGCTTAGTTCTTCAATCAATCCCTGACGATCCTTTGCGAAATCATCACTGACGCCATAATGACGGAATAGCAGGTTGTAACCGTCGATATAGTAGTGCATTATTCTGCGACCGCCAGGCCTTCGAGGATGATGCGAAGTTTTTCAAAAGCTTTGCAGCGATGAGAAATGCGATTTTTGACAGCTTCCGTGATCTCGGCAAATGTTTTATCGTAATCATTTTTAACAAAAAGAGAGTCATAACCAAATCCGTTCCGGCCGCGTTCTTCAGTTAAAATATGTCCTTCACAGATGCCGCTCACACATTTTTCCGAGCCGCTTGGATCGCACAGGACTAGGCAGCATTCAAAGTAGGCGCAACGCTGCAGACCTGTTAAATGTTGCATCTCGCGCAGCAGCTTTTTGCGATTGTCGGCGTCCGTCGCTTCGGGGCCGGCATAGCGTTTTGAATGGACGCCGGGAGAGCCCTGCAACGGCGGCACAACCAAACCTGAATCATCAGCCAAGACCCATTTTTTTAAATGAACCGCGGCATGGCGCGCCTTGAGTTGGGCGTTTTCTTGAAATGTAGCTCCTGTTTCCTCCAGAGGCTCATATTTAGGAAAATTAAGCAGTGAAAAAACGTCCACGCCCTTAATGGCTTTGAGCATCTCGCGGAACTCTCGGATTTTATGCACGTTGTTGCTTGCAATGACGATTTCCATTCGCGCCTTTCTTTGGCCTTGTTCACCTTTTCGGTCACTAGAATCCCCTCTCTGTGCGCTCTGTGATCTCTGTGGTTGATAAAAACGTTTCGAGCTTTTTATCAACCACAGAGATCACAGAGCACACAGAGAGGTGACAGAGTTCTTTCTTAGTAAAGGGAACAATGCCTTTTATTTAATGCAGCTTTTAAGGTTTGTCACCGTAAATTTATCGCCGCGGAACTCCACGGAGCCGCCTTTTTTACAACCTAACAATGCCTGAGCCAGCTTTGATTGAAAAGAGAGAATGTTGCGATCGGCGTCGGCGTCCCAAGGGCCTAAGATTGTATAAGTGCTTTTGTTCCCTTTGGAATCTGTCACATCGACTACGCTTCCAACGCCGACCTCATCGAGATAGACATCTTCCTTAGTGATGACGCGTGCGTTTTTAATCTGATTGGATAAAGTCTTTAGCTGCTGCTGCAAGCGAGAACGTTTTTCTAAAGCGAACTTGTACTCTGAATTTTCGCGTAAATCGCCATGAGCGCGGGCGGCTTCAATTTCACGCGCATTTTCCACCATTTCAATTGTTCCGATATGCCGCACCTGTTCCTGGATACGCTGATAGGCCTCTTCAGTAGTCCATATAATAGACTCGTTGGCTTTTTGCTGTTCGCTTTGCTTATCCTTGGCTAAGGATGGGTGCACGACGGCCGCCAACGAGTGTAGAATTTTCATATCGTGATCGGTGAAAATTTGACATTTCGAAGCCAGCAACAGAAATTCCTTGACGGATGATAAATCAGCATTGGCGAAAATGGCGCGAACAACAGCATACCGTTTGCCGGAAAGCAAAACATACATTTTTTTGACTAGATCGCGATGCTCCGGCTTATTTTCTAAACGATTCATCAACACCAAAAAGGCTTCAAAAAGCATGCAGGCGCCTTTTTTATCACTAAAAGGCAGCGAGTCTCCGTCCTTATTAACGATCTTTTGGAAATACCATATGAAATAATCAGAATGCGTTTCAGGCTGATGCAACAATTTTTGCAACTCGCCTTTCAGCAACTTGTCATCCTTATCCTGCTGATGTAATTCTTTTAAGATATAGTCGCGTAAAGCGCTATGCTTAATCGAATACATTAAATTCAAAAAGAGGGGGATCCAGTCGTTGCGATTCTCTTTAACTAGAGTGAGGGCGAGTTTTTTTAAAGCGACGATGTCAATTTCCTGAATGGCCGCTTCTATGTTTTCCAAGCGTTGGATCAGATCTTTCGTTGCACGTCCCTCCACGTGATGGCCGAACTGGCTTTCCAAGCAGATGCAGGTTTGCAGCTCTTCTTGAGGAGTCAATTCTGGGTTTTCCAGTTCTTTGAGCAGTTTGTCTCGCAAAGAGTTTTTGACGTCTTGATTTTTGCGTGATTTGGGAAGATCTCGTAAGAAACTGTAGGCGGCTTGGATGATGTCATGAACCTTTGTTTTGTGCTGAATAGCTCTAACAAGGCGTTCTTCTTGGGATTGTTCCGCCAATCTTAGGCGAAAAGGGTTGCCCAAAGCGGAAGGAGACTCAATCATAGGATCTTTTTTTAATTTAGCGCGCGCGCCTTGCCACCATTTCGCCCAATCTTTTTCAGGAATGACTAAATCGCATAATTCATCTTTGATTTCCGCCGCCGTTTTTGGTCCTAGATCAGACAGAAGCAGTTTAATGATCCATAAAGGATCTTTCCGAGCTTCTTGTTCTAAAAGATCGGCGTCGGCGAAACGGCGAGCTAAAAAGTTGCGATCATCAAGCGGAGCCAACGCCCTGAAAGCGTTGTCGAAGGTAAGATCCTTACGGCCTGTAACGTTTTCAAATTCGATCGACACTTGTTGCCGTATTGGAGAAAGATCGATGATTTCTCCTGCGCCCCACCCGCCTGCATGAAATACAAATTTCCCCTTCTGCATATGCTTTAAGAGGTCGTAATTGGAAATGGCTCCCTGGAAGTTTTCACGAGTGCGCATGCCGACCAGGCGCAGCCATTCATTGAATTGCGGGTCGGTTCCATGTTTTTCTTGGAGCGCTTGAAAGGCTAAATCGCCTAAGGCGGGAGAGTTGGTGATCTGGAGATCTATGAGCAGTTTGAGTATATTATATGAAGAAGATTTGTCTAGGATCGTTTGCCAGAGCGGCAGTGCGGTTTCGATGATTTTTCCGAAAGGTTTAGCGAAGTCGGAAGTTTTTATTGTTTTTAATAAATAAAGAAATTCCTCCACGTCCACTTCATCACTTGTACAATACTCTTCCCAGAGCTGCAAGAACTTCGAGAAGTCGCGATTGTTAATCTGCTTTTGAAATTCTTCCAAATATGTCATCTGCTGTCCTTTTTTTGTAAAAACCTCATTATTGTATGGTAGTATGCGCCATTAGACCTTTTATTTTCAATTGAAATTTTAATAATAGATTAGTATTATAATACGAGGGCGTGGAAGAGATGAAAAAAGATCGCGACGCTAATATTTTTCAATCCGCCGCCAGGCGCGCGCAGGCCGCTGGCAAGAAAAAAAAAGAGGGGCCTTTCCCTGCGCTCCCGACTCAGCCCTCAAAAAAAGAAACGCCTAAAATAATGCCAGCTCCAGCCTCAGAGTCAAAGGAGAAACCGAAACCGAAAACCATTCCTCAGGAACCCTCGTCCGAGTTACAGCTTAAACAGATGTTTGAGAAGATGCGCGATCTTCAGCAAGACCTTGAGGCGAAATTGGAAGAGGCCTACGCCATCGGCGGCATCGGTCGAAACACAATAAAGGGTTATATAGACTCCCTTTTAGGGCCGGAAATCGAACGATTAAAAAAAGATAAAGAAAAATTAGAAGCGCAAATATATGCAGTTTTAGGGGAAGATGCAAAAATCAAACAGGCGTCCCAATCCCAAACGAAACATGATAAAACTAGAAAAGCCAAATCCATGGGAGTCCGTCGAAAGTGGCTTCCGATGAAATAAGGAACTATTGCACAGTTCCTAATGGAGCGATATGATGATCGAACGCATTGATGTATTTATGCCTCCTCGGAGTCAATATCAGGTGCTGCACCACTTTACGCAAAGTTTGGCTGCGGCTTTAACGCGTACGGGTGTAAGCTGTCGCGTATTGGAAGCGCAACGTGATCAGCCTCAACTCTTTATTGATGAACTTCTTCGGAATAAGCCTGAATGCACGTTATCATTCAATGGTTTGCTGCCGGATGAGGAAGGGCGTTTTTTTTGTAATTTGATTCGCATACCCCATGTGGCCTGCCTTGTTGACGCTCCGCAGCATTATTTGGCGCTTATTCGAAGCCCTTATTCCGTCATCACCTGCGTCGATCGTTTTTATTGCGATTTTTTTCAAGGGCTGAATTTTCAAAACTCCTTATTTATGCCTCATGGAGTTGATAAAGAACTCATTATTCCGCCGACTCCATTGGATGAGAGGCCCTTCGAAGCGCTGATGTTGGCGTCTTTTATTGATTATGAGCAAGTGCGAAAAACATGGAAAAAGACCTTTGAAACCGCGTTATGTAAGGCTTTGGAAGAGGCGGCTGAAATCATATTGTCGGAACGCGACATCCCATGCGTGCAGGCGTTGGCCCTGGCGTTGGATAGGCAAACGCGTTCCCCAATGGGATTGGATCCAGCTAAGATAGATTTTGTAATGGCGTTGGATCAGTTGGAAGATTACGTTAACGGAAGGGATCGCGTGGATCTTCTCAAGGGAATTAAAGACGCTCAAGTGCACGTATTCGGCGCCGGCGCCGAGGGCTGGAAAAAACATTTGGGACAATCCCGCAACATATTAACGCATGACGCCGTATCATACGATCAAGCCCTCAAATTGATGCGGCAAAGCAAGGTCGTTTTGAACAGTTGCCCCACCATAAAAAATGGAGCGCATGAGCGCATTTTCGCCGGCATTGCATCCGGAGCCGCAGTCGTCACGAATGACAACCTCTACATGCATGACAATTTCAAGCACGGCGACAGCATTCTTTTTTATCATCATGGCCGTTGGGAAGAGATCAACAGAGAAATAAACGCTTATTTGCATGATGAAGAGAAGCGGCTTGTTTTAGTGAAAAATGGACAGAAAATCGTGCATGAAGGGCATACTTGGGATCATCGCGCAGCGACCCTTATCAGCGAGCTGTCTCCCATCCTGAAGCGCATTGGAGCGATGCATGCAACCTGACGTTTTAATCGCCATGGCGCCTACGCCTATTTTTTCAGATGGTTTTCAGTCTCGCCAACCGCCGCTTGGATCTTCAAATTTAGGGGGACGAGAGCGGCGCGTTCAGTCAGCGGCTTGTTGCGTATGGAGATGGTTGGCCGCGGCGCTTCTCGTCGCCGGCGCGGCGGCGTCGATCACGGTTGCCTTAACTACATCAATGGCCGCCGTAGCCGTCGTTGCAACCATCATTGCGGCGGCCGCTTTGTTAAGCGCTCCGCTGGTTGTTGTTTCAGCGACGGCGCGGCGGCTTATCCTTGATTATTTTGTCGCCTCTGTCGTGGAGGTGGGCGCTTTTTTGGCGGCGGCGGTTACATTTCCTATTTTGGGGACATGGTTTGATCCTCACCCGCAACAGACCAATAAACGCCCAATTCTGATGGTTCATGGCTATTGCCACGACAGCGCGGCTTGGCATTATTTGCGCAGGCGGCTCAACAAGGCGGGTGAATTCGGCCCGATCTACACTGTGAATCTTGGTTCTCCATTAAGATCGATTGAGCATTATTCTACAGTTGTTCGAACCAAAATAGGGCAAATAGCGCAAGATACCGGCTGTAAGGAAATTACATTGATCGGTCATTCCATGGGAGGCCTTGTCAGTTCATTTTGCGCCGCGGGCGAGCCGTTGGAGGGGAATGTCAAAATTAGGCAAGTCATCACGCTGGGTTCTCCGTTGCACGGCACAAAGATGGCTATGTTGGGTTTTGGAGAATGTGCGCGGCAGATGCGTCATCATTCGCCCTTTGTCATGCAGTTGGAAGACAAGATCAAAGCGGCGAAGGATGTTCGTTTTTGTCATATGGGCAGCAACACGGACATTGTTGTGCGTCCGCTGATATCCGCAACGCGCGGCGTCAATGAACAGGTGGAAGCGGACAACGTAAAATATCGCACCTTTAGGCGTCTAGGTCATTTGAGTTATCTCTGGTCGCCGCGCATTGCAAGGGCGATCATCGAAGAATTGCGGGCGTTGCATTGAATCCGGTAAAAAAATAATTTCAGGATAGGCAGGATAGTGGAATAAATTTCGTTCCTAGGTAAGACAAAAAGTTCGATGTCTTAATCATTTTTGCATCATTTTTTTTCTCATTATGTAGCCCACACTAAGGTGTAGCGAGCCTAGCGAGCGAAACCGCAGGTGTGGGAACCAATGAATGCACGATCTAACTGGGGACCAGTTCATCATTTTTATCTTTTTTTCCTCTTTTTAAAATCGAACGTTTAAATATTTTTCTGTAAAAAAAGCAAAAAAGACAAAAAAGAAGAACCAGTCCCTGGTTAGGTCTTATTTTCATCGGTTCCCACACCTGCGGTTCCGCTCGCTTGGGCTCTCTACACCTTAGTGTGGGCTACAGAATGAGGGAAAAAATGAGCAAAAATGATTAAGACATCGAACTTTACAGTGTACTAGGAACGAAATTTATTCCACATCCTGCCTATCCTGACATTATTTTTTTTACACAACTACATCCGTTCCACGGTTTTGAGGCCGAGTATTTCGAGTCCCTGCCGCATTGTACAAGCGACGGCTTCGCAAAGAAGCAAGCGCGCGTTTTGCTGTGGAGATCCTTCTACGCGGCAATCGCGGAAAAAAGCGTTGAATTTTTCGGCTAATCCATACAGATAATCTGTGAGCCGGTTGGGCAGCAATTCGCGTGAAACTTGATCTAATGTTTCGCTAAATTGCATAAGATGCAGCCCTAAGGCGATTTCTGAAGGGTGTTCGAGTTGGATGCGATCCTTTTTGCGCAATGCGTCCATATCGATTTGCACCTTGCGTTTGATGCCCGCTACCCGCACATAGGCATACATAAGGAACGCCGCCGTATTGCCTTCAAATTTCAACATTCGTTCGTAACTGAAGGTGTAATCGCTGGCGCGGTGGCAGGCTAAATCGGAATATTTAATGGCTCCAATTCCCAAAGCGTGAGCCAGCGCATCTCGCTCCTTCGCATCCAGATTAGGAGTTTTTTCCAGTAAAATTTTTTTAGCCTCTTCAACGCCAGCGTGAAGCAGATCTTTAAGTCGTTCCGTTTCGCCGGAGCGCGTGCGGAATTTTTTTCCATCCATCCCTAAAACGAGGCCGAATGGGACATGGTCGACTTTGACTTTATGCGGATCAAGATATCCCGCTTTTTCAGCGGCTTTAAAAATCATCTGAAAATGCGTGCTTTGACCCGCATCCGTCACATAGATGATGCGGTCCGCTTTTTCCACTTCGATGCGATGTCTGATCGCCGCCATGTCGGTGGCGTCATAGGTGAAGCCGCCATCCGACTTTTGAATCATTAACGGCAGCGTTTCTCCTTCCCGGTTTTGAAAGCCTTCCAAAAAAATGCATTTAGCTCCGTCGGAAATTTGGATCAACCCTTTAGCTTCTAGGTCTAGAACAAGATCCGCCAGGACAGGATTATAAAAAGATTCTCCCCGTTCCGTCAGCTTAACATCCAATAGATTATAAATTTCTTGATAGGCTTCTCGTGAAATTCTGCAAATGATTTTCCATGCTTCTAAGGCCGCTGGGTCGCCTCCCTGCAAGGCTACAACTTGAAGTTGGGAGCGCTTCTTAAAAAGCGGATCATCGTCAAAGCGCTGTTTGGCGTTTTTATAACATTCCATCAGGTGTTTAAGGTCCGTCTCGCGCTTTCCTGTAAGGATCTCGGGACAAGCGTCTTGCATGTAAACGATCAGCATTCCAAACGCGGTGCCCCAATCGCCGACATGATTAAGCCGCAACACATGGTGTCCTAAGAATTCAAAAAGCCGAGCCAGGCAATCGCCGATGATTGTGGAGCGTAAATGGCCGACATGCATCTCTTTAGCTGTGTTAGGTGAAGAAAAATCGACGATTATGCGCTGTTTTTTTGAAGGAAAAGGGATTCCCAAATGCGGTTTATCCAAAATATCCTGAACGGCTTCAGTGATGTAACCTGGGTCGAGCGTGATGTTGATGAAACCAGGTCCTGCAATATCTAGGCGTGAAATCATTGGTTGTCCATTCTCGGCGGTCAGCTGAACATGACGAACAATATTTTCCGCAACCTGGCGCGGGTTTTGTTGACACAACTTCGATAATTTCATCGCCGAATTGCATTGGTAATGTCCGAATTTCTCTTGAGAACTTTGAACGATCTCGATGGGAGGCGTCTCCAGCAGCTGTGGGAAAGCCTTTCGCACTGCGTGGTCGAACTTTTCAATTAATAGATTCATCGCGCTTTGCATCTGCACCTTGAGCGTTTTTGATTATGTAAGAAAAACAACATACGTAATAAAGTTATTGTCAGGATAGGCAGGATGGAAAGGGAGTTGAAAAATTCACAAAAAAATCCTTCTCTGCGTCTTCGCGTCTCTGCGCCTTTGCGTTGAATTGCTTGTGGAGGCATTTTACGCAGAGACGCGATGACGCAGAGAAGGATTTTTTGTGAATTTTTCAGCTCCCTCTAGAGATTGCTGGGTTTATTCTATATTCTCATCCTGCCTATCCTGACAATAACTGTATTAAGTTTTTTTTCTTCGGCATCGACCAATTATTCCAAAAATGGCATTTCTCATCTATTAAATATTAATGGGACCTTCCTTTTACCAATAAGATGCTTTAGATTGTATTCGGCGATTTCATCGGCGACCTGGCTCGCAGGTTTACGCTGCCGTTCAGCCTTGTCAAACAGATGCAGCAACCTCTCATAGATATGTTCAACACGATCTCTGGCCAACTTTGGATCGTAACCATTAGGCTCCAATTCAGTTGCAACATTAATGATGCCCCCGGAATTAATGAGGTAGTCAGGCGCATACAGAATTTTTTTTTCCATTAACTTTAATCCGTGTTCAGGCAAGGCCAGTTGGTTGTTCGCTGCGCCTGCGACTGCCTTGCAGCGCAGTTTTGACGTCGTCGCGTCATTGATGCTTGCTCCCATCGCGCATGGACAAAGAATGTCGCAATCCACTTGATAAATATCGCTCGGAGATCTTGTTTCAGCTCCATAGCGCAGCGCCGTTGCATGCAGCAATTGTTCATCTATGTCGCTGAGGATTAAGTCCGCTCCTTCCCAAAAAAGGATTCCGGCTAATTTTCCTCCGACATGACCCAGCCCTTGAATAGCGATTCGTTTATGTTTAAGGGAACGGTCGCCCCATAGTTTTTGGGCGACGGCTTGCAAACCGTGAAACACTCCTCTGGCTGTGTAGTGGCTTGGATCGCCGCTGCTTTTTTCTGTAGGCAACGCCACTACATAGGGAGTTTTTTTCCGCATGATGAGCATGTCTTCCGGGGAGGTGCCCATATCTTCCGCTGCAATATAGTCGCCATCAAGAGAGTTGACCGCCTCGGCAAAGGCGAGCAGCAACGCTGGCGTTTTGTCTGTAATTGGATTGCCGATGATGACGCTTTTTCCTCCTCCCAGTCCATCTTCCGCCAGGGCGGATTTGTATGTCATGCCTTTGGCCAGACGGAGCGCATCTTCCAGCGCGTCCTGTTTTCTGCTATAGGGGTACATGCGCGTTCCCCCTAAAGCAGGACCGAGGGTTGTATCGTGAATGGCGATAAAGCAATGCAATTTTGAAGTTTCATCCGACGCTTCGATTATTTTCTTATAACCTTGGACTTTGACTTCTTTAATTTTCAGCATAACATTCCCCTTGCTCAATAATTGCATAACAAGGTAATCTACATACCATGTTATATTTAATTCGACCATCGCATTTTTTACTTGGAAGAGGTCAAAATGATAAATGAGATTATTACTAAAGAACTTAGGGAAGAATTAACGGATTTTCTTCGTAAAAATCCTTCGACGGAACTGATTAGCGCTTATTTGCATTATATTGAAAAAAAATTTAATCTTCACCCGGTATTATTTCCAAAAGAAAAAATGATTTACCAAAGCGCTGAAGATGCGGTTCGAATTCTAGGTTTAGCGTCTAAGCTTTGGCATGAAACAGACATTAAAATCGGTTTCCATACAGCGAGCGTGAACGAGCAAACACTGAAAATTTATATTTGTCCCTTCACTGGCAAGGTGTTTGGAGACAATACGCACCCAAATCCTCAGGATGCGATATATGATTGGGTTTCGCGCTGTCCGGAAAACACTGAACGCATTGGCGGACTGCGCGTGAAGCGGTTTTTTGTTTCCGAAGACGCTGAAGTGATCCGCAATTATATCCCGCAAGCAAAACCTAAACCGCCTCTTACGAAAGTCGTATTTTCTTCAGTCATAAGCGGGAAACTATTCAATAGCAAGGAAGCGGTCATTCAGGACTTCAAACAGAATTACTTAAAACCTCTCACACTGGTTGAAGTGCAAAGTCAAAACTCTTATTCCATTGAAGAACATTTTTTAGCGTTTCTCCAGAAGCAGCTTGCGGAAGATAAAGTTTCCAGTTTCGTGGAATCCCTTGCCGATTGTGAAGAATTTTCGCCCTACATTGAACAATGGCTGGAGTAAAACTCACAGAAAATAGATATTAATTTAAATTTTCTGTACCCCCGAATGGGGGTGAGGGCATGTAGCCCAGGGCAAGCGAAAGCGCAGCCCTGGGTTGATTGGATTAAATGATGCACCCCGGACGGGGTGCGGGCCGGTGCGTGACTATATTCAATGCGCTCAAATTGAAACATAGAATGGATTAGATGTCGCTGGCAATAGGCAAGACCCGCACCCCATCCGGGGTGCATCATTTAATCTGATCAACCCAGGGCTGCGCTTTCGCTTGGCCTGGGCTACATGCCCTCACCCCCATCCGGGGGTGTTGCAAAAAATTTAGTTTAACGCCGATATCTCGGCATAAACGTTAGAAGACATTTTTTTATCTAAAACGCGCGCTAAATTATGGGGAAATATATAGCGCACTCCGAAGCGGAAACGCTGGCTTTGGGAAATTGCTTTGGACGAAGCCTTTCAGGCGGAAGCGTTGTCTGTTTTTTTGGCGACCTAGCCGCAGGCAAAACAACTTTTATTAAGGGCCTTGCAACGGCTTTTGATATCGACTCCAACCAAGTTGCAAGCCCTACATTTGCGCACCTTAATATTTATCAGGGTTCAAAGACCGTTTATCATTTCGACCTCTATCGCTTGCGTGACGCCGACGAATTTTTAAGCATGGGGTTTGATGAATATTTTTTTGCAGACGGCGTTTGTTGCGTTGAATGGTCGGAGCGCATCGCGCAACTATTGCCTCCCGATTGCATTCGGGTAAATCTTTCACACGGCCCTAATAACAGCAGGCATATTGCAATAGATCATGACTTTATATGTTTTTAAAAATGCGAAATTCATCAAAACCGCTGTATATCCTAAGGATTACCCTGTCCTGCGTGATTTGTCCGGCGACATTTTGCCGGAAATCGCCGTCGTAGGGCGCTCAAATGTCGGCAAATCAAGCCTGTTGAATCATCTTTTTCAAAGCAAAGGACTCGTCAAAACTTCCAGTACTCCAGGCAAAACACAAGCAGTGAATTTTTTTACCTTAGACGATCGGCTGGCTTTTGTCGATTTGCCCGGCTACGGTTATGCAAACGTCCCGTTGCAGGTGCGAAAGCAGTGGGGGCCGCTCATACAAAGCTATTTGGAAAAACGTGAATCGTTAAAAGTGATATTGTTTTTATTTGATATTCGTCGCCTTCCTAATGAGGATGACCGTCTCCTCTTGGAGTGGATCGCCCATAACCAAAAAGCGATGATCTTCGTTTTTACAAAAGTGGATAAAGTCAAACAGAATGAAAAGAAAGCCAATACGTTAAAAATCCTTGAAGAATTGGATGTGCGGAATTTACACTACATACATTATTCTACAACTAAAAATATTGGGCGCAAAGAGCTGATCCAAATGCTCCTAGACGCTATCAAAGACGAGGCATAGTATGGCGGATATTAAAAAAGAACTGTTTGTATGCCTTGACTGCGAAACAACAGGCTTGGACCCCAAGCAAGATCGAATCATTGAAGTCGCCGCCGTTCTCTTTACAGTGAATGAAACGCTTGGCGGGTTTGAGGCTCTGGTCGATCCGGAATGCGTGATCCCCGAATCCTCCACCGCCATCCATCACATCACCCAAGAAATGGTCGCTAATAAGCCAACAATTAAACAAGTGTTGCCTGAACTGCTCGCGCTCATTGGCAAACATATCATTATTGGACATGGAATAGGATTTGATATTCAATTGGTGGTCAACGCGGCGGAACGCGCAGGCTTGGAATGCACAATTCAACAAAACCGTTCTTTGGATACATTGCGTATGGCTCGCCTTTATGGAGGCAGCCCTGTGAATTCTTTAGAACAATTGCGCAAGCATTTCAATATTGAAGCGGAGGGCGCTCACCGCGCCATGAGCGATGTCATTGTAAATGTGGAAGTGTTCAAACAGTTGATTAAAGACTATAAAACCACAGAGCAGGTGTTCGAGGCGCTTTCAAAGCCGATTTTATTTAAACATATGCCGCTAGGCAAACATAAAGGACGCTTTTTAAAAGAAATTCCTTTGCAGTACTTATTGTGGGCGGCTCGCCAGGAATTTGACCAAGATCTGCTTTTTTCCCTGCGCTCCGAAATCAAACGCCGCAAGCAGGGCAACCTTTTTTCCCAAGTCTCGAACCCGTTCGCCGCCCTCTAACTAATTGGAGAACATTATGGACAACAAAACAAACGCTCGTCCTGAAAAAGCCTCTTTTGAAGTGAAAGTAGGTCTAGCTGAAATGCTGAAAGGCGGCGTCATTATGGACGTCGTTTCCCCCGAACAGGCTCGCATCGCCGAGGAGGCGGGGGCTGTCGCTGTAATGGCGCTGGAACGCATTCCATCCGACATCAGGACCGAAGGCGGAGTCGCGCGCATGTCGGCCCCGGAACTCATTCAACGCATTCAAGAATCGGTGTCCATTCCAGTGATGGCTAAGTGTCGCATTGGACACTTCGCCGAAGCTCAAATTCTAGAAGCTCTGTTTATCGATTTTATCGACGAAAGCGAAGTTCTAACTCCTGCGGATGATGAAAATCACATCGATAAGCACGCATTTCGCATCCCCTTTGTTTGCGGTTGCCGCGACCTCGGGGAGGCCTTAAGGCGCATTGCCGAGGGCGCCGCCATGATTCGCACAAAAGGGGAAGCCGGCACAGGCGATGTTTCAGAGGCTGTTCGCCATATGCGTTCCGTGATGCGCGATATTCGCCGTTTAAAGACTATGGACTTTTCTGAGTTGATGGCCGAAGCCAAGCGTTTAGCGGCGCCCTACAATTTGGTGGAGCAAGTCGCTAATACAGGCAGATTGCCTGTGCCGAACTTCGCCGCCGGGGGCATCGCCACTCCCGCCGACGCGGCTCTAATGATGCAATTAGGAGCGGAAAGCATATTTGTTGGATCAGGAATTTTCAAATCTGAAGACCCCGCTAGTCGCGCTAGGGCGATTGTAGAAGCCGTCACTTATTATAATGACCCTCCAATGCTCGCTAAGATCTCAATGGGTTTAAAACAGCCCATGAGAGGGATTGATGCGCAGAATCTTAAAAAAGAAGAGCTTCTGAGCCCCCGAGGTTGGTGATTATGGCCGCGGGCAGTATAACCATTGGCGTACTGGCTCTACAGGGGGCCTTTGCAAAGCATATTCATATGCTGCGCGTCCTCAATGTTTCGGCGAAGGAGGTTCGATATCCGCGGGATTTGGAAGGATGCGACGCGCTGATCATCCCCGGAGGCGAATCCACCACGATCATGCGTCAAATCCAATATATTGGTCTGCGAGACCCGCTAATTGTTTTTGCAAAAACAAAACCGGTTTTTGGAACTTGCGCCGGTTTGATTTTGATTTCCAGTGAGATCATTCACGGCATGATGACGCCTTTTGGGCTTATCGAAATCTCTGTGGAAAGGAACGCCTTTGGCCGACAAGTTGAATCTTTTCAGGCGGATGTTGAACTCCGCTTAGCTAAAGATTGCGCTCAGAATTTTCCGGCCGTCTTTATCCGTGCGCCGCGCATACGGCAAGCGCATTCCAACGTGCAAGTTCTTGCTCGCTACAAAGACGAGCCTATTTTAGTGCGTCAAGGAAATCATCTAGGAGCGACTTTCCACCCTGAACTCACCGACGACCCCAGCATTCACCTTTACTTTCTCGACCTCGTGCGCAAACATTAAAATTCAACGTAAAGGCGCGCAGCGTATGGAGTGCGTGCGACTTGTCGCCGCTTTGGAAGACCTCGACTCGTCGAGGTCGAAGCGTGAATCTAAAACATCTAGAAGCTAGCTTAACGTTAACCTGGAAAGCGTTTTGCTATCGACAATATGACCTGTTCAACGTTCAAAATGCCAGCTCTTAGATATTTTAGATTTACGCTTCGACCTCGACGAGTCGAGGTCTACCAAAGCGGCGACAAGTCGCACGCACTCCATACGCTGCGCGCTTTTTTATTATCCTTTCGTGCAGCATTTATATTATAATGTTTTTTTTGCCTACAAAGCAGGGCGGGACGCCCTGGCTACCTTCTTTAGCCCCTCACTTTTACTTGACAATAGGCGCAAAAGTTTGTACAACAGAAGCATCTTGCTCCTACGATGAGGTGACTTATGGCCAAGAAGCTTTCCATCGCCGACTTGCAGTTGAAAGGCCAAAAAGTCTTAATGCGCGTCGATTTCAATGTTCCGCTGGACAAGGATGGACGGATTCTTGACGATGCGCGCATCGCAGCCGCTCTGCCGTCAATCAAATATGTGTTGGATCAAGGCGGAGCCCTCATCCTCATGAGCCATTTAGGCCGCCCCAAAGGTCCAACCCCGCAATTATCCTTAGCTCCCTGCGCCAAACGCCTTTCGGAAATGTTGGGGAAACCCGTATTGATGGCGCCGGATTGCATCGGCAATGAAACAGAACGCCTAGCCAAAAATTTAACGCCGGGACAGACGCTGCTGCTGGAGAATCTCCGTTTTCATCGCGGAGAAGAAGAACCCGACGCTAATCCCTCCTTTGCGAGACGGCTTGCTGGTTTGGGAGATCTCTATATCAACGATGCATTCGGGACAGCGCATCGCGCTCACGCATCCACCGTCGAGATCGCCCGCTATTTTCCAGGAAAGGCCGCCGCTGGATTCCTAATGGAAAAAGAGATTCAGTTTCTAGGACAGGCGTTGCTCCATCCGACTCGACCCTTTTACGCCATCATTGGAGGGGCGAAAATATCTACAAAAATCGGAACCCTCAAAGCCTTATTGCATAAAGTGGATGGAGTGTTTATTGGAGGCGGCATGGCTTACACCTTTTTTAAGGCGCAAGGCATTCCGATCGGGGACTCAATTCATGAAGACGCGTTCATTGATGAGGCGCGCGAAATTCTGGCGGAAAGTCAAAAATTAGGCGTAAAATTCCTGCTGCCCCAAGATAATGTTGTTGTGGAGCATTTCAGCAATGACGCGCCATCGCGTGTTGTCAACTCGCAGCAAGGCGTTCTTTCAGGTTTCCAAGGCGTCGATATTGGTCCAAAAACTGTCCACCAATATGTTGCAGCCCTTCAAAAAGCCGCCACCGTTTTTTGGAATGGCCCTATGGGTGTTTTTGAGTTCAGCAATTTTGCAGCGGGCACTAACGCAATCGCACATGCGCTTGCAAGTTTATCCGCAGTGACGATTGTCGGAGGCGGTGAATCCGTGGCCGCGGTGGAAGCGGCGCATGTGGCGGATAAGATGACGCATATTTCAACCGGCGGGGGCGCGGCTTTGGAGTATATTGAATTCGGCAAATTGCCTGGAATAGAAGCGCTGTCGGACGCACTTGTAGCGTAGGCTTTAGCCTGCGCTTGTTTGCACAGGTTTTAACCTGCGCTTGTTTTTGCGGGTTTTAACCCGCAAAAACAAACGCAGGTTAAAACCTGCGTAAACAAGCGCAGACTGCAGTCTACGCTACAAATAAACAAAGAGAAAATATTAATTGCTAATATATAAAGAAATCTGTACGATGGATGATTAAACTGAATTAATCTGCTTGATATTGTTTATTTTATCGAGACCTGTCGGAAAAAATGGTTTGCAGAAATTAAGCAAAAGGAATATAAGTATATACCAAAGTGTTCGAATAAATTGCTTTGAGGCGTATGTCACAATTTCATTCAGGACCACAGTTCAGCAGATGGCGGACTTTTTTTTGGCCGATTAAGCGCCAAGAACTAAAAAAGCTTGTCCCCATGTTGCTCATTTTCTTCTTTATTTCTTTCGATTACCACGTTTTGCGAAATTTGAAAGACACCCTGGTCGTCACTGCAAAGTATTCAGGGGCGGAAGTGATCCCCTTCATTAAAGTTTGGGTGATGTTCCCCGGCGCCCTTCTGTTCACGTATATCTTCACCCGTTTGTCGAACCGCTTTGCCCGAGAAACCGTTTTCTACGCCATGATTTCAATATTTCTACTCTTTTTCTTTGTCTTTACTTTTTTCGTCTATCCGATTCGCGAATCCTTGCATCCGCACGCCATGGCGGACTCCTTGGAGGCGATCCTCCCACTCGGATTTAAAGGAATGATCGCAATGTTCCGCAACTGGAGCTTCACAGCTTTTTATGTGATGGCGGAGCTTTGGAGCAACATCATCTTGTCGATGCTGTTTTGGGGGTTCGCCAATCAAGTGACGCGCATCAGCGAAGCGAAACGGTTCTACGGCTTATTTGGAATCGGGTTGAACGTCTCCGGCGTAGCCGCAGGTCAAGCTTCCGTCTTTTTATGCAGCAACGCCTATAACCCCAATTTGCCATTCGGCGCAGATGCATGGGAGCAATCATTGACACTGCTAGTCAGCTTGGTCTTGTTAAGCGGGGGGCTTGCGATGGTTTTATTTCGTTGGCTCAACAAAGAAGTGCTGACGGATATCAATTACTATAATCCTGCAGAAACAAAAACCCAGCGCGACAGCGTAGGCAAATTGTCGATGCGAGCGAGCTTCGCTTACTTACTGCGTTCGAAATATCTCCTTAGCATCGCCCTAATTGTCATTTCATACAACTTAGTCATCAACCTTGTTGAAGTGGTATGGAAACATCAAATAAAAGAGCTTTATCCCAATCCCAGCGATTATAATTTATATATGAATCAGATTACGATATGGACTGGCATCCTGGCTACTGTGACGGCGTTGCTTATTTCCGGAAACGCCGTGCGTAAGTTCGGCTGGACCTTCACTGCATTGTTGACTCCTACAATTTTATTTGTAACCAGCCTCGGCTTTTTTGGTTTCTTTTTCTTCAAACCCTATCTTGCCGATGTCACGATGTCCTTATTAGGCGCCGCGCCTTTGGCGATCGTTGTTTTCTTTGGTTCCATGCAGAACGTTTTAAGTCGCGCAGCCAAATATACAGTCTTTGATGCGACTAAAGAAATGGCCTTCGTTCCCCTGGGGGCCGAATGCAAACTTAAAGGGAAGGCCGTCATCGACGGCGTCTGCTCCCGTTTAGGCAAGTCCGGCGGCTCTGTCATTCACCAAAGTCTTTTGCTTACTTTCGCCACAATCACTGCAAGCGCGCCCTATGTCGCCGGTTTTCTGCTGGCGATCATTGTCATCTGGATAGGAGCGACTCGAGTGCTAGGCAAACAGTTCAGCGCGCTCACGGCTCCGGCTCAACCCGCTCCTCCCGCTGAAGCTGTTCCCATCTTCGACGGAGCGTTGCAGGAGCCACGCACCGCCTTGAATTGACGAATGTTGAGGAGTGATTCAACGCAAAGACGCAAAGGCGCAAAGAAATTGAAGAAAGTTAAGTAAAAAAATAATATCAAGAGATGTAAAATTTACTACATCCCTCCTAATATTAATTTTCATGCTTAATTTCTTTCAATTTCTTTGCGCCTTTGCATCTTTGCGTTGAATCACCCCTCAACATTCGTCA
>JABDEO010000025.1 GCA_013287015.1 Chlamydiota bacterium
CTTATATCTCTAAAAAAGCTCGTAAACAAATTAAACGTTTTTTGCTGCCTCAGGATCACCCAATAAAACCCGCATTAGATGAAATTTTCAGCAAATCTCGAGCGATCCTTAACGACAAAGCTCTTGTCGCTGCAGGTTTCGTGATAAGATCGATTCCCCCACGCAGCTATATACGTGTCGTCAGCCATCCATCGCTTCCTGGTTACCTTCTAAAGCTATATCTTGATAAAGAATCGCGCACAAAGCACGATGAGCCAGGATGGCTATGGTTCACACGCCGCTGCGAAGGGGCTAAAAAAATTCGCAAAGCGATCAAGAGAAATAAAATTAAAAATTTTGCCGTCGCCAATAAATGGATCTACCCCTTGCCAATTGATCCCTCGCCTCCTGATGACCCCGCTTATACACGCAAACCCATTGTTCTAGTTGTTCAAGATATGGACATTGTCTCGTATGACGAAACTGTAGAGGCTTGGCGTACAAAGATCACCGAGGAACATTTGACAGAACTTTTTACGATTATCAGCAGCGCTTCAGGGTCTAGCTACCGTCCTGACAATATTCCATATAGTCATAGCGGGAAATTCGTCTTCATTGATACGGAATATCCTAGAACAAAACATCCGGATTTCAACGGCATTCGAGCTTTTCTTGCCCCGGATATGTTAGCTTATTGGGATAGTCTTATTGGTAAAACATAACAATATTAATATTATGGAGAACTAAATGGCGATCAGCGTATTCAATTTGTTTTCTATTGGAATCGGACCTTCCAGTTCACACACTGTAGGTCCGATGCGTGCGGCTCGACAATTTATGATGAATGCCGCCAAAGCAAATCTTCTCGCAACCGCATCGCATATAAAAGTGGATTTATATGGATCGCTGGCTTTGACCGGCAAAGGTCACGCGACAGACCTGGCCATTCTTTTAGGTCTGGAGGGCGAAACGCCCGAAGGCGTCGATCCAAATGCTGTTAAAGAGCGAGTGCAACAGATCCGTTCTACAAAAATTTTACGGTTGTTAGGAAAACATAATGTTCCATTTCATGAAAATGAAGACCTTATCTTCCATTCTGACAAACAACTGCCCTATCATCCCAATGGAATGCGCTTTACGATTTTCGACGCGTCCGGCAAGGAGTTGCGCTCGGAAGTGTTTTACTCGGTCGGCGGAGGCTTCATTGTTGATCACGAAACAGCCAGGCAAGACAAACACTTAGTTGAAAATGCACATCAGCTTCCTTATCCGTTTAAGGCGGGAGATGAGCTATTGGAAATAGGCCGTAAGCATCGCATGACTATTCCTGAGATTATGATGGCTAACGAGAAGACCTGGCGTCCGGAAGAAGAGGTGCGCGCAGGATTGCTTAATATTTGGAATGTCATGCAAGTTTGCACGGAAAGAGGCTGTCAACATGAAGGCATTCTGCCCGGCGGCTTGAAAGTGAAACGAAGAGCTCCCGGTTTGCTTAGAAGCCTTCAGAAACAACAAAAGCAAAACAAGTCGCATCCGCTCGAAGCCATGGAATGGGTCAGCCTTTGGGCGCTTGCCGTCAATGAGGAAAACGCCGCCGGCGGACGCGTAGTGACGGCTCCAACAAACGGAGCCGCCGGAATCATTCCCGCTGTGATGCATTATTATGCGCGGATGACGGAAAACCCTAGCGATGAAGGCATTGTGACCTTTATGTTGACTGCAGGCGCGGTAGGCATCCTATATAAAGAGGGCGCATCAATTTCAGCGGCGGAGATGGGTTGCATGGGAGAAGTCGGCGTCGCATGTTCGATGGCGGCGGCCGGTCTGACCGCGGCCCTTGGAGGAACTAACGAACAAATTGAAAATGCAGCTGAAATTGGAATGGAACATAATCTTGGACTTACATGCGACCCCATCATGGGATTGGTGCAGATTCCATGCATCGAACGGAACACCATGGGAGCGATCAAAGCGATCAATGCGATGCTGCTGGCTCTGCAAGGAGATGGAACGCATCGCGTGTCATTGGATCAAGTGATTGCAACAATGCGTCAGACAGGACAAGATATGAAGTCGATTTATAAAGAGACATCACAGGGTGGTCTCGCCGTAAATGTACCAGAATGCTAAAACGATATAGGCAAGAAGATATGCAAAAGTTTGAAAAACGCGAATGCGTAGCGTTAGAAAATGAAGGTCAACAAATTTTCGGCATGCTGCATCGTCCGCTGCATGTCAATGGAAAAACACCTGCTGTGTTGATCTGCCACGGCTTTGCAGGAAATAAATTAGGAAGATATCGATTGTATGTCTCACTTGGAGAACGGTTAGCCAAGGCAGGCATCGCCGCTTTGCGGATCGATTATCGCGGTTCCGGAGAAAGCGAAGGGGATTTCACCGACATGACTGTCGATGGCGAAGTTAGCGATACTCTAAAAGCATTGAATTACCTAAGAGAAGATTCTCAAATTGATGCGGAACGAATTGGGTTATTGGGAAATTCCTTTGGAGGAGCCATTGCGATTTTGGCTGCGCATAAAGACAGACATATCAAAAGTTTGGCTTTATTGGCGGCGCTGTTTCATAGTCAGCCGTGGCAACGACAATGGGAGAAAATGCTGGCGGGCGCCGTTGATGAATCGGTCCGCAAAGAGATGAGCCGCATGCTGGACGGCAATGCGCCTGGCCCCGGATTCTATAAAAGTTTTTTTCAGCTGGATCTGGAAAAAGAGGTGAGGGCATTGCATGCAACGCCCTTGCTTCATATCCATAGTGAGAAAGACGATCGCGTTGGCATCGAGCAGGCCGATCACTATCAGCGTTGCCGCGAAGGAGCTCAAAGTGAAACGCACTGGATTCGCCTCCAAAAGTGCGACCATGATTTTTCCAGCTCTGAAGAGCGTAATCTGATTATAGAAGAAACGGCGAAGTGGTTTGTAAAGACGCTTTAGGTAGATTAAAGATGGCTCAGGCGTGAATTTATTCAAGAAATTAATGTCAGGATAGGCAGGATAGGTGAATCCTTCTTATCCTGCCTATCCTGACATTAATTTTTTTTCCTGAATAGATTCATGTCTGAGCCCTCTCTTTAACCTGCATCCGATTCAAACTGTTCAAAACAGGAAAGGGAAAATGATGACATCGATGAGTTTATTACAGCAACTGCGCATGCAATATCAACCAATCTTGCCGCGCGCGCTTAAAGATTTGAATAAGTTAATCGCGGTGCGAGGCAAGGTCGCCGCTTCTTTAAATTCGGGTTTGGCGCCCTATTTTCCAAAAACGATGGGACAGCCTGCGCTCTCGTTTTCAGCAGGAACAAATATCCAGCATGCTCCAAAAAGAGTGGGCGTTGTCTTGTCGGGAGGACAAGCCGCCGGAGGCCACAACGTGATTGCAGGATTATATGACGCCTTAAAAAAGCTTAACGCTGAAAGCCAATTGTTTGGTTTTCTTGACGGCCCGAAAGGCATTATTGAAAATAAACAAATCGAAATTACGGGTGCAAAACTGGAGCGATATCGCAACCAGGGCGGATTTGATCTAATCGGGTCCGGCCGGACAAAAATTGAAACGGCGGAACAGTTTGCAGCGGCTGAAACCGCAATGAGAAAATTGAATTTAGATGGTCTTGTGATTATTGGAGGCGATGATTCAAATACCAATGCAGCTCTGTTGGCGGAGTATTTTTTAAATAAAGGATGCAAGACAGCTGTCGTGGGCGCGCCTAAAACAATCGACGCCGACCTGAAGAATGAAGATATTGAAATCTCATTCGGCTTTGATTCAGCGACAAAAACTTACTCGGAGATCATTGGAAATATCTCGCGCGACACCTTATCAGCGAAAAAATATTATTATTTCATTAAATTAATGGGACGTTCAGCTTCGCATATCACGTTGGAATGCGCTCTGCAGACGCACCCTAATCTCGCTTTGATCGGAGAAGAGGTCGCCTTTCAACGCAAGACCTTAATCTCGGTTATACAAGACATTTGTGATCTAGTTTGCGCGCGCGCCGCTCAAGGAAAAGATTATGGCGTCATTTTGATTCCAGAAGGCATTATTGAATTCATTCCTGAATTTAGACTATTAATTGAAGAGTTGAATTATCTGCTTGCCTCAAACCCGCCCCACTCCAACATGATGGAGTTGGCGGCGTTCTGTGAAGAGCGGCTCAGTTCCGATGCATTAAGCTGTTTTCAAGCGATTCCCCGCGACATACAGGCTCAGCTGTTGATTGATCGCGATCCGCACGGCAATGTTCAAGTGTCGAAAATCGATACGGAACGTCTGTTTTTGGAAATGACGAGAAACGAGTTGACGAAGCGCAAAAAAGCGGGCGCTTACATGGGCAAATTCATGGCTCAGGCGCACTTCTGCGGGTATGAGGGGCGTTCTTGTCTGCCTTCCAATTTTGACGCCCAGTATTGCTATGCATTAGGGCATGTGGCTGCGCTGCTGGTGAATGCAGGCGCGACGGGCTACATGAGTTGCGTGCGTAATTTGATTAGTCCGGTGGAAGAATGGCAAATCAGCGGCTCCAATCTCGCCGGCATGATGACGTTGGAGAAACGACATGGCAAAGAAAAGCCTGTCATTGCAAAAGCGCTCGTCGATCTTAAGGGGCCTTCTTTTGCGTTGTTTAGCGCTCAGCGCCAGCAATGGGCGCTGGGGGACGACTACTGCTGTCCGGGACCTATCCAGTTTTTCGGCCCTGCGGCGCTGACCGAAGCGATTCCAATCACCCTTATTGGGTTTGTAGCGTAGACTTCAGTCTGCGCTTGTTTACGCAGGTTTTAACCTGCGTTTGTTTTTGCGGGTTTCAACCCGCAAAATACGGGATTTTCTTTTACGTATTCCCATGAGGTGATCAAAATTTTCAACCTGAAACAAGAGTGACTTGCGGGTTAAAACCCGCAAAAACAAGCACAGGTTAAAACCTGTGCAAACAAGCGCAGACTGAAGTCTACGCTACAAGTGGGGTATGATGGTGATATTAAGAGAAACGGGTCCATCGGCGTGCAATGCCGTTTGCAACTCTCCCAATTCATATGTCACACCTGCATATGCCGGCTTATCTTTATCATCTTTTATTATACCTTGCGATCCTCCCACATTAGGGTTCGCACTTGAAAGAGATACTTGATTGTTTAAAGACATGTTTAAAGAAAATCGCTCCCCTACCCCTACCCCTACGCGTATGAGGAAAATGCCTCTATGACCGTCTGAAGTTTGTTTATTAAACTGAAGCAAATATTCTTTTCCTTGAAAAACAACATGCTTTCTCATCCGGTGGGTGATTTGATCGGATAGTATTTTTTTAAATAAATTTTTATTTATTTCCATCTCAATTGTATTACTTATTACTTTAAACTTGAATTCAAGCTGTCTCATTTCACGCTTTTGAGGAACGGGATGATTTTTGTCAAAATCGACTGAATTATCGCCTTTGCAACCTTCGGCAAACCTTATCCAAGGCAGCGCTTTATCTCGGGGCATAATTTGTAAGTTATTCATGACAAAGAGAATTTCTTTTGGAGAAAAATGCTCAAAATGGATGACTTCATAGAGAGCCTTTCCTCCAATGCTTTTTGCATGCCAGATATCTCTTGGATGGCGTTGCTGTTGTGCAGCTTGCGCTTTAACCCATTTGTGGACAACTTCAAATAAAGCGTATTCATCTTCGATATCAAAATTTTTATCCGCAACATCTAAAAGAGCAACGAGATAGTCGTGATTAAGCTCATTAATTGAATTTTTTTCTTTGAACATTTCACTAAAATGTTCACCGGCATAGCTACAAGCAAATTTTATTAAACCATTTGTGGGCGGCAGTGAAGGATTGAATAAAAGCTTTTCGACATACTGTTGTTCTTTGCCTTTAATTAGAATTTTGATTCTATTTTCAATGTCTTTTAATATAGATCCTGGCGGATCAGTTTCCGCATCTAAAAAAACAGCTAGATGGTACAGCTCCAAAGCCGTATCAGGCATAAGGATACGATCTAAATTTTTTGAATTATCTACGCATGACAAATATAAAGAAAGCGTGGAAGGGGAAATTGGTTTTAGCAATAACATATCAAGATCGATTTCAAATAATGGGTATTCAGCCATCACAGTTTCTATTTCTTTTAGCTCTCCTTCGTAACTTGTTTCTATGTCAGCTACAAGCTGTTCAGCTTTTTCTAAATCTCGCTCATCTCCCGCTGCAATCAGCTCGGGTTTATATCGAGCGTCAATTTCTTCTCTCATCTTTTTCTCTAATTTTTTAGCCGCCGTTTTTCTTTGATCGACGCCAACATGGGTCTTGGCAATGGCGGCAAATAGAGGAATTTTTTCGACTTGATCCGATGGAACGATGAATCCTTTCTTTCCCGAGCAAATGATCTCCACCTTAAAAGGCTCTTTAACAGTAAAAGATCCTTTAACTGGTTCCAGAAGCCCTTTAACTTCCGCTTCGAGACTAAGAAACTGATCTTGGAGCTCTTTAACTTCATCTTCCGAGGTTGCATTTTGCGCCACTAGTTGTTGGAGCTGAGCCTGAGCTTCTTTTTGTTCCTTACTATCTGCTTTTTTTTGGACAAGACTCTCTGCAAGAGAGCGAGTTTTTCTAAGAAGCGTTTCTATGTCGTCGAGTTTTTTTTGCATTACTTTCTCTTTTTCACGCTGTGTGGCGGAAGCTTGATGTAGGGTTGTCTCCAAACGCGCTTGATGCGCCATCAGCGGGCCTGAAGCGAGCATGCTCTTGAGCGAATTAATTTGTTTTTGATCCCGCTCGTTTTGCAATTCAAGCTGTTTACATTTTAATTTCATGTTTTTTACTTCCTGCGTCTCTTTTGGCGCAACTCCTTTGTGTAATTTTTTTTCTTTTTCGGATTGTTCTAGCTGATACCTTAATTGTGAAAGCTCTGCTGCGTCTTTTCGTTGGGTTAATTCTAATTCCTCTAGGGCTTTGTGAGCTCGGTCAGAGGAGCTTTCAGATTCAAGCCTCCACTTATTCGCCAAGAAGCGTAATTCATCTACCTGAGATTTAAGTGTTTCCACCTCTGATAAAAGTGGATTATTTTTCTGGTTCACATTTGTTGCGCTTTCATATTTTTTTTCCACTTCTATTCGCTGATTTTCCTGTGTCGTCGCATTCGAAAATATCTTTTGCGCCTGATTGATGATTTTCATCTGCAGAGTTGTAAATTGTTCAGTTTGTTTGCTGGCTCCAAAACGAATTGCAAGTTTTGTAAGGACTGGTAAATCATTCAGTGTAAGAAACTGTTGATTTGCTTCTAAAAATTTAACGACGCCATCCACCGCATCCAATCCTTTTTCATTTAACTCTTCTAACAATTTCGATTCCTTTTCATCTGCTGCCTCACTGCTAATTGTCGTTAATTTTGCAAAAATATTATTAAACTCATCTCTAGAAATATTACCACTCATAAAATAACCTCAGTTAAAATAAAAAAGTGTATACTATTATTATATAATTTATTCTATTTCTTAGTATATCTCATTGTCATAACATAATTAAAAAAGCGCCTCGCAAAAAAAAATAATTATCAGACGTAAACGCATGTCGTTCTTACACTTTTAACCTTCGATTCTGTATATTGACCGTATGAGTCATTTTCCTGATCGCATCACGCCTCCGCCGTCTGTTGATAAAGCGCGCGCTGAACGCAAACAGCACGTGATGCGCGCTGCAAGCTGGGGGGTAAGCATACGTTCTTTGATTGTAATCGGAGAATTCACCGGTGTTTTTTTATTTGGAAGCTCCGCCCTTCTTATGGATGCGCTATCGAGCCTGATCGATATTGTTTGCAGTTTGTTTTTAATCTTATTTATCAAATTAGCCGAACGGCCGCCCGATAAGAATCATCCTTTTGGCCATGGCCGCTATGAACCGTTGGCAGGTTTACAGTTGGGACTGCTATTGGTTGCAATCGGAGGTGGAATGTTTGTTCAACAGGTTTTCCAGCTTCCGCAGGAACATATAGGCGAATTGGATAGGCGCGCGTGGTTGATTCCATTGGGAGCGGTTATATTGCTTGAAATCTGTTACGCAATGGTTATGCGCGCGGCGAAAAAGCATCAAAGTTCCGCTTTGATCGCTGAAGCGGCGCACTATAGGGCGGACAGCTTAACCAGCGCTCTTGCTACAGCGACATTGTTATGCGCGGCCTATTTTCGCGATTGGAGCTTCCTCATCGATCATTTAGGAGCGATCGCCATTGCACTATTCATGGTTGGAATTGGCGTCCGAGCCGTTCGTGATAATCTTAATCAGTTGATGGATAGAATTCCGGATGACCGCTATTTTGAAAGCGTGCGGCGCGCCGCTGGCTGTGTTCCCGGGGTGCTGGGCACGGAGAAAATCCGCATTCAATCATACGGACCCGATGCGCATGTCGATATCGATATTGAAGTGGATCCTCAGCTTCCAGTGGAAAAGGCGCATACGATCAGCCAATATGTGCGCATTGCGATTCAAAAAGAGTGGCCGGCCGTGCGCGACGTCACTGTGCACATAGAACCCTATTACCCTAATGATCACTGAGGCCTTTGATGCATTGGTTTGCCGCGTTATTAGATCGTTTTTTTGTTGTAGCTGGGGCGTTGCTGCTGGTGCAAGCGCCATTATTTATTCAGCAATATGAGCTTCAGTTAATGGGACATGTCGCTGAGTTGGAATTTCAAGTGGATTCCATGAGGCTGGCGGCTATGGAATCCAATAAGACTTTGGATCAGTTTATTGCAAAGTTTATAGGCGGCAATGACGCTGATTTTGTGCGGCAAGGCAAAATAATGTCTGCAATGGTTGCGCGGCTGCAAAGCCTTACAGAGGCCCTTACAGCTTTGGAACACGCTTCCATAATCACGCGTCCTTGGGTGTTTATCAACCATCTTAATTATGATATTGTGAAATCCACTTGGAAATCTTTTGAGCCTGGCCTTGTTTTCACGTACGAGGGGCTGGCGTATATATTGGCTGGCATGTGCGTCGGTCGCTTTCTTTTTTTCGTTCTCAGTGCATCAACAAGGCGCCGTTTTTCCACCCCCGGTGGGGGGTGAGGGCATGTAGCCCAGGGATTTAGTGGGTTTTTCTGATTAAATTTTTCACATTAGACTTTTTTAAACCCTTCTTTCGCGCAGCGTGTGGAGTGCGTGCGACTTGTCGCCGCTTTGGTAGACCTCGACTCGTCGAGGTCGAAGCGTGAATCTAAAACATCTAGAAGCTAGCTTAACGTTAGCCCGAAAAGCGTCTTGCTATCGACAATATGACCTGTTCAACGTTCAAAATGCCAGCTTTTAAATATTTTAGATTTACGCTTAGACCTCGACGAGTCGAGGTCTACCAAAGCGGCGACAAGTCGCACGCACTCCATACGCTGCGCGATTTTTTTATTATCTTTTCGTGCAGCGTGTGGGGAAATTATGTGAAAAATTTAGTCAAAAAAAAACACACAAAATGAAAACCCTAGTCCTGGGTCAGACTTGACCCCAATGCTTTTGCCGGACGGCTGAGTTAATTTGAAGCCAATCGGGATGGCGCCGCAATAAATCAAGAATATCTTGAAGATTGAATTGTGGATTAATCGGGTAGAGATGTTCAATAATCAACCGAATCAAAGCGAAGTCCTCAGGCGTGTCAACAGTCAGACGACATTGAGAAAGATTGATGTCCGCATCTGCATCTATATTTGCTACATTACGTAAGCGATAATTTTCGGGATGACGATAGAGATGCAAAGTGACATGCTCGCGTTCGCTTTTGCTTGTCGCTTCAAGAAACGCTTGATCAAGGGCCTTGCGTGAAAAAACTTCAATATCCATGCCGCGAGGGAAGGTGCGTTCTAAAACATTTGAAACATAATCCCATTGAGGGTAACCGTTGCGATAAACTTGAATCACATCGTCAATGATTTTCGGATCAATGAGCGGGCAATCGGCGGTGACGCGTACAATAGCATCCGGAAGCTGTTTGAGCGCAGCCTGGTGAAATCGAGCCAGCACGTCCTCGTCGGGCCCGCGATAATAGGGAATATTGTTGGAATCGCAAAAAAATGCGAGCGCATCATCTTCAGGCAACGCAGTTGTTAAAACCATGGCTCTTTGCGCCTGGGAAACGCGTTGAAGCCTTTCCCATAAATAATGCAGAAGCGGTTTTCCGTTAACCTGTTTCAATGTTTTTCCAGGTAGTCGAGTGGATCCCATCCGCGCTTGAACAAAAATTTCGATGTGCAATTTTTTCTCAGTCATTTTGGCCTAGTACACTGTAAAGTTATTATTGACTATTTGTGGCGCGTCAAAGCCCCGGGGTTCAATGATCGCAAAGGGGGTAGTATGAGGGCATACAACCCCCTTTGCGATCATTGAACCGCGGGAGCTTTCACGCAGCCACAAATGGTCAATAATAACTTTACAGTGTACTGACCACCGATTCCCAGCGCACCGGCTCGCCGCGTTTGACGTCCTTTTTAACCGTTAAGCCGATAAGCCGTTCATATTCTTTTGGAGGCAGGCCGGAACCAGGACGAATATTGCGAATGTTGTCGGCGGTGATGACAGCGCCTGCAGAAAGATTTTGTGTGAAATATAAGGAACGGCGGAACTTCAGCGTGCCGAGCTCCGCTTTGGTAGGGCCGTAGCGGACTTGGCCCAACGCCTTCCATGCGCGCTCGCTTTCCACCGCCAAGGCCTTTAATTCGTCCGGCTCTAGCGAAAAGGCGGAGTCGACTCCGCCATCGCTGCGTGATAGCGTGAAATGTTTTTCTATGAAGCATGCGCCCAGGGCGACGCTTGCAATGGCGACTCCAATGCCGGGAGTATGGTCGGATATCCCAACAAGCGTTCCAAAACTCTCAGCCAGGTTTGGAATAGTCTTAAGATGCGCGCTTTCCGGAGGCGCCGGATAAGCGCTGGTGCATTTCAATAGAATCAGTTGATGGCAGCCTGCGCCGCGGGCGACAGCGACAGCTTCTTTGATCTCATCTAAGGTGGCTCCGCCGGTGGAAAGAATCAGCGGTTTTCCGGTGGATGCGGCTTTACGGATGAGCGGATGGTCGGTGATTTCGAGGGAAGCGATTTTGTAGCATGGGGCGTCAAAAGTTTCTAAAAAATCGACGGCGGAGCTATCGAAAGGAGTGCTGAAAAACAGCAACGCCCGTTCACGGCAACGCTGAAAAATGGACGCATGCCATTCCCAAGGCGTCGACGCCTCCTGGTAGAGTTCATACAAGGACTTGCCAAACCATAAGCTGTCGGGATCGGTGATCAAAAATTCCCCATCGCGAATGTTTAAGGTCATGGTGTCAGCAGTATATGTCTGCAGTTTGATCGCATGCGCGCCGGCCAATTTGGCGGCGTCGACCAGCTGCAACGCGCGGTCTAAGGAACCATTATGGTTGCCTGACATCTCGGCGACGATAAATGGCGGAGATTCCGGTCCAATAAGATAGGAACCGAGTGCGATGGCTGTCATAAATTCACCTTTGCAAAAGACTTAAAATAATAAATTCATCTTTGAAGTTTCGAGTAATTTCAATAGAGGAGCGGCTTCTTTTAAGGAGTAACTCAAAGAGGGAGGGTTTGGGGAAATGCAGAATGCTTCTAATATAAAAGCAGTCTTAGTTTTATACCAGATCCAGCCTCTGCGATCATCAACGAGAATAGCGGACGAAAACCACTCGTTCTTAAGAGGTTTCAAATTTTTTATGATGGCGTCAAGGGTAGTGCGCTTTGTAATTATTTTTATCAATGGATATAAAATATCACTAATATTTGAAAACTTATTCTTTGTTAGTTGAATTTCTCCAGTTAATTTTGCATAACGCACTAAATTGGAGTGTGTTTTTCTGAAAACAGTAATGGCGAAGCATCGAACAGATAAAATGGTTTTTTGGACGAGGGCGTTAAGATCTTTGATTTCAAGTAAATATTTTGTTAATAGATCGTGGTGTTGAGGAATTTGTTTAATGTATTGTTTGAATATCGCTGGAAGCCGGGGAAAATGTGTGGAGACAACGGCGTTGCCCTGTTGAATGGAATGTTCGAATTTATCCATGCTCATTTTGTAATTGGTCAGTATTTTGTCAAGTTGTTGAAAAATGGACTGCAATTGTGTCAGAGAGTCTTCAACTTCTGTTGTTTTTTCAACAATGCTCGTTTCTTTAAAATTTACGCCGCTGATAGAGCAATCATTTTTTATCATAAATTTGCAGAAGGCTGTTTCTCTCTTGTTTATTGATTAAGGAATTGTTTGGCCAGCGTTTTTTCCGGAAGGAAGGTAACCAGGGCGTCCCGCCCTGTTCACGTGTATTATCTTCAATGTTTTTTTGCCTACAAAGCAGGGCGGGACGCCCTGGCTACCTTCCTTAGTCCCCGCGCTTTTAATTGCACTCTTTTTTTCGAGTTTGGTGGATTTTCAATTCCCGAATTTTGTATGCTTCCTATGAATGGAATTGGAGAATTGCATATGTGCAAAAAAATCGTGATAACTGTTGGGGGAACCGGCGGCCATATTTACCCGGCCATGGCGTTGGCTCAGCAGCTATTGCAGGATCCGAATCTTACGCTGCTGTTTGCAGGGGGAGGCTTGCATGGCAACCGCTATTTTCAATGTAAAGCGCTTCCTTATCACGATATCGCTTGCGGAACTTTTTCGATAAACAAGCCTTGGAAGTCTCTATGCAGCGCAGGGCGCATCATGCGCGGCGTCTGGCAAAGCCATTGTCTAATCAAAGAGTTTGCTCCGGATCTGGTCGTCGGATTTGGCAGCCATCACACGCTGCCGGTATTGTTGGCGGCCAAACTGCATGGAGTGCCTTTTTTGTTGCATGAGGCTAATCGCATTCCAGGTAAAGTCAACCGCATGTTGTCGCGATATGCAGTGGCGACGGGAGTCCATTTTGCCGATACGGCGCGCCTATTGCAAGGCAAAGCGCTGGAGGTCACAATTCCTTTAAGAGATGGTTATCAGCTAGGGGCCATTCCGCAACGGCGCGCTAAGGAATACTTTCAGCTGGATCCAAAAATATTGACTTTGCTGGTCTTTGGCGGATCCCAGGGAGCGCATGCGTTGAACCATCTAGTGTCGGAAGCTTTATTGCAGGTGGAACATTCACAATTGCAAGTTCTGCATTTCACCGGCGATGCGCAAGCCGCTCAGCAATTGCGCGATATCTATGCGCGGCATCATATTAAAGCGGTCGTCAAGGACTTCGAGCAGCGCATGGACATCGCCTGGCAGGCCGCTGATGTCGTAGTCTCGCGATCCGGCGCCGGGACGCTGGCCGAGGCTTTGGAATTCGAGACGCCCAGCATTTTAATTCCATATCCATACGCCGCAGACAACCATCAAGAGAGCAATGCGAATTTCATGGTGGATGCCGTTAAAGGAGCCATTAAGCGCAGAGAAAAAGATTTAACGATAAAGCAATTGGCGCAAGATATCGAAGCGCTGCTTGCGGACAACTATAAAGGCCTTCAATCATTGCAGCAGGGAATACGCGATTATAAGCGCAATGCAAACCCCCGCACCCTCTGTTCGGTCGTAAGGGAACATCTACAATTAGATCAATGTCCAAGTGAGTAAAACTATGAATAAATTTCATTTTATTGGAATCGGCGGCATCGGAATGAGCGGGCTGGCTCGCATCATGTTAAGCAAAAAAATGGCTGTAACAGGAAGCGATATTTCCCCTAATTATGTCATTGAAGGACTTACAAATGCAGGCGCCAAGGTGTTTATTGGACATTCAGCGCAGCATGTGACGCCTAATACGACTGTCGTGTACAGCACCGACATCAAGCAGGACAATCCGGAATACCAAGCTGCAGTCCGGCTGCAATGCCCGCTCATCCATCGCTCCGATCTGCTTTTACAACTTATGTCCAGCTACAAAGCCTTGGCTGTGACAGGCACGCATGGGAAAACCACCACTTCCGCCTTGCTTACAGCAGTCTTGATGGAGGCCGGATTGGATCCGGCTTATGCGGTTGGCGGAGTCTTGCCTCAGTTTCAAACCAACGCGGGACATGGGCATGGAGAGTATTTTGTCGCAGAAGCCGATGAAAGCGACGGCACTTTTTTAAAATACAATTCCCATGGGGCGATTATCACGAATATCGGCCTTGATCATATGAATTATTTTGAAAATGAAGCGACCCTGATTCAATCTTTCAAACGTTTTGCGGATCAAGTGGAATCGACCCAGCATCTTTTATGGTGCGGAGACGATGAACGCCTGCGCAGCCTGGATTTGCCGGGCGTCAGCTATGGTTTCGGCGATAAATGCGCTCTCCGCATTGTAAAATGGAAACAGCAAGGATGGCGCTTGACGTTTGATATCGAATTTCAAGGAAAACACTATGCAAACATAGACGTTGCATTGATAGGTAAACATAACGCCCTCAATTCCGCCGCTGTATTCGGCTTAGCTTTAACGCTTGGCGTCAAAGAGGAGACGGCGCGGCGCGCTTTAGCTAAATTTGGAGGGGTCCGTCGGCGCTGCGAGAAAAAAGGCGAGGCGCAAAATATTTTAGTCATTGATGATTACGCGCATCACCCCACCGAAATTCAGACGACGCTCCAAGGAATCCGCGATGCAAGCGGTGAACGGCGAGTAATCGCTGTTTTTCAGCCTCACCGCTATACGCGAACAAGAGATTGCTTAGGCATGTATAGTAAAATTTTTGATGAGGTTGACGAACTAATCATCACGGATATTTTTGGCGCCGGCGAAGCTCCGATTTCAGGACTCACTTCCGCTGTTGTGCTAAAAGAGATAGAACGTACAACAAGAACTCCTATTCGGTATGTCTCGCGTGAAGATCTTTTAAATATTTTAACCGCCGATTTGCGTCCTCATGACGTTCTCGTTACATTGGGCGCGGGGGACATTACAAAACTTAGCGCAGAATTAGCGGCTCAGTTGCGCTGCAAGCACGCTTCAAAATGGCGGATCGGGGTGATTTTCGGGGGACGCTCAGTCGAACATGAGGTCTCTATTTTATCGGCGCGCAATGTCATCAATTCGCTTAATGCTGACTTGTATGATGTACGATGTTTCGGCATCACTAAGCAAGGCGTATGGTTATCGGGTTCAGATGCGATGAAGAGGCTTGAGACGGCGAATCAAGAAATAAGCGAAGCGCCTGTCCTTACTGACGCAGTACTGCGGGAATTATTGGATTGCGACGTGTTGTTCCCCATTTTGCATGGCCCTTACGGGGAGGATGGCACGATTCAAGGGATGTTTGAGATGCTGGGAAAAGCGTATGTCGGATGTGATTGCCGCTCAGCGGCCGTATGCATGGACAAGACGCTGACTAAACGGTTGGCGCAGGCTTATGGAATTGCGACCGCTCCTTTCATTAGCTTTAGCCGTTACGAATGGAAAACCAACGCCGCGGCGCTTTGCCGCGAGATCCAAGATAAATTAACTTTTCCCGTCTTTGTCAAGCCGGCGCACCTTGGATCTACGATCGGCATACACAAAGCGGAATCGATTGATCAGCTGGCGATTGCGATTGAAGACGCGCTTCTTTTCGACACAGCGCTATTAGTGGAAAACGGCATCGCCAGCCCCCGTGAAATAGAATTCGCAGCGCTGGGCAATGAAGCGGCGACAACGTTTCCTCCGGGAGAAATTCTCACAGGTGGAAAAATTTACGACTATAAAGCTAAATATGGCGAAAATGCAATGGGCGCGGCGGCAGTAGCGGATATTCCACCGGAACTTCAGCAAGAGGGAATGCAGTTGGCTATTAGAGCATATGCTGCAGTAGGTTGTACGGGAATGGCGCGCATTGATTTTTTCTTGGACCGCAAGGGCAAGTTTTGGTTCAATGAGATCAACCCGATTCCAGGATTCACCAACGATAGTTTATATCCAAAAATTTGCGCTGCAAATAACTTGACAACGCCTTTATTAGCTGATCGTTTAATCATTTTGGCGCTTCAGCGTCAGCGCATTCAAAATCGATTGCAGACACAATATGAAGAATAAACATTCGGATAAAATTCCGATACAGCGCGGCGTAGTCTGGATTTTGCTGTCTGTCATGTTGATTTCCGGATCGGCCGTTCTGGCTTTTTTATATTATCGCCATATCAAAGAGCTCTATGGTCGTGACGCCAAGTACCGTATTGTAGCGCTAGTTCAAACTACCCCTGAAAAAGAAACGCTTAAAACATCATATCTTGCTGAATTGCTTGATCTTTCGATCGATAAGCCCACAAATTTGTATCGTTTCAATGCCGGAGATGCCCGCAGCAAGCTTCTTGCCAACCCCTTGATAAAAGAGGCTAAGGTCAAGAAAATTCGACCGGGAACGGTCTACATCGATTACATTTTACGCAAGCCGGTGGCTTTCTTAACGGATTACACGAATACAGCTGTAGACGCCGAGGGAGTTCTTTTTCCTGTGAAACCTTTTTTCACTCCGAAAAAATGGCCTGATATTTATTTGGGTTTAGAGGATTCCGCAGATCGGCCGCACCCAGACAAAATATGGGGGACCTCTCTCAAAAGCAAACAGACCGAGTTGGCGTTGAGTCTGTTGGACTATATCACTAAATACTGCAGCTCTGAAAAATCGCGCTTACAGCGCATTGATGTTTCCCAAGCGTATGCCTCCAGTTGCGGTCAAAGGCAAATCGTTATCGTTATGGAAGATAGAATTGAACAGAAAATAAATGGCCGAATGGCTCTATGCATATTGCCGCGCATTCTTCGCTTAGGAACAGACAACTATCTCCAGGGACTTGCCAACTACCTAGTCCTGCGGGATCACCTTATGCAACGTATGATCCAAAACTTAGATGAACAGACTGTCATTAAGCAAAAACCCATTGTCATCGATCTACGCCTATCCCAATTGGCGTTTATACGCTCTTGATACAGAACCAAATAGACGTAGACGCAAAAGAATTTCAGGATGGGCAGGATAAGGAAAGATATTGATGATGCGTTTTCCAATAAGCGATATGATTAGAGTTTGATTCTTAATCATTTTTGGTCATGGTTTAAAATTAAACAAAAGCGGGTAACGCTTTTTTATGTCGTCCTTACAGGACACTCAGCTCTTTACTTGTGTGACCCAGGCCTTCGCTTCGCTGACCTGGGCTGTAACATTCCGGTCCTTCGGACCTTTAGGAATGGTTTAGACAGGTCCGAAGGACCGGAATGTTACAGCCCAGGTCGCAGCGAAGCGAAGGCCTGGGTCATACAAGTAAAGAGCTGAGTCCTGTAAGGACGACATAAAAAAGGGCGTTAATTATTCATGCTTAAAAAAATCAGCGATTTTTTGTTGATAATCGTCGCAGCTTTTTTTATTCGCAAGTTTGCTCTTCCAACGGTGACCATTGGATTCAGATACAAGTTTAGCCAAGCGGTCAAGATTCGCTCCGCTGGAAGCGACAATATTTGCCTTGATCTTGTCCCTGAGCACTTCCATCCAAGCCTCATCGGCTAGCTCTAAAAGTTTTTTAGCAAAATCGCAATGCTCATGGCCTTCATCATGATGGTGATGATGTTCAGTTTCTTCATGGCAGCAAGAATCATGTTCATGAGAGCAACACTCATCGTGATGGCCATGATTACAATGTTTATGGTGATGTGACATAATTTCCTCCATTTACAAAATTTATGTTCGGGGTCATATGCTAATCTATATCTGCTTTCTTGTAAGTATTCAAGAGGTTTTTTATTCTAAAGCTGTCGCTATCAGCGTGAGTTTTGGATAATCGTTTTTTTTCGGGAATTTAGGAACGTTTATATCGTCCTATATTGTCTTTATTTTGATTGTATTTTACTCTTTGTGGTAAAAGTTCTTGTAATATTCTAAATTCATTAGAATTAGAAACCCTGTATATTCCTTTTATTAATTTGTTTACAGTTTTCCATAGAACAGGGCGCTCTTCGACCGGAAGCGTTGGAGAGATCTCAGTATAATAATTCCGAAGGTCTTGTACGCGTTTAGAATTAGCGCTAGAAACTTTATATACTCTTTCTATTAATTTGCTTACAGTTTGCCACAGAGCAGGGCGCTCTTCGATTGGAAGCGCTGGAGAGATCTCGTCATAATAATTCAGAAGGCCTTGTACGCGTTTGGTGTCGGTTAAACTCATAAAAAAACATCCTTAGAAATAGTCAATTTCAGTTGACATGCTTTCCAAAGCTATATCTGCTTTTTTATAAGCGCTCAAGAGATTTTCTTATGGCGTAGTAACTCTTTGATGTAAAAGAATTTATGGAGTTTTTTCGTTGGCTTCGCTCGATTCTCTAGGTCTGGCGCTTATTTCAGCTACGATATACTTCATCTGTTGTATTATCCGTTGCTGTAAATCGTGCTGCGCTGATGGAGGAAGGCTTGGAGCGACACGCATATATGTTTCGTAAAGATCTTGTATTTCTTCTAATGGACTATAAGCTGACGGACTATGATTTGAAGAAATCATAAAAAAACTCCTTTAATTAAAGTTATAAAATAAGTTATCAATTAATTTATGCGTTTATCAGTATTGCATAATAAATTCATATTGTCCAGATATTTTTCAGATACTATTTTGATTACTTTGAATTAAATGCAGTTCTAGCCTAAAAATCTGTCTTCCTGTTATGAAGCTATGGGAATGATGCAAAAATAGACAACTAGAGGTTCGAATATGACGGAATTTATAGAAATTCATTGGACAAGCGGCAGTTTGGATGAGGCGCGGAAGATTTCGCGCTATCTGGTGCAGGAAAGATACGTCGCCTGCGCGCAAATCACGCCCTGGATTGAATCGGTATTCATGTGGAACAACCAGCTTGACACAAGTCAAGAAAGCAAAATTGTCTTCAAAACGCGCCGCGAAAATTACGAAAAAATAAAAGAGATTATCTTGGAAAATTGCAGCTATGAGGTCCCCGAAATCACTTTTGTAATAATCGATGGCGGAAATCAGGAATACTTAGACTGGATGCGGGAAAGTTCCGAAAGTTCCGAAAGTTCCTCATTGCATTTGCATTGAATCTGGTTTAAAGTGAAATTGGAGCGTCAGACGGAGGCGAAAAGATGAGCAGTGTCATCAACATTATCGAAGAGCAGAAAGGCGATGTCATCATCCTGCGAGTTAAGGGGAAGCTGGACTCTGTGATTTCTCCTAGTTTGGAAAAAAAAGCCTTCGAATTCATTCACGCGGGCCAGAACAAACTGCTGCTGGATTTAGGCGAAGTCAGCTACATCAACAGCGCTGGACTGCGCATGCTCCTATCTGTAAAAAAACAAGTAAGGGCTTTATCGGGAAAATTTATCGTATGCGCCCTGAGCCGCGAGGTGCTGGAAATATTAAAAATTTGCGGATTTGATCATGTTTTGGAAATTTCAAAAAGCGAAGAAGACGCTTTAGCAAGTTTTAAAGCGCAGTGATGTAGGGTGGAAACAGTGAGCAGCGGGACTACACTCGAAAAAGCGGAAATGGAACGCCTCTATCTCGGATTGGCCTTCGAGGCTCAAAAACAGATAGCTTTCAGCCTGCACCACCCAAAAAAGCGCATCATCGTAATAGCTGGACCCACAGGGGTAGGCAAGAGCGCCTTCGCTTTGAAGTTGGCCGAAGCGATTGGCGGAGAAATCATCTCCGCCGACTCCATGCAAGTGTATGTCGGCATGGATATAGGAACCTCCAAGCCAACCCGCATTGAACGCAAACAAGCTCCCCACCATTTGATAGATATTCGTCATGTCACCGAAAGCTTTAATGTAGTCGATTTTTATTACGAGGCGCGTCATTGCTGCCAAGTTATTCTAGGCCGGGATAATGTGCCCATCGTAGTGGGAGGATCCGGTTTTTATCTCCATGCCCTCCTCTATGGTCCGCCAAGCGGTCCTCCATCAGTTCCAGAATTGCGGCAGAACTTGGAAGAAGAGATGCTGCGCAGCGGTTCTGACGCTTTGTTTGAACGACTTAGACATCTAGACCCTCAATACGCAGGGACAATTACAAAAAATGATAAGCAAAAAATCGTTCGAGCTCTTGAAATCATTACGTTGACAGGAAAAAAAGTCAGCAAGTTGTCATGGACAGGACGGGTTAAACCCTTAAATTATGATTTCCGTTGCTGGTTTCTGCATCGCCCCCGGGAACACCTGTATCAACGAATTGAAAAACGCTGCGACAAAATGCTTGAAGATGGCTTTTTGGAAGAAGTTGAACGCCTGGAGAAGGAGGGCCTTCGCAGCAATGCCTCCGCTGCAAATGCGATCGGATATCGCCAAGCCCTGGATTATCTGGCTTCGAAGAGAACAGAGGCTGATTATGTAAAATTCACGGCGTCTTTTAAACAAGCATCTCGCAACTATGCTAAAAGGCAACTTACTTGGTTCAACAAGGAGCGAGAGCC
>JABDEO010000026.1 GCA_013287015.1 Chlamydiota bacterium
ATGTGTTCGTTGGTTCCCACACCTGCGGTTCCGCTCGCTAGGGCTCGCTACACCTTAGTGTGGGCTACAGAACGAGAGAAAAAATGAGCAAAAATGATTAAGACATAGAACCTTGATCTTACCTAACAACAAAGTCTATGACCCAGCCCTTCAGCCTGAGGAATTGTTTGTCTCCGCCCCTCTACTCCTCTTTGACGGCATCCTGAAGGACTCCGCAGCAATTTTTGTATTTTTTGCCGCTGCCGCAAGGACAGAAATCATTGCGGGCCGCCGCAGGCTTTTCTATTATCAAAGCTCGCTTTTCAGAGGCGCCTGACGAAGGAGACTCCGAAGGCATCGCTTCGGGACGCTTCGCTTCCAAATCCGCCAAGAACGAACGCGTTGTTTCCATATGCAGCGTCGAAAACAGCTGTTGAAGCGAAGGCGGAGGCTGCACAACGATTTCAAAACGGAACAAATCATGCCCAATTTCATTCCGCAATGTTTGACTGAACTCATCAAATAAAGCGAACGCCTCATGTTTAAACTCCATCAGCGGATCGCGCCCGCCAACGCTGCGCAAATTCACATCGGATCGCAGATGATCCATCTTCAACAAATGCTCTTGCCAGAGATGATCAATCTTGCGAATCATTAAATGCCGGAGAGCTTCTCCAGTCGGAGGACGCGTTGGCGCTTTGCCATTGGGGCCGACGGGAACTTTGTTGTTTTCTCTGGCCATTTTTTCGGTGAAAGCATTTACTATTTTATCCGCAGCAAGCTTCTCGAGATCCTCAACATCCAATAAATCTTGATCGAAATATCCCTCATCAAATGAGATCGGAAAATGGCGCATGAGCCATTGCCGATAACCCTCTGGGTTCCATCCGCCCTCGACGCTTCGATTCTGAAAAAATTGCCCCGCAGCTTGCGCGCATACATGTTGCAGCAACTCCACAGCGATCGCTTCCATATCATCCCCATGCAGAATCTCATTGCGGAACGTATAAATCGCTTGACGCTGCTTATTCATCACATCATCGTATTCGAGCGTATGTTTACGTATCGTATAGTTGCGCTGTTCAACCCGTTTTTGCGCTGTTTCGATCGAACGGTTCAGGATGCTGGCTGAGATAGGTTCGCCCTCCGGAGGACGCACTTTCTGCAAAATGCCCGTCAGACGCGGAGAAGTGAACATGCGCAACAAAGGATCCTCGAACGACACATAAAAAAGAGACGTTCCCGGATCCCCTTGACGCGCGCAGCGGCCTCGCAGCTGACGATCGGTGCGTCGAGATTGGTGGCGCGTTGTGCCGATGACATGCAATCCGCCCAGTCCGGCGACGCCCTCTTCAAGTTTAATGTCTGTTCCGCGGCCGGCCATATTGGTGGCGATTGTAATTGCGCCGCGCCTGCCTGCATGTGCAATGACTTCAGCTTCGCGTTCATTTTGTTTGGCGTTAAGAACAGTATGCTCGAGACCATTTTGCCGAAAGATGCGCGATAATTTTTCTGAAATTTCCACCGATTCCGTGCCTATTAGGATCGGACGCCCTTGCGCGTGAATTTCGCGCACAGCCTTGAGGACCGCATTGTATTTTTCGCGCTCCGTCATGTAGATTTCATCATTAGCGTCATTGCGCTGACATGGCTTATTCGAAGGAATCGCCAGAACATCGATTTTGTAAATTTGTTTGAATTCATTAGCCTCCGTCAACGCCGTGCCGGTCATCCCGGACAACTTTTCGTACATGCGGAAGAAGTTTTGCAAAGTGATTGTAGCGTAGGTTTGCGTTTCTTTTTGAATGGAAACGCCCTCTTTCGCTTCGATCGCCTGATGCAGGCCGTCGGAGAACCGCCTTCCCGGTTGAGGACGGCCGGTGTTTTCATCGATGATGATGATCTTGTCATCTTGAACAATATAATCCACATCGCGTTCCATCAGCAGATGGGCGCGCAGCAGCTGACGCAAGTTATGCGCGCGTTCCTTCCGTTTGGCGTCCTCCGCCTGAACCTCCAGCTTGCGCTGAATTTTGATCTCCTCATTTTCAGCGAGATCCATATCAATCAAATGATATTCATGTCCGATATCGAGCATGACAAAGTCATCGCTTGCATTTTCTTTACCGGAGTACTGCTGCCAAGCGGCAATGCCTCGATCCGTCAACTCGAATTCGTTGCTCCTCTCATCGATGATGATATACAATTCGGACAGTTGCTGAACGCGCTCTTCCTTATTTTGATCGGCATAGTAATAGAGGTCCAATTTATCCAATGCGGCGCGAAGATCGGGATCTTCTTTGATGCGCTTGAGAACCTTGTTTTGGGGAGTGCCTTTGCTTACCAGCCACAATTTGCGCAAGGCCGTCTGTTCCGATTCATCCTGTTGTTTTTTATCTTTCTTAGTGGAAACGGCGCTCTGCGCGTTCTGCTCCTCCGATTTTTCCAAAACCTTACGCGCTTCCGTCGCTAAACGGTTGCACAGATCGCGCTGACGGCGCACGAGATCCGCCACATTGCCTCGGAGCTCATCATACATCTGACGGCTTACAGGAACAGGTCCTGAAATGATCAGCGGGGTTCTGGCTTCATCAATCAGAATGGAATCCACTTCGTCAATGATGGCGAAGTAGTAGCCTCGCTGGACCTGTTCTTGCTTGCTGGAGGCCATTGAATTGTCGCGGAGATAATCAAAACCAAATTCGGACGCCGTCCCGTAGACGACATCGCAAGCGTAGAGCGCATTGCGTTTTTCCGGAGGAGTGTCGTTTGTGAGGGCTCCGGTCGTAAGTCCGAGCCAACGCAGGATCGTTCCCACCCATTGGCAGTCGCGCTGAGCCAGATAATCGTTAACAGTCACCAGGTGAACCGGTTTCCCCGTAAGAGCATTAAGATAGAGCGGCATTACCGCTGTGAGCGTTTTTCCTTCGCCGGTTTGCATTTCGGCGATGCAGCCGTAGTGCATGGCGATGGCGCCGCCGATCTGCACATCATATGGAATCATGTCCCATTTTTGATCGTAACCCGACACATGGACATCGACTCCGCATAAACGTCGGCAGACATTTTTGACGACGGCGTAAGCTTCCGGCAAAAGACTATCGAGAGGTTCTCCAGCCTTTAAGCGGTTGCGGAACTCGTCTGTTTTGCCGCGAAGCTCCTCGAGGCTTAGCCCTTGCAACTGCGCATCCCAGCGGTTAACCTCTGATACAAGTTTAAAATATTTGTTAAGTTGACGATCTTGCGCTGTGCCGAAAATTCTTTTTAGAAAACCAAACATGATTACGCTGCTTTTTAGAGGATTACTGAGATTCCACACTGCCAAAATTTTACTACAGTGTCGGATTTCCTTCAAGACGGATTCAAGGCGATTCAACTTCTCCGCCCCCCCGTGCCCGCGCCCGTGCCCGAATTTGACCTGGACTCTATTCAAAGTCCGAGCCCTTTTAGCTGTATATCTGAGATTGAACCGAGTTCGGACTTTGAATCGAATTCAAGTTAAAGAAGGGCTCGGACTTTGAATAGAGTACAGGTCAAATTCGGGCACGGGGGGAAGAGAAGTTGAATTGTCTTATGCCAAATATAGCCTTTATGATATTCTCAGAGGTTTAATCATTAATAAAGCGGTAAGAGAATGATATTATGGCGGCAGATTTTACGGCAAAATTTTACGCGTTGGGAGAAACTAGCCGACTTCTTGGAGCTGGATGCGAATCAGCGCATGATGATTCTAGCCAAACCGAACTTTACGCTTAATTTACCGCTGCGGCTAGCTCAAAAAATAGCAAAAAACACCTTGGACGACCCCATTTTACGGCAATTTCTTCCAACCGTTGAGGAAGAACGCCAGACCAGTGGTTTTACAAAAGACCCCATCGGAGATGTCTTGTCGCGCAAGACGCCAAAACTTCTGCATAAATATCAAGGCAGAGCCCTCTTGGTTTGCACCGGCGCTTGCGCGATGCATTGCCGCTATTGCTTTAGACAACATTTTGAATATGACGGCGCAGACAACGCCTTTAAGGAAGAGCTGCAGGCGATCGCCGATGATGACTCCATCCATGAGATCATCTTAAGCGGCGGCGATCCCCTTTCGCTATCGGATAGCGTTCTGCAAAAATTGCTTATGGCCCTGTCGGCGATCCCCCACGTTTCCCGAATACGCTTCCATACCCGTTTTCCCATTGGCATCCCTGAACGCATTGATGAAGGCTTTCTAAGTCTTCTCCAAGAAACACGCTGTCAAATTTGGTTT
Source organism: Chlamydiota bacterium (assembly GCA_013287015.1). GTDB lineage: Bacteria > Chlamydiota > Chlamydiia > Chlamydiales > Parachlamydiaceae > JABDEO01. The sequence goes on from JABDEO010000026.1 coordinate 4,235, forward strand.
GTCATTCATGCGAACCATCCGAGCGAGTTGGATGAAGAAGTCCTAAACAGGCTGCGGCTTATTCAGCGGCTAGGCATTGTGATTCTTAACCAAGCCGTTCTTCTTCGCGGCGTAAATGATAATCTTGAAACATTAAAGTCTCTTTGCGAAAAATTAGCCAACCATGGCGTCATGCCTTATTATCTGCACCAACTCGATCCCGTCCAAGGCGCGGCGCATTTTGAAGTGTCTGAAATGGAGGGACTGCATTTGCATAAAACGCTGGCTGGAGAGCTCTCAGGTTACGCCGTCCCTAAGTACGTTAGAGAAACCGCCGGAGAACCGGGAAAAACAATTTTACAATAAGGAACTGTTCAGTAATAAGTTGGACAATTGGATTGCGTCAAAGCCCCGGGGTTGAATCGATCGAAAGAGACCCAATATTATAATATGGGGTCTCTTTCGATCGTTCAACCGCGGGAGCTTTCACGCGATCCAATTGCCCAACTTATTACTGAACAGTTCCTAAAAGGGCTCAACATGGCAGGGCTGGCTCAAAAACTATTTCTGAAAAGCGGCCGACAGCTGCCTGAAAAAGAGGCGCAGCCGCGATGGCCCACGCTTGACAAGTTATTGGCTGGACAGTATTTGGCGGATGTTGATTACGCATTAGCTGAACACCTACTAAGCGGTCATCCGCAATCCTGTGAAGAGGCGGCGGCCTTCATCTGCCACCTATCGATCGCCACCCGTCAAGGGCATCTTTGCGTGCGAGTGAATGCTCAAAACGCCTCGCCGGATCCTTGCGCATTATGGATGGAGGCCTGCGACAATCGCTCAATCAATGAAGAGATCGATTGCCGCCGCGAATTGCAGGCGCTCCCCGCCTTAATCACGCAAGGCTCCTGTCTGCTCCCGGAAATTTTGGCGGCGGAAATGAACGGAACCGATTTCACATCGCCATCTACGCCGATTTGCCGTTTTGGCGACCTCTATTATTTCCAACGCAACTGGGCGCATGAAACTCTCATTGTTCAGCAGCTGACATCAAAGTTTAATCAACCTCCGGCCATCGCTTTGGATATGGCCATTGTCCAGCAAAATCTGTCCGCATTGGAGCAGGCTCGCCGCCTGCAGCCCGAACAAGCGAACGCCATTTTGCAGGCGTGCCGCGAAAGTTTGACAATCATCTGCGGAGGCCCAGGCGTTGGCAAAACGCATACGGCCGGACAATTGATCAGGGTTTATTGGGAAGCGATGAACGCCGAACAAAGAGGGCGTTGTGAAATCGCTCTGGCCGCCCCTACAGGCAAAGCCGCCGCCAACCTTCAAGGAAGCCTTCAGCTTGCCGTCGGCGCATTGCAAGGATTTCCCGCTATGAAGGCTCAAACATTGCACTCCCTTTTGAAAATCCGCAACGACTCGAGATGGTCGGATCCATCCATGGAAGTGTTGAACGCTGATCTTATCATCGTCGATGAGAGTTCGATGATCGATGTCCGCTTGATGGCTCGCCTCTTGACTTCAATTAAACCCGGAGCCCGTTTAATTTTATTAGGAGATCAAAATCAATTGCCTCCTGTAGCGGAGGGCATGCTTTTTGCCGATATGGTCGAAAGTTTCGCCTCCAATGTCGCTACATTGAAAACATGCCTCCGGACCGATCTGCGCGCCATCTGTGATTTCGCCAATCTAGTTAGGCAAGGAGAGGCCGACGCCGCCCTGCGTTTTTTAGAAAACGGTTTGGACGAAACGCGGCGCCTATCTCTTGAACCGCAAAATCATCGCGCAGATGGTTTACAGAGCTCTCTTGTAGAATATGCGACGCCATTTTTTAAAACAACGGATCCTCAGCGGCTGAACCCAAAAGAATTATTAAACGCTTTCAACGGCTTCCGCATTTTAACCCCCCTTCGGCAAGGGCCATACGGAGTTGAACGATTAAACGCCCGCCTGATGCAATTTTTCATGCACAGGACGCCCCCTGGTTCATGGTTTGTCGCGCCAATTATGGTCTCTGTCAACGACCATCGTTTGGAATTATCAAACGGCGAGGCGGGGGTCCTAGTGCGCCGCATACCCCACAATATGAAGGAGGGCTCCTTGCAAGAAGGAGACTATGCGTTATTTGCAGATAGGCGATTCACCAATGGCGCGACGGAAGCGCGTCGATTGCCCGCTTTGCTGTTGCCGCGATATGAATACGCCTATTGTTTATCGGTTCATAAAAGCCAGGGAAGTGAATTTGACCATATTCTGCTGCTTCTGCCGGAAGGGTCTGCGCGATTTGGGCGCGCGGTGTTGTACACTGCGGCGACGCGGGCGCGCAAGAAAATCGATGTGTGGGGAAGCGACGCGACTTTTCGCGCCACTGTCGCCACCCATTTCCGGCGCCTCTCCGGCATTGGCGTCAGACTTGACACATTGAAATTGAAATGGATGGACGAGTCTCGAGGCAATTCAACGCAGAGACGCGGAGAGGTTGAACCCTAATTAAATTAAAAAAAATAATTTCAGGATAGGCAGGATAGGAAGGATTAGAAAAGATTATCGAATTAATTTAAGGATTAAATAATCATCAATCAATACACACAAGTCATAGTAGCAATTCAACACAAAGACACAAAGGCACTGAGGCACGAAGGAAGACAGGGTGGTTGCTGAACTTCTTTGTGTCTCCGTGTCTTTGTGTCTTTGTGTTGAATTGCCCTTGAATAGTTTATAGAGTCCTTTCTTGTACTTGTGTGTAAGGATCAGGTCTATTCTGATATTATTTTTTTAATTTAATTAGGGTGCAATCTCTTTGATCGCTTCTTCGACGTCCGGGACTTCCGGCAATTGCAGGGCGCGAGTGGTGCGGTCGATGGTCTCCAAGGAATCCAACTCCTCATCGCTGGCGGCTCCGAATTCCTTGAATTTGCGAGCGGTGACTAGAACACGCCCCTCAAATGAACCCACGGCCTTATTATAGGCTTCAACCGTACGGTCGAGTCCTCGACGGATGTCGATGAAGTGCTCGACCAACACGCGGATACGATCGTAGAGCGTGCAACCTAGGTCGCTGATCTGCTGAGCGTTTTTGGTGATGAGCTCCTGCCTCCAGCCATAAGCCACAGCGCGCAAAAGAGCGATCAATGTCGTTGGAGTGGCCAAGATCACCTGTTGATCAACGCCGCATTCGATCAAGCCGGGATCGTGCTCGAGAGCCACGCTGAAAAAAGTCTCACCAGGAATGAACAGGACTACAAACTCGGGAGCCGGTCTAAATTGATCCCAATAGGCTTTAGTGGAGAGCTGACCAATATGAGTTCGAATATGGCGCGCATGTTCTTTTAATTTAGCGATGCGGACCGTTTCATCTTGCGTTTCGAGAGACTCCAAGTAGGCCTGTAGAGGAGTCTTTGAATCGACAACGACCTGTTTTCCATTGGGCAGTTTAATGATTAAGTCAGGACGCAGCCGCCGATCCTCGTTGGTGGAGGTTTCTTGCTGCACGAAATCGCAATGCTCCACCATGCCCGCCATCTCGACTACGCGACGCAATTGGATCTCTCCCCAACGCCCCCGTATGTTTGGCATGCGCAACGCCTTGACTAGATTGGCGGTTTCGCTTTGCAAGCCTGCCTGAGCCGTTGCCAGGTACTTCACCTGTTCGCTAAGACTGACATAAGCCGTTATGCGTGATTTTTCGATCTCCTGGATTTTGCTGTCCACCTTATCCAAGGACTCCTTAATGGGCTTGACCAAAGCGTCGATGGCCTGTTGGCGCTGTTGGAGATCGCCCTTAGCGCTTTCCTGCAGTTTTTCAAATTTTGCATTTACGAGTTCTAATAGAGAATGCGTATTATTTCTAAGAGCGTCGGCGGACAACGCTTTGAAGGAATCCGACGCTTGCTTCTGCAGATCGTTGAGCAGATCCAGTTTGCTCTGGGCGTTTTTTTTGTCTTGAAGCAGCGCTGTTTCCATTTGAGCGCAATGCGCCTTTAGCTGCATGTTTTCTTCTAATAATTTATGGCCATACGCTTCCTTAGTCTTCAAAAGCTTCATTAACCAAATGATGAGCGCTATGCAAAAGCCGGCGCCTATCGTCAAAAAAACGCCTGCAAGCAATATTGAATTCATACAGTATTTTCCATTTATTATTAGGGGAAAAAGTTATATGATAACGACATTCTCTGTCAAATGCAAACGGGAAAAAATTTAATGAAATATGCGAAATGGTGGGTCCCAATATTATTGATGGCCATTCTTACGCCGTTCACACCCATGTTGGATCTAGCGACGACGCGTTATTTTTATCATGATGGACATTTTGTTTCAAATGATGCAACGAATTTTTTTTATGTGTATGGATTCTGGCCAGCTGATATGACAGGCGTCGCGGCCGCCGTTGCGTTGCTCCTCTCCTATTGTTCCATTAAATGGAAAAAATGGCGTTCGCCCGCTCTTGTTCTTCTGTTAACCCTGATATTGGGTTCAGGGTTTATTACACATACGCTGTTGAAAGATCAATGGGGCAGGCCGCGACCTAAACAGGTGGAGGAATTTGGCGGCACGCAAGCTTTTCGGCCCTATTACGAACCTAATTTTCTCCATCAGCCGCAGCCATCCAAATCATTTCCTTGCGGACACTGTACGACGGGCTTTTATTTTTTTGCGCTTGCATTGGTGGGCAGACGGCTGCACAGTCCTTCGACTTACGTCCTTAGCATGATTTTCGCTGTCGCTTTAGGCGTTGCGCTTAGCGTCGTGCGCATTGCTCAAGGCGGACATTTTCTTTCCGATACGCTGATTTCCGCCTTGATCATGTGGTTTACAGCCCTCGCTTGCGATTGGCTTGTCTATGGCGCAGACGACTTGCAATAATTAAATGATGCAAGAGATTGAAGAGTGTTAAGTGAAAAATTCAACGCAAAGTCGCAAAGACGCAAAGGGAGAGAGAAAGTTAAAAAGTTAATGTCAGGATGGGAAGATATTGCCATATCTCCTATCCTGCATTAACTTTTTACCGCCCCCCTTCTTTGCGTCTTTGCGACTTTGCGTCTTTGCGTTGAATTTTTCACTTAACACTCTTCAATCTCTTGCATCGCTTTGCGCCGTTGCGTTGAATTTTTACAGATTCATTTTTATTCAATGTTTTCAAGGTCGTCCGGGTCGGGTTCAAAGTCTTCAAGCGTTTTGGACTTCTTGCCGGAAATCTTCCGGATGATCGATAAGATCCAGGCGATGATGACATACCCCCAAGAGCCGCTGACAAATACAATGCTGAAATGCTGAATCAATCCATAAAATATGACAAACACCGTAAAAAGCACGATAACGAAAACCTGTTGGAATGAGGCGACGCGGATATTTAAAGTCTTTAAACTGGGAAATTTCCAGCGGCTAATCATGAAATACCCAATAATGATTAACTGAGAAAACAAAACCCATACGCGCGTTCTAAGGCTAATGGAAAAAACAGAATTGAGCTCTTCAGACATCAAGAATAAATTGCTTGAAATGATGGCGGCGGCGGCGGCAGGGATGGGCAAACCTGTAAAATGTTTTTTATGAGCTTCCGCCAAAACTTGGTCTTCCGCGCTGCGTTGACTTAAAAGATTAAAACGCACCAGACGTAAAACTCCGCATACGGCGTATATCATGGCTGCCGCCGTCAATAAGTAAGAAAGTTCAGTTCCGGGAACAATCGATAGAGTTTTTAAAACAATGACCGCAGGAGCGACGCCAAAAGTCACCGCGTCAGCCATCGAATCAAAGAGTCCGCCAAATTCACTTTCAGCCTTCATTACGCGGGCGACCGCTCCGTCAAGCAGGTCTGCAAACGCCGCCAGAAGCAAGATGCCTGTGGTTAAATTGAGAACATCCCTAGTGACTTCTCCGGCCCCAATCGAACTTATTTTAAAAATGGCAAATAACCCACAACATAGCGCAAAGGCGGTAATGACATTAGGCAACAAGTTGACTTTTTTCTTCATACGATCCATATTGTCCATAATACGCCATTTCTAAAGACCTCGCAACCTTTTCCCGAATTCTGTATAGTTGCACTCGTTATTCTCGTTTAAAATAAGGATGAAAAAAAGATGACTTCCAAATCCGCGCGATTAAACGCTGTAGGCCAAACCTACCATGATTTCCAAGTGACAAAAGCTAAGGATATTCCTGAATTGCAATGCCGCCTGCTGGAACTTACCCACTTGCCCACCGGAGCGCAAGTTATGCAAATCGCCAATGACGATCCTGAGAACCTTTTTTGCCTCTCCTTCCGCACTCTTCCGGATAGTTGCAATGGCGTTGCGCATGTTTTAGAGCATACTGTTCTTTGCGGTTCAGAAAAATTTCCGGTTAAGGATCCTTTTTTCGCTATGAGCCGCCGCAGCCTCAATACGTTCATGAATGCGTTGACCGGCGCTGACTTCACCTGTTATCCAGCGGCTTCTCAAGTGCCGAAAGATTTTTATAATGTTCTCGAAGTCTATCTTGACGCTGTTTTTCATCCAAACTTAAAAGAGCTAAGCTTTTTGCAGGAGGGACATCGTTTGGAGTTCTCCATGCCTGATGATCCTCAATCCCCTTTGGAACACAAGGGAATAGTTTTCAACGAAATGAAGGGAGCGTTGTCATCCGCCAATGCGCGTTTGAGCGAAGCGATAAACACCGCCTTGTTTCCAAATCTCACTTATGGATTTAATGCAGGCGGCGATCCTAAAGTGATCCCAAAGCTGACATATCGTGAGTTATGCTCTTTTTATGAGCAGTATTATCACCCAAGCCGCTGCCTATTCTTTTTTTATGGAAACATGCCTCTGGAAGGACATCTGGATTTCATCGCTAAACATGCCCTGCAAGGCGTTAAAAAAGTCGACGCGATTCCCCCATTGCCCTTGCAGCCTCGTTTTACGCAGCATAAATCGCTGACCGTCGACTACCCGATCTCCCTTGAAGATGATGTCGAAGATAAAGCGTTGATCTCTTTCGGTTGGCTCACATGCCATATTCTTCAGCAGCAAGACGTGCTGGCTTTAAGCGTATTGGAAATCGTTTTGATGGGCAATGACGCATCGCCTTTAAAACTTGCGTTTTTGAAGTCGGGTTTGTGCAAACAAGCCAGCATTTCTATGGATGTGGACATCAGCGAAGTTCCGGTCGTCATCACTTTGCGCGGCTGCAGCGCCGAGAGCGCGGAGCCGCTGGAGGCTGTGATGCGCAAGACTCTTGAAGAGATTGTACAGCATGGGATCTCTCTGGAAGTTGTGGAGAATGCGATCCATCAATTGGAATTCGCCCGCACTGAAATCACAGGCAACCATGTCCCTTTCGGTCTTTCTTTATTTATGCGTTCGGCCCTTCTTAAACAGCATGCAGGCCTCCCTGAAGATGGATTGATGATTCACTCGCTTTTCGCCCAATTGCGCCATCGCTTTTTAGAAGATCCACATTACTTGACTGATATGATTCGCAAATATTTCATTGATAATTCTCATTTTGTCCGCATTGTCATGAGGCCTGATCAGGAATTGGCGGCAAGAGAGGTTGCGGAAGAGCAGGCTGAGTTAAATAAATTGCGCAGCCGGCTTGCTGCAGGACAGGTGAAACAGATAGGCGAGAAAGCGGCGGAATTAGTCGTCTTTCAGAAAAAACAGGAAGAAGAAGATCTGGAAGTTTTGCCTAAGATCAGCTTAGACGATGTTCCAAAATTTTCACGTCAATTCGCTTTGACGCAAGAATCAGCGGGTTCGCTGCAAGTCTTCCATCACAGTTGTTTTACAAATGACATTATTTACTCCAATTTGATCTTTGATTTGCCTGATCTTCAGCAGGATGAACTTTCTCTAGCCCAACTTTTTACAGTATTTCTTCCGCAAGTTGGATGCGGCGACCGAAAGTACACGGAAAATTTAGATTACATTCAAGCTCACACTGGTGGCGTAGGAGCTTTTCTCGCCCTTTATTTGCAAGCGGCGGACAGTCGCGACTATAAACCTACATTGTGCATTTATGGAAAAGCGTTGCGTCGTAAAGCCAACAAATTGTTCCCATTGTTCCATGATATGATGCGGGCGCTTGATTTTACTGATCTCGACCGCGTTAAAGAGATCCTGCTCAAGCACTATATCTCTTTGCACAGCGCTTTGAATCAAAATGCATTGAAGTATGCGATCAATTTATCCGCCAGCGGCCTCGATGTCGTCTCCAAAATTGGAAACGCTTGGCATGGACTAGAGTACTATTGGACGATTAAACGTCTTGCTGAGGATGTGGAAGCGCAAATAAGGCCTTTAGCCGAAAAATTACAAGGCTTTCGTGAACGCTTGTTAGGATTGGACCATCCGCATCTGACGCTGACTTGCAACAGCGCAACATACGATGAACTCAAACACCATGGTTTTTATGGTTTGCAAGAAATGGCCACCCATCCTTTCACTCCATGGCAGGGACAGTATCCTTTAAAATCCGCGCCCAACCAAGGGCGCATCATTGCATCGCCGATCGCCTTCACCGGACGCGTTCTAAAGACTGTTTCATATGTCGATCCGGACGCTCCGGCTCTGACAGTCGCCGCTTCGTTGTTTGAAAACATCGTCCTGCATAAGCGCATACGCGAACAGGGAGGCGCTTATGGAGGCGGCGCAACTTGCAATGCATTGTCGGGCCATTTTTGTTTTTACAGCTACCGCGATCCCAATATCAGCGGCACGCTGGCGGCGTTCGAAGAGGCGGCGCGCGTGATCGCCGCCGGACAGTTCGAAGCTTCCGATTTGGAGGAATCTAAACTTGAAGTCATCCAAAGTCTTGATTCTCCGGTCGCTCCCGGCAGCCGCGGCGATCTCGCCTACAGCTGGCTGAAAGAGGGCAAAACACAGGCGATCCGCCAAGCCTTCCGTAATCGGCTGCTTGCTTTGACCCCTGAAGATGTGGTGACCGCAGTTAAACGTCATATTATTGACGCTTCCCAAGTTGGACCTATCGTGATCTTTGCAGGCAAAGAGCTGCTGGATAAAGAAAACGCTCTATTGGCGGCCCAACGACAGCCCCCCTTCATGATGGTGTCGATTTAAAAAGGGAAATATTTCTCAAATGGAACGTGGCAAGCGTCCAATTGGTAAGCGGATCGCAAAGCGGCTAGCTGACCTTTTCAATACGGAATATCGTTTATTTCTATAAGTACATATATTTTGATCCGCTGATTTTTCTTTTTTTTAATTGTCGTATCTAATACTATACATATAGCTTATTTATATTTATTAAATTATTTGATAATTTAAGGAAAATTATGTCATCAGAAGTTCTAAATAATCCATTAGATACAATTCAAAGTTTCGATCATGTTTTTTATACATTAGCTAATGAAAACAAATATTTTGATGGAACCGACATAAGCGAAGTTTGTTGGCTTTCCCGCGTCTTTCGTAAACTCTTTTCCTGCTGCTGTGATAACATTGTCGCTCACTGCAGAAAGGCGTCTCTCAAGGCTCTAAAGCATCTGATTGAACAAAGCGATCCTAAAGAGCTAAACGCAGAACAAATTAAAAAATTATGCAAGTTAAACAATTCTTTAGCGGGCAGCAAGATGAATGGCATTTTTGCCGCTTGTCATGCACATTTGGATGGTTGCATGGCAAGTTGGACTCAATTTGAACAAAGAGCCAAAGAAGAAGGCGTTGTAATTGAAGCACAACCAGCGCCAGAACCAATAAAAAAAGCTGTTGACTTAGGAGAGAAAAAGCCTCCAAAGAAAAAGAAAAAGCCACGCTTTCACAAAAACAACAGCGTTCAAGATTCCGAAGACCCACAAGAAAAATTAAAAAAAGAAAATCAGAACGCCTGGACGGAACACTTAAAACAATTTGGAGGCTCCAGAGGGGTGTTATTGGAAAACAATGACAACTATGCATATGCCAGCATCAAACTCAATGTTGATATTCCTCCTTTGAATGATGTCACATTATATTTTGATTCGGGCTCCGGATCAGCTGCAAGGATCATAGATGCGAAACATCGCATCGCTCGACTACTAAGTGAAAAAAATGGATTATTTTATAAGCCGCAAGAAATTGTTTTTCTAAATGGTAAAACAGAAATAGATGAAAAATCAGCGCTTACGGTGTTATTTACAATGAAAAATGAGGATATCTCTGTAGCATTAAAAAAGCCTGAGACGGAACCTGTAAAAGAACCAATATCTGTGAAAGAAAAAGAGCCAGAACTTGTAAAAGAAAAAGAACCAGAACCTGCAAAAGAAACCGTAAAACAGACGATAAAGTTAACATTGACTCCGACACAACAACAGGCCCAAAACATTAGCACATGGATTGCATTTGAGAACTCAATGGGAGCTCCTGTAGAAATTCATGAAGGAATGGCTCAAAACAGCTTAGTGCAAGGCGTGCTTGTTAAAGGTCTTCAGTTAAATGACCCTGCACAGGACGACCCTACATATAATACTTTTCTGGAGAATGACGTAGAATTGTGTTCTTATATGGCATTTTATTATTCAAAAGACGCCAAGCCAAGAATCTGTGATTTAAAGAGAGCTGTGGTTAAGAAAGCGCTGAGCAAAACGGAATCATCTTTTAAAATTGACCCAAAAGAGGTGATCTTTACGTTTGGAGGCAAACAGCAAGAAGATAACGCTGACCTGGGAAAAATTGTTGATGCAATTGTTAGTAATGACGCAAATAGCTTGTTTCTGACCTGGAAACGCTCTGAATGATGAATAAAATGTCCTCGGCGCGATTCGAACGCGCGACCTGTCGCTTAGGAGGCGACCGCTCTATCCCCTGAGCTACGAGAACGCACTCTTCTTGCGCCCCTCCCGGGGCGCAACATTAAACGTTGTGTTTACCCCGGGTTCTAATCGCTTCACCCGGGGCTAATCACGTTACCCCCTTCCGGGGGAAAGACAACAAGCATAATTGAATTTTGCATTCTTCAACGTTCCTTCCCCCGGGAGGGGGTAGCGTGATTAGCCCCGGGTGAAGCGATTAGCGGAACCCGGGGTTAGGGTGTTAATTTTGATGCCATTTTGGCTTTGAAAAATCCATGCGATTCGATTATCGAAAGTGACCCAATATTATAATATGGGGTCACTTTCGATAATCGAATCCCATGTGATTTTTCTTTGCCAAAATAGCATCAAAATTAACACCCTAACCCGGGGTAAACAACATTCAACGTTGCACCCCGGGAGGGGCGCCAGAAGGCGAGCGTTTATCCAAAACTCGCGTTATCTTTAAAGTTCAAGCATTCAGCGTAAGCGATTTTAAGCTTTCCTTCAAGGGTTTTTTCTTTGCTTTCGCAGGAATTCGGAATGATGTATTCTGCAAGAGAAATCCAACTTAAGGAAACAACATTATGTCACAGGCGGATATCGGACTTATCGGCTTAGCGGTGATGGGGCAAAATTTAGCCCTCAATATGAATGACCATGGCTTTATTGTCGCCGTTTTTAATCGCACAACATCAAAAGTCGATGACTTTCTTGCAGGACCCGCCAAAAGCAGTCATATCATTGGAACCCACTCAGTCGAAGAGCTATGCCGCTCCTTAAAACGGCCGCGCCGCATTATACTCATGGTGAAAGCCGGCGCTCCAGTTGATGAATTTATCGATCTTTGCGTCCCTTATTTAGAAAAGGGAGATATCATCATCGACGGAGGCAACAGCCTATTCACCGACAGCAATCGCCGCACTCAGGAATTAGCGAAAAAAGGCCTGATTTTTATTGGGGCGGGGATCTCCGGCGGAGAAGAAGGCGCGCGCCATGGCCCCTCTATTATGCCTGGAGGAAACATCAACGGATGGCCGCATGTTAAGCCCATTTTCCAAGCGATCAGCGCAAAAGTGGAAGGCGAACCCTGTTGCGAATGGGTGGGAGATGAGGGAGCCGGACACTATGTCAAAATGGTGCATAATGGCATTGAATACGGCGATCTCCAGCTGATCGGCGAAGCGTATAATTTAATGAAAACCGGTTTGGGACTAGATGCAGAACAGTTGCATCAGATTTTTGAGAATTGGAACAGTAGTGAACTTGACAGCTATTTGATCGACATTACAAGTCAGATACTTGAACGACGAGATGAGGATGGCGCGCCGCTTGTCGACAAGATTTTGGATGTCGCCGGCCAAAAAGGGACAGGCAAGTGGACGATTGTCAATGCTTTGGATTTAGGAATGCCACTTACATTGATTGGAGAAGCTGTTTTCGCCCGCTGCCTCTCTGCATTAAAAGAGGAACGCGTAGAAGCAAGCCGCACATTATCGGGTCCTCAGCCCCACTTTACAGGCAATCCAAAGGAATTTATCGAAAATATTCGGCAAGGATTATACGCCTCTAAGATCATCAGTTACGCTCAAGGGTTTATGCTGATGCGTCAAGCCGCCCTGGAATATGGCTGGAAGCTCAACTACGGCAGCGTGGCATTGATGTGGCGCGGCGGATGCATTATTCGCAGCCGTTTCTTAGGAGACATCAAAAAGGCATTTGATAAAAAACCCGAACTTAAAAATTTGTTGCTTGACAGTTTCTTTCAAACGGAACTCAGCAGAGTGCAAAGCGGATGGCGCAAGGTCGTTGCGGCGGCGGCGGAAATGGGCATTCCCATCCCCTGCTTCAGCGCAGCCCTCTCTTTTTACGATGGATACCGCTCAGGACGTCTGCCAGCCAATTTGCTGCAGGCTCAAAGGGACTTCTTTGGAGCCCACACTTATGAACGCTTGGATAAGCCTCGCGGCCAGTTTTTTCATACGAATTGGACAGGCAAAGGCGGAGCCGTCAGCGCATCTTCTTATAATGCATAGACCTTACTGACGCCTTGCCGGAGTGTATAAATTATAATTATGCTGAATTCTGCGCCGTCTACGCGATAAGAAGTCTTCCAGATACTCCAGTTGTTCTAAATCATGATCTTCAGGCTCCTCAAAAATAGTCGGCATGGGATTAACGCCCATTCTACTATCGTAATGGGGCATGGAGGGTGTAGGTAATGAAGGAGGATATGATGACGATCGCGATCGCGATCGCGAAGAAGAAGAAGTATATGATCGCGATCGCTGCGGTGATGATAAGGGAGATTCCGCAAACTCTTTAAACTCTTTTTTTTCTTCCATCGAGTTTGAATTACGCTTTATTTCATTTTTTTCGGCCACCTGAATTAAAATAGCCGAACCTCTTGGAGGAGATTGTTCCTCTGTAATTTTTACATGAACCTCTGCATTTAAATTGCTTCTGTTTGGCATCGGCGCTACGCGGGCTGAGCGACGATTGCCGGATTGTGAGTTCAGCTCATTAAATGTCGGCAAACATTTATGGATAGCTAGATTCCATTTAGGCACAGTGCATCCAAAAATACATGTGCATAAACTTCCGAAAACAAGATCGCGTATTATTTTAGTGGTTGCCCAAGGGTGAAGCCCTTCATCCCAAAGAGTGACTTTAGAGCAACAAGGCTTAAGCGTACAAGTAAATATTTTGAACGCTGATTCAAAAGGAACACTTACAACATTAATGATCAAGGCTGCGCTTTCGGCTCCAAAGGTCACCGCTCCCATTCCGCGCGAGCAAAAAAAACTTTTGCATGGGCTCTGATCCAATTCTGCATAGTATTGCATTGTTTGCAGGCATTTTTGTGCAGTTAATAACATAAAATTAGCCTCGCATTATTGCTGTATTCTTTATTTCAATCTAAAGCAAGTTAAGAAAAATGTACATATGAATTATTTTAATTCATACCTTATTTCCAATTTTCCGTTTTTTGATACATTATTTTATCATTTTTTTTATTTATTTTAATTACAAAAACATTTATTCTTATTCATAAATAATACATTAAAAGGATTTAGAAATGAATATAGTAGAAAAACAATATACTAAGGCTCCAGTGGCTCCGCTAGTTGCTCCAAAAACAGCTGCTAAACGAACAAAAAAGGAACATATAATTTGCTTTACCAACTGTTTTTCCAAAGCGCAGCTCACAGGTCAGCCACTTTGGAAAACACATGATGTTTCCGTTCCTTTTGCTTGTCGGTCTCAGCCAAAAAATCGAAATTGGACAAAGCTAGATAATGCCGCGGCCATTAAAATTGTGCAAAAAAAGTTAAAGTATCTCCCTCTATCCTTTTATCCAAAGATGAGCGCCGCCTTAGTAAAGGCGGGGGAAAGAGAAAAAGCATGGTATCGGAAATTCATATCCGCGATCTGGCACCGCATCTGGGGAGATGGAAAATGGCTTAGCACAGCGACAAGAGCGACTTTGCTTGCTCAACAAATCAACGATCGATTCGCAGAAAAATCGCAAAAGCCTTCTGCAACAGCTACAGAAAAAATCACAGAAACGCCGCAAAATGCCACCGAGCCTGCATCGCCTATCGTGGAACCTGCAAATGAAAAAAATAGGGACGATTTGAAAGACAATAATGATTCAGATAAATCCGTGGAAGATCCAATTGTTCCGGCGCCTATCGACACGCCGACGGACGAACCGCAGTTAGGCGACTATTCTCAATCGATCCTCTATTTGAAGGGCACAGCGGATTACCTATCAAAAAATCAGTCGATAGGAGGTAAAATCGTCCGCGATGTTCGAGAACGCTGCGGAGAAGTAGTGGCAGGTTTATTTGGAATAATCATACAGCATCTGCCTATTACAGCATGGAAAGAGACCAGTCCGGGTTCATCAAGATATCAGATGCTGTTGCAAGATAATAAAGAAAGAGCGATGACGATTCCAGGGGGCGGGGTCATTAACCCTGACTTGGCGATATCCAGTCCATGCTTCATCGCCTTTGAGGGTTCAAAAGAACAGCCTACAATTAAAATTGAGGGAATAAAAATTAAAGCTTTTGCTCGTATTCCTCTCAGCAGCATTGTTTATGATCCTAAAACCCATACCATTCAGGTAACGCGTCTAGACTTTATCGGAACCAACCCTGTTTATTACTCCCTCCGGCTTAAAGGCGAACTGTCTAAAGATGAAAAATCGCTTCCGCTTACCAGGAAAATAAATCTTACAAAAATCAAGCAAGAAAAGTTTGAGGCGCTAGAGTCGCTTCCTTGGAGATAAATTAATGAGAAGGGATTTCATCCTTATATTCTAGGATTTTAAAAACGATCTCTTCAACTGTAAGATCGGAAGTGTCAATCACGTAGGCGTCTTCAGCTTGACGTAAAGGTGAGATCTCGCGAGTGGAGTCGTAGGTGTCGCGCTTTGTGATGTCTGCGATCGTTTGTTCGAGAGTAAGCGTTGCAGTCTCCTTTGGAAATTTTGCGCGCAATTCTTTGTAGCGGCGTCGTGCCCGTTCATCAACACGCCCTGTTAAAAAGATCTTTAGTTCGGCGTTGGGAAAGACCACAGTGCCCATGTCGCGCCCTTCGAAGACAACATTAACTCCAACGGCAAGATCACGCTGTACATTCACCAATTGATTGCGCACCGCGCCAATGGCCGCCACTTTTGAAACCAGTTGAGTGACCGCTTCGCCTCGGATTTGTTCAGTGACATCGTTTTCGCCAATGAAATACCGTTTTTCGTCGTGATGCATTTTAATATTAAATTCAAAAGTTTTTAAGAACTCCTGCAGCTGTTGGAAATCCTCAACGTTTATTTTTTTTTCAATAATGGCATGCGCGACACAGCGATACATCGCGCCTGTATCGAAGTAGATAAAGCCTAATTTTTCGGCTATTTTTTTTGCAATGACGCTTTTGCCCGTTGCAATTGGGCCATCGATGGTGATAATCATAAAAACTCCATTCATTCCTAGAGGTTGATGTTAGTGACGCTTTATTTGGCCTCGTTCACCTTTTCGGTCACTAGAATCCCCTCTCTGTGTGCTCTGTGATCTCTGTGGTTGATAAAAACGTTTCAAGCTTTTTTATCAACCACAGAGATCACAGAGCACACAGAGAGGTGACTGAGTTCTTTCTTAGTAAAGGTGAACAGAGCCCTTTATTTTGGGTCAGGCCTGACACTATGACACTTTTAAAAGCGCAGTAAGACACCTTTAAAAGCGTCAGCGGCGCTTTTAAAAATGTCATAGTGTCAGGCCTGAC
>JABDEO010000027.1 GCA_013287015.1 Chlamydiota bacterium
GATTCACGCTTCGACCTCGACAAGTCGAGGTCTACCAAAGCGGCGACAAGTCGCACGCACTCCATACGCTGCGCGAAGGAACTGTCAAAAAAAACTAAAAATGACACTACTTTCCATTGGAGGAGCTGACCTGGTTGAGACTTATTTCTTAATGTGCAGATAAACATCGGCGGTTCCCCAGGGATAGGGAACGGGAAAACGCTTCATAACCTCGAAAATAGGCTCTAAAGTATAGTCTGTAAGCGGATAACTGACGGTGATGATTTTGACGCCTGCAGGCAGAGTTTTAAAGCGTTCAATGAGCTTTTTAATCGAAACTTTGTCTAAACAAGTCCCGTACAAATAAATCACCGTGGCGCCGGTGAAATCCATCGTGAGAAAATCCTCTTGCCGAAACTGAAGATCTTTGTCTTCGATGCCGAATTTGGCTTTAACGGCGTTGGCCCGCTCGACAAATTCCGGAACATATTCAATGCCAACCACTCTGCATCCAAGATGGATGTTCAAGCAAAAACAGGCCCGGCCCCTGCCGCACCCCAATTCATAGACGGTGTCTTTTGCAGAGATTTGGCATTCTTGCGCGATAATCCCCATGGAGGTGAGAGGGGTTTCTCCATAGGCGTACACATCTTTTGCGCCGCGTTTTTGGAGAAAACGCTTGCTGATGTCAAAAGGGTTGTGAAATAGATACGTCAGCAACAGAAAAAGATCGACCTTAGCGAAGGCGAAGTTAGAGTAGTAGCTTGCCGCCACGCGAAAAAATTCGATGACGTTATGTGTCTGAACAACAAGGTTTGTCCAAAATAGTCCCATATACTCTTTAAAACACTCATAATATTCCATGACGCTTGCATATGTTACGCGGCGCAAAGGATTTTCCATGTTTACCTCACTCAAAAAAGCCATAGACGCTGCGCGCCACCACGAAAAACATCAAAGTGGAAAGCACGTCATTGAAGGCGGTTACAATCGGTCCTGAAGCGACGGCCGGGTCGATGCGAAAACGCGCAAAGAAAAATGGCGACAGGGTGCCAAGCGCCGTTGCGACCAGGCAGGCGGCCAGCACTCCGAAACTGACGGTGGCTCCAATGGCGAGAGGGTCGGCGTCGATAAGATGAATGCCAAAGTAATTCAATAAATAAACGACGGCGCCGCAAGTGATGCCAAAGACAGATCCGATCAGTAAACCGATTAAAAATTCTTTGCTCATCGCTTCGCGAATTGAACCTGGCGTCAGCGCGCCGCTGGACATTCCGCGCACGAGAAGCGTGCTGCACTGGATGCCGACATTGCCTGACATGGCGCCAATCAAGGGCACAAAGAACGGCACGACGACAAACCAGAGCCTATCGCTAAAATGCGACATGACCGTGGCGGTGAATAGACCTGCGCAAAGGGTGACCAGGAGCCACGGAGCGCGTGAAATAAAACGCTTCATGAGCTCTTCATGTTCGCCATAGTCTTCCGCAGTGCCTGCAATGTTGGCGATTGTGCCGTCGGCGATGTCTTTCATGGCTTC
Organism: Chlamydiota bacterium; assembly: GCA_013287015.1. Classification (GTDB taxonomy): domain Bacteria; phylum Chlamydiota; class Chlamydiia; order Chlamydiales; family Parachlamydiaceae; genus JABDEO01. The sequence continues at coordinate 1,520 of JABDEO010000027.1, forward strand.
AACGGCGTCTTCATAAGCGATGACGCCTTCCAGATGGCTGGCGCCGTCTACAACCGGCAAAGCGGAAATATTATACCTTTCAATGAGATCAACGACCTCATCGCGGGAAGTGTTTGCAGTGACTGTATGGAGGATGGGACGCATGACTTGTCGGATGGGAAGGTGCGGCGGATTGACAATAAGGTTGCGCTCCGGCACGAAGCCGGCCAACTCTCCGTCATCGGTTAGAACGAAAATGCGGCCGGTCAGTTCGATGCCGGGGTTATCACGAACCTGTTTCGCCACTTCACCAATGGTGGCGCTCATAGGAAAGGCGAAAAATTCGTTGGTCATCAAACGACCGGCGCTATGGCGGTCATGCTGTTGGAGATCGCGTATGCGCTGCGCTTTTTTATGGTCGAGGAGATCCAATACGCGTTTTAGGCGCCTGTCTGAGAGGTCGTCCAGCACCCATACCGCCTCATCTGGGGGCATTCCTTCAATCAGCCGTTTGATCTCTTGGTCGTCTAATTGTTTAAAAATGGCCGACCGCGTGTTGTTGCCCGTGTTGATCATGAAAATGATCTTGGCGTTTAGGTCGGGCAGGTTGTCATAAACGATAATGCGCGCATTGGAAGGCAGCTTTGTGACAGCGTAAGCCAGATCGATAGGGTCGTATTCGATTGCAATTTTGGCGACGTCATGGAGAACGACTTGAGATGTCTGACTATGAAAAGCGTTTTCGAGCTTTTCATTTAAAGCGTCTTCAATCTGACTAGTTTTAAACTCTAGGAGACCGCTGGGAGGCGATTCATCCTCCTTGGGATCGTGCAGCTCGTGATGAGTTTTAAATTCCACAACGCCCCCTCCTAGATGCTGGAATTGTAGCCGCCCGCGTTTATTAGCACAAGAACAGATTGAGTTTTTTGTTTAAACTTGATAGAATGAGACAATTAATAAGAAAAACTTAACCACACAGGATACAATGCGTCCTCCAAAAAAAATTCGAAATATCGCCATTATCGCCCATATTGACCATGGCAAAACAACTTTGCTTGATAGTTTGCTTAAACAATCGAATATCTTTCGCGATAATCAGGTGACTGCTGAGCGAATGATGGATTCCAACGATCAAGAAAAGGAACGAGGGATCACGATTTTCGCCAAAAACACCTCTGTAGAGTTCGAAGATTACAAAATCAATATCATCGATACGCCGGGCCATGCCGACTTTTCCGGAGAAGTGGAACGCATTTTGGGTATGGTCAATTCGGTTATATTGCTTGTGGACGCCCAGGAAGGGCCGATGCCGCAGACGCGTTTTGTTTTGTCAAAATCGCTGAAGATGGGCCTGCGTCCCATTGTAGTGCTGAATAAAATTGATAGGCCGCATGCGGATCCGGATCGCGTGCTTAATGATACTTTTGACCTCTTTGCTGAATTGGGGGCGACGGACGAGCAGCTGGATTTTCGCTATTGCTACGCTTCGGGATTATCAGGCTTCGCCGTGCATCACCCTGACGACGCGCGTGAAAATATGCGGCCTTTGTTTGAATTGATTATCGCCGCAGCGCCTCAGCCTCAAGGAGATCTGAACAATCCCTTTCTGATGCAGGCGTCGACGATTCATTATGATTCATATGTGGGACGGCAAGCATGCGGCAGGATTTTGGAAGGAACCATCAAAAAAGGGCAGCAAATCATTCATATCGATGAGGCAGGCAATCAAAATAGACGCCCTATCTTGCGCATTGAAGGACACCTTGGGTTGTCCAAAGTGGAGATGGAAGAAGCCGGCGTGGGCGATATTGTGACGCTGTCGGGCATTCCTGAAGTGACTATTGGCGATACTTTGTGCGATCCAAGCCATATCGTGCGCCTGCCTCCGATAAAAATTGATGAACCGACGATTTCGGTTGAAGTGACAGTGAACAACAGCCCCTTCGTTGGAAAGGGCGGCAAACATGTCACGATGAATAAAATTAGAGAACGCCTTGACTATGAAAAGCAATCCAATATTTCATTGCGCATCGAAACGCCTGAGAATGAACAAGATAAGGTCATTGTTGCCGGCAGGGGAGAGCTCCATCTGTCGGTTCTCATTGAATCCATGCGCCGCGAAGGGTATGAAGCCAGCATATCCAAACCAAAAGTCATCACTAAAATCATTGATGGTGTTAAGTGCGAACCGATTGAACGCGTGCATATTGAGGTGCCTGAAGAGTTTTCCGGGGTAGTGATTGAAGAGTTGTCGCGTCGCCGTGGAGAGATGCAGCATCTTGACACTAATGAACATAAGATCACGCGCATGGAGTTTTTATTGCCGATGCGCGGCTTGATGGGATATCGCAATGATTTTCTGACAGTGACGCGGGGATTAGGAATATTGACATCGATTTTTGAAGGGTTCGCTCCATGGAAGGGAATGATACCTGGTCGTCAAAGAGGGGTGTTGGTCTCGATGTGCGCAGGAAAAACCAACGGCTACGCTTGTTTTAATCTGCAAGATCGCGGCGTTCTATTCACGGCGCCCGGCGAAGATGTTTATGAGGGGATGATTGTTGGTGAGAACAGCCGTGATAACGATTTGATGGTCAATGTGACAAAAGGCAAGCAGTTGACAAACGTACGCGCTTCGGGAAGCGATGAGAATATTATTCTCATTCCTCCAAGGAAATTTACATTGGAGCAAGCCATTGATTACGTTCAAGACGACGAACTTATCGAGGTGACGCCTAATGCGATACGCATGCGCAAGCGTTTTCTCAGTGAAAACGAACGTAAGCGAAGCGATAAAGGCCGCCAATAAGACCTAGTCGCTTGGGTTGTTAAGCTCGTCAACTAACGCTTTGTAGCCCTTTACAAAGCGTGTGCGGAAATCATCGCCGTGCATATGGATTCGGGATCGAAGCACATGGGTATAACGCTCGAAAACTTCAAGATTTTTTTGATCTTTAGCTTGCAGACTTTCCAACAGCGCTTCACCCAGTGTAGAGGCCAAAGACAGCGAGTTTGTTTCGTCGGTTTCATCTGACTGTTCGCTGTTTTTTTTCTCATCATTCATAACTTTCTGCTCCTTGGTGTCAACACGAGTATAACTTCTATTTTTAAAAACTTCAAGTGCATTGGGGGCAGGAGGTGCAATTAAATGATTAAGACATCGAACTTTTTGTCTTACCTAAAAATGAAGTCATCGCTCAGCAAAAACACAATGATTAATCTGCTAATCTCTCAATTTTAAGCTTTTCTTTTGGCAGAGGTTCAGGTATAAAAACAACATATAAAAAAAACTTGATAACAATATGAAATCGAATCTTTTTGTTTTGGCGTTTGCAACCGTATTGTTTTTATTGCGCGGGGTGTATGCGGAGGATAAATTCCGATCCGTACAAACTAATGAGGGGTATAAAGAGAGAATCGCACAACAAATAGAGCTTCTTGCACATGCGCCGAGCGAACAACAATCCGAATTGCAAAGAGATCTCGCCATTTTTTATTACAAAGACCAGGATCATGAGAAAGCTTTTAAACTATATTTAGATGCATTGGAGATGGTTCGTCCAATGTCCGCTCCGATGATTTCACAAGAGGAAGAACTTCTCTACAATAACGCCTTGCAAACATATTTAGATAATCAGACGAAAGCGGCGTCTGTAATTGCAGAAAATATTCGACAACAGTACGCCTCCGTTCTGGTCGCCCGTCCTGACTACTATCGTCTCGGTTATATTATTGCAGCGGCTGACGCGAATTTAGAGATGTTTGAGGAGTTTTTTCAACAGTTTTACCAATCATATTGCATGCTGCCGCAGCACTATTTAGCCTACAAGACAAAAGCGATCTTACATGCGAAATTATTCGCTCGAGCTCGAACGCCAATTGATCGTGAGATGCAACGTCAGGCTGTTTTAGATAATTTGACTCAGGCGATTCAGCAATATCCAGCCGACGTCGGTCTTTATAAAGCGCTGTTTGCTACAGTTTCAGACGACAAACGACCGGCGATTGTAAACGTCTATTTAAATAAAATAATCGATGAAAATATTATCATTCCGCGCTCGGATATTGCATTTTATGTCAGGCAAGCTTTAGATGCTAAACAGGTCGAACTTGCACGGCGTTTTGTCAATAGGGGACGTCAGTGGCATCAAAATAGCCGTGTAATTGATGCGGCGCAAAAGCATATCGATCAATATAAAGAAAATTAAAAAACCAACTTTGGAGACCTTATGGAAGATGCTCGTCTTTTTGGCGATTACAAAGTCGTAAAACAAATTGGACAGGGTTCGCTGGGCGCCGTCTATTTGGCGGAACATCGTTTTATGAAACGACAATATGTCGTCAAAATGTTGCCCGAAGAGCTCTCTTCGGATCGGGGATTTATCCAGAGATTGGAAGAAGAATTGGGCATGCTGGCCGCGTTGGATCACCCGAATATAGTCAAAATGCACAATGTTTCGTTCGCTCAAGGACAATATTTTTTGGTCACAGATTGCATTGTAGATGAGTTGGGAGAAACGACTAACTTATCGCAATATATGCTTGCTCAGGGCAAACGGCTGAATGAAGAGGTGCTCTTCCGCATCTTAAAACAAGTCGCGGAAGGCCTTCATTATGCGCATAATAAAAAAATCGCAGGCAAGGGAGTGGCGCACCGCGGCATTAAACTAAATAATATTCTTATTGGGAAAGGCAGAGGAGGGGATGTCGAGGCTTATTTATCCGATTTTGGACTGTCGCGTTTAATCGGCGCAGGGATGGCTCTCACGCGCACATGCCAAGCTGTTGCGGAGGCCTTGGGCGCCGGCGCGGCGTTGACGCCTTCTAAAACCAGTCAGCGTTATTCAACGGTTCCGGTGGAACAGGCTAAGCTGGCTCTGTTGCATCTTTCTTTTTTACAAACTTACGCTTTTCTTGCTCCGGAACAGCGGCGGCTGGATTCTCCCTATTCTGTGGACGTTAAAGCGGATATGTATGCATTCGGAACGCTTGCCTATTATCTGTTGACAAACGATCTGCCTGAAGGCATTTTTGAAATGCCTTCAGAACGAATTTTAGATTATAAATTGAATTGGGACGATCTGATCAGAGCTTGTTTACAGCAAGATCCAAATAAAAGGCCGGAATCCATTCTTGCGGCTTTAGAATCGGTGCGTCGGGCGCCCCCGATCCAGAAACAACCCATACAGGAAGAAAATTCGATTGCCGCTATAGAGCAGGAACCTCCGATTCCCATGCAAAAACAGCCGGGCCAAGATGAAGCCGGCGCAGGAATTTTAAAGCCTGTCATCCATGCGGCGCAATTAGAGCGGCCGGAAACCGATCTTGATCCGGGAGCGATATTCAATATTGATACGACGGTTAAATTCTACATTCCCGAGCGTAAAGAAGTGAAAAACGTACAGCCGCTTCTCACCGACATGGTTATTGTGCAGGGCGGCACGTTTTATCGAGGAAGCAACGATGGCAATCGCGATGAGACGCCGCGGCACTATGTGACGCTGAATAGCGTTGCAATCGATATTCATCCTGTAACCAATGAACAATTCGTCCGCTTTTTGGAAGCGATGGGCGGAGAAAAAGACAGTAACCACCATGACATTGTCCGATTGCGCGATTCACGCATTAAACGCAGCGGCGGAAAGCTGAGCATTGAATCTGGATATGCAAAGCATCCGGTCGTAGGGGTGACTTGGTATGGCGCCGTCGCGTATGCGAAATGGATCGGAAAACGTCTGCCAACCGAAGCTGAATGGGAAATCGCAGCCTATGGCGGATTGGAAGGAGCTCTCTATCAGACCGGCGACGACATCGAAAAAACTCAGGCCAACTTTTTCAGTTCAGATACGACTCCGGCAATGAGCTACGCTCCCAATGGCTATGGCTTGTATGATATGGCCGGCAATGTGTACGAGTGGTGCCATGACTGGTATGGCTATAATTATTATGAAATTTCCATTCAGGAGCCTGAAAATCCAAAAGGACCTTTGCAAGGGGTGTATAGAGTCCTCAGAGGCGGTTGTTGGAAGAGCTTAAAAGAAGATTTGCGCTGCTCTCGTCGTCACCGCAATAATCCCGGCACGGTGAATGGAACCTATGGGTTCCGTTGCGCTGCGGATGTACAGTGATTTTTTTTATCATTGCAAGATCTTGATTTTCAGTATATTGAAAATTTTTATATCAAAACCTATTTACAAAAAATTATATTTGGCATAGAAGGAGTACTAGTGAGCGTTTAGATAAGTGCAATGAGCGACGCAGAGATTATACGAGGAACGGAGACGCTCTCTTAGTGTAGTTGCAGCGCGAAATTGACACAGAATAAACGGTTTTAAAATGTCCTTTAAACCCTAAGATAGGAGCTTTTTATGAAAACATTAGCCTCTTTGGCGGCTTTAGCTGTGACAGCGTTCACATTGACAAGCTGCTGCTGCGACAGCAATCCTTGCTGTGATCCATGTCCAAGCCCATGTCCTCCAAAGCCATGTTGTGCGAGACCATGCCCAAGACCATGTCCTCCACCATGCTCACCATGCCCAGCTCCTTGCGAGAGAAGCTGCTATTAATTGCATGGCAAGGTCGAAGCTTGCATTAAATGTTGACGGAGGGAAGTTGTCCCTCCGTCTGTGTGTAGAAGCGGAAAGAACAAGGTTCCAGTTGTCAAGACGCCAAAGAAAAGGGTGATCATGTCGGTTGGCGTTTTGACAACTGGAATTTTGTAAAACGAAAAGGAGAACATTATGAGAACAATTGCTTCCATGATGATGTTGTATATGGCGGCATTGGTTTTGACCAGTTGTTGCTGTGATCGAAATCCCTGCTGCGATCCTTGCCCGCCTTGCCCAGAACAAAGGCCAAGGTGTTGCCCGCAACCGCATGTTTGGGATAATAGCTGCGGCGATCCGAGCAATTATCACTATTAGTAGCATGAGTGGGAAAGCGTTGGTATGACAAAGGGTCCGTGGCCCCTTTTAGGCCGGCCGACTTGGGTCGGCCGGCCTAAAAGGGGCGTCGCCCTAGGTATCACACGGAATCAACACCCACGCTAATCATAGGTTGGTTGCCAAACGGAGGATCGCTGCAAAATCAAAACGGTAAGGATTAGCGAAAAAATAACTCGCACATCTCGGCTATGCCAAAGCCCCGGGGTTAAACGATCGAAAGTGACCCAATATTATAATATGGGGTCACTTTCGATCGTTTAACCGCGGGAGCTTTCGCATAGCCCAAATGCACGAGTTATTATTTTGCTCATCCTAAGTGTTAGTCAAATAAATGAAACTATCAAAGGAGTTATTAATGCTGCGAAAACAACTGGGAATGTTAACCTCGTTCCTCTTTTTAAGTGCAATGGCGTTCGTCGGATTCGGTTGCTCCGATAACCGATGCTGCTATGATGATTGCGCGCCTATCTGTGAGCAGCCTTGCAGACCTGCATGTCCAGCGCCTTGCGCGCCTGCGTGTGCAGCTCCTTGCAGGCCATATTGCCCACCACCATGTGAGCCGGTTTGTCCGCCTTGCGAACCAGAACCATGCTGCAAGCCAGCGATTAAATGTCATTATCCTCCCAGCAATGAATTGCGCTGCTTTGATTACATCACTGTAACAGGCAGAAACCCACGCATGTGCATTTTGGGCGATCAATATCCTTTGGATTTTGACGTCAAAGCATGCGATGACGTTTGCGATGTTGTTGTAACAACGCATCTTCCTGAAAGCGTTTCACTCGTAAAAAGCCAGCCTGAGGCGCAAGTCGAAGGGCGTAAATTGACATGGAATTTCGGTTCGATGTCGAAGGGCGAATGCCGCACAGCGAAAGTGCTCGTAAAATGCGAGTGCGAAGGCGAACAATGCGTTTGTTTCTGTGCAACGGCGACGCCAGTGAGATTCTGCTCATTGATCTGCGCAAAACCAATTTTGGCCTGTCATAAGTGCGGTCCAGAAGAGGTGTGCCCAGGCGATCCAGTTAATTACACAATCACTGTGACAAACAAAGGAACTTGCACCGCTGAAAAAGTTCTTGTTACGGACAACATTCCTCCAGAACTGGAACATAGCAGCTGCTTAAAAACACTCACTTTTGAACTCGGTTGTTTAGAGCCTTGCCAATCTAAGACAGTAAACGTCTGTCTGACCGCCATAAAGCGCGGCAAGGTTTGCAATACAGCTGTTGTATCGGCATGCAATGCAGATTCTGTTTCGTGCCAATGGTGCACATGCATCTGCTGCTGTGATGTCGATCTTGTCAAGACAGGACCTAAGGAAGTGGCGATTGGCAAAAACGCTGATTACCAACTCACCTTAACCAATCCAGGCGACAAAGTTCTAACAGATGTTGTTGTTACAGATTACGCTCCTAGCTCCACTTCGATTGTTGCGGCGAATGGCGCATCGATCAACGGCAACCAAGCTGTTTGGAAACTAAGAGAACTGAAGCCAGGTGAAAAGGTGAACTTTAATATTACCTTAACCACCTGCACGCCAGGCTGCTTTACCAACAAAGCAACAGTGACGGATTGCCAAAATTGCAATGCGTGCTCTGAGCTTACAACGCGTTGGAAAGGACGTCCCGCTCTTAATGTCTGTATAGTTGACAGCGATGATCCAATTTGCATTGGCGAACGCACCACCTATACGATAGATGTTGTGAACCAAGGTTCTGAAGCTGACAGCAACGTTGTTGTTACAGTGAAGTTCCCTGCAGGGCTCAAACCTCTCAGCGTCGCCGGCGACTCGCAAGGTTCGATTTCAGGACAAACAGTGACGTTTGCTCCTTACGCCAACCTGCGTGCAAGACAAACAATTAAGTATCGCGTTGACGCTGAAGCTGTGTCGTCAGGTGATTCACGTGTAAATGTTGAAGTCACATCAGACGCAATCAAGACGCCAATCCTGCAACAAGAAAGCACGATTGTGAACTAAATTCAGGGTGTAAAAGCTCGTGTCTTAAAGGGCAGGCTTCGCAAGCGCGAAACCTGCCCTTTTTTGTTGCTCTTGTTTATCGTTATTTAAAAGTCATGACTGGCGATATGTGAATGGGTGCAATTAAAACTCACCTTACGCAAAATAACGGGCATTTGGACTAAAGCGAAAGCTCTCGCGGACGAAGTCTCTTGAGCCACCCCATATTTCCTAATATTGGGTGGCTCAAGAGACTTCGTCCCCGGGGCTTTGGCTTAGTCCAAATGTCCGCTATTTTGCGTAAGGTGAGTTAAAAGTGAGAGGCTAAGGAAGGCAGCCAGGGCGTCCCGCCCTGATCGCGTGTATTATCTTCAATGTTTTTTGCCTACAAAGCAGGGCGGGACGCCCTGGCTGCCTTCCTTAGCCTCTCACTTTTAATTGTACTCTATGTGCATCCTGTTGTTGCGGACATTTTTTTGAAGATGTATAATCCGCCTTCTGATATGTTGAGCCGGAGAATTTTTAATCTTTCTCTATAAAAGCTCATAAATAAGAGTCTTTTGCAGGAACGCGAATTTGACCTTCAAAAGCGAATATTGCAAGAGGCTTATAATTCATACTATAGGATGATTGCATGTCAGGTACAGGTACAACCAGCCCTCTTTCTAGTTCTTCTAGCGTTTCCACTTCCACCAGCCCCCCCAGCATTCTGGGTAACGCAAACAGCCCTCCATTATCGGGCATTTCCGGCCGCAAGCATTTTCATAAATTGGTTCCCACACAGTCTTTACAGCCTGGATGGGACAACTCTGCAAGGGGTCAACCTAACAAACGCGTTTATAAAAAGCTATCGATGCCATTCTCCACCTCATTATCCACATCATTCTCATCTTCTTCCTCATTGTCATTTGAAGCTAATGTGAAAAAGGGCGATGACAAAAAAAATAGAAATATTTTAACTAAAAGCAGTGCAATATTAATTGACCAAAGTGAAAAAGAGGTTCGAGACAAAAAAAACACCAATCAAGCCCATAAAATTGTGAAATCCGCTTCATACCCTACTGGATGTACACGTCAATTTCTTTCATCCACGCTGATCAAAAGGAGAAGCGCATCCGCTCCTAGCGCTTCCGCCAAAGACAAAACGAATCAGGTCTCTAAGGCGCATCAAGAAGATGGAAAAATGGCTCAAGCCTGGCTTCACGCGGATGAACAAACTGTGAAGCGAAGATCCTCTGTGGGGATTGAGCAATTGGCGTATTTGGATATAACAATTTTATTTTTTGACAGCATTCCTAAGCACTTTGCAAAGGAATGTATTTTAAGAATGGTTGTTGATAAAATGCCAAAAATTGATGTGCACACCCACTTGTCCGGAGCTCAGCATCCCTCAAACCTGATTGGTGCAGCTGCCCGGAATGGCTTTTACCTAGATCCCATTCGCAAAAAATTGTACAAACCGGAAACGTCGCATACAAAAATCTCAATGGAAAACGCATCAAAGAAGGAACTTGTAGCGCATATCATCCCAAAAGAACATATCCCAGTTGATGATCTTTTAACAAAACTGGAATACTCCGGACTAGCTAGCGTTTGCCGTAATAATTTAAGCATGATGGGTTCTGCCAGCTCTAATGATAACCATGATCATTTTTTTAATAATGTGTTTATTACAAGCGAGCCTGTCAGAGATCAGATGCCCTTAGTTGAACAGATGAGAAATGTTTTGACGGAAGTAACGATACATAACATTTTCTATAAGGAGCAAATGCTGGAATTGCCGTTTTCTGGCGACAACGATCTGCTTATAGGATTTTTTAATAACACGGATTTTTTCAAAATTCAGACAATGTTAAATGAAGAACGATATAGGCAACTGCTTGAAACAGAATCAAGCGTATTCGATGAGAGCGCGCGAGTTGCAAAAGAGGGGTTAAGCAACCTCAAGAAGAGATTTAAGGATGCTTTTTCAGTTTTGCAAGATTCCGGCGCGATTGACCTATATATTGCTGCGGGTGTTAAAGAAATGAGGAGTTTGCAGACAATTGATTCTGAGAGGAGAGTGTCTTATTTGCTCGAAGTGATGCGAACTGATTACCAGCATCACTTTTTTCTTCGAGCAGCCTTAGCGTTTGCATTAGGGCAGGCGCATCCAGATCTAGTATTGGGGGTGAATGTTGGAGGGCAGGAAGATCACGAACTATCTAAACTGCAAATCAACGTTCAATATCAGATGATTAAGTTCTTACGTAATATTTATCCTTTGCCAAAACTTTCGATGCATGCAGGTGAACTTAATAGAATAACAGCCACTTCACTTCAAATGTATGCGCCTATTACTGATGCAATTACGATTGCCGGCGCTGATAGAATTGGACATGGATATACGTTGCATCAAGAAAAAAATCCCTCGTATTTACACAAATTAATTAAGGAACGCCATGTTGCATTTGAATCCTGTCCTGAAAGCGCATTGCAATTAGGCGGTAGATCGATCATCCCTCTTCTCCAGGCTCTAGAGATACCATTTAGCATCTGTACAGATGATGCAGGGGTATTCAATACAGATTTGACCGAACAATATATGAAAACTATGGAGGCGTTTCGTCTGAATTATAGAGCTATTAAAAAAATTGTTTTCGATAGTCTGCATCACTCTTTTTTGAGCAAAAACGATAAAACTAAAAAGCTATCGCAATTAACCGCGAAGTTTATTGAATTTGAAAAAGAGGTGGCTGAGCGATGCCTTGCAGGACTTAGTGAGCAAGATGCAAAATCATTTCTTTCTCAACGAAAATTAAACTAGGCGCATTCAGTCGATTGATCCATCGCTGATGCTGGCACAGCCAAAGGCGCGCGTCTAAAGAGGCAATATAAGGGAGGAGCAGATCCTCCTCCTCTTTGCCCTCCGAATGCCCTGGATATAATGTCATGCAGATCATTCCTCCAGGCGCGAGCAATTCAAGGGCTGATTTCAAACTAGCCAGGGAGCTGTCTTTTTTTGTTGTGATTGTTTTGTCGCCGCCTGGGAGATATCCTAAGTTATAAACAACCAATTTAACGGAGTTTGGAAGGATTTCGTCTGGAAATTTGGAGTGGCAACTCTGAATGAATTTAACTCGACTCAAGCATTCAGGCGTTAGACCTGCGCGAAGCCTTTGTTGAGCGGAGACCAAAGCCTGCGATTGGATGTCCATTGCGAATAAGGTTCCGGATTGAGGAGTTAAGGCCAGTTGCGCTAAAATCAATGCGTCATGCCCATTGCCGCAGGTGGCGTCGATTACGGTATCGCCGGGCCGGACAATGCTTTTCCAGGCTTGATGCGCCGCTTGCAAGTGCGGGCGTCGCCGCATGTTATTTTCGTTCATTCATATCCTCGGGGTCGCGCGGCTCTGACACGCCCAGCGCCATTCTTGCGTCGCTCATGATAAAGAAGCTTCCACAAATGATTAAAAGTTCTTTTTCTTGCAGGGCTTGTTGGACAGTTTGGCTGATGGACGCTTCCATTATAATATTTTCGCTGTTCATTCCCAATGCGATTAAAAGTTCATATAGAAATCTTACAGGGGCGCCGCGGCCATTGGGCGCTTCGACCAAATGGATATAGGCTGCATGCTGTTTGATGATATCCAAGCACATTTGAAGATCTTTAGTTTTTGATAGTCCGCAGATAATGCGCAGCGGTTGTGCGGTGAATTGACGAATCGCCTTAAAGAGATTTTTCAATCCATCGGGGTTATGCGCTGCATCTAAGATGGCGCGATCATGCAATTTTTCTAGGCGGCAAGGCAAATTGGCCTCCAGTCCCTGCTGAATTGCGGATGCGGGAATGGAAAGCGTTTCCAGAGCGGCTTTGGCTATCGCGCGGTTTTCCTCTTCAAAATTTGGAAAAGAGCCTTTAACCTGTATGCAGGGGCTTCCATGGCGGGCTGCAATTTCTTGAACGACATCGATAGGCGTTCGCGGCCCAACGATCACCGGCGTGTTTAGTTTAATGATCCCTGCTTTTTCACGAGTGATTGATTCAAGATCATTGCCTAGGATTTCGGTATGTTCGAGGCTGATCGAGGTGATGATTGTCAATTTTGGCATGACGATGTTGGTTGCATCGAGTCGACCGCCGAGACCGGTTTCTAAGACAGCGTAGTCGACTTTTTGCTGGGCGAAATAATGCAATGCAAGCAGAGTGGCGTATTCGAAGAATGTCGCTGTGATATGTTCTTTTTCCGCCGCTGCAAACACTGTAGGTAAATGTGTTTCAATGGCTTCTTCGGAAATCATTTGATCATTGACGCTGATGCGTTCGCGAAAGGAGGAAATATGAGGCGAGATGTACTGTCCGACGCGATAACCGGCGCATTCCAGGGCTTTGGCGATTTTTTTTGTCACCGACCCTTTTCCATTTGTGCCCGCCACATGTATGGAAATGAAAGAGCGGTCAGGAAAGCCCATGGCGGCGTTTAGGCGCAGGCAATTGCCGAGGCCAAGTTTCATGCCCCCTGATAAATTCACGGACAATAATTTTTGCAATAGTTGATTATATTTCATGCTTACACTCCTACCTGGGCGCAATGCTAGGTAAGATCAAGGCTGATATCTTAATCATTTTTGCTCATTTTTTCTCTCATTCTGTAGCCCACACTAAGGTGCAGCGAGCCCCAGCGAGCGGAACCGCAGGTGTGGGAATCAATGAGCCCACGATTAACTGGGGACCAGTTCTTTATTTTTATCTTTTTTTCCTCTTTTTAAAATCGAGGGCTTAAATATTTTTCTGTAAAAAAAGCAAAAAAGACAAAAAAAGAAGAACTGGTCCCCAGTTAGATCATGTACTCACTGTGTTCCCACACCTGCGGTTTCGCTCGCTAGGGCTCGCTGCACCTCAGTGTGGGCTACAGAATGAGAGAAAAAATGAGCAAAAATGATTAAGACATCAGCCTTGATCTTATGATTTATCCTTGCATCGCGCCTATCCTGACATTACTTTCTTAATTTAATTAGGATTATTTTCATGGAAGCGGCTTTGCAGGGCGCGGAAATGACTCTCATCCACCCACGAGGAGCCAAGCTCCACATTGGGTCTCAGGTCGCCATGAAAGTCCGATCCTCCAGTGATCAACCAGTTTTTCCGCTTGGCGATTTTAAGCCAGCGATTATTCTGAGCATTCAGAAAGTTGCTATAGTAGCATTCGATTCCATCAAAATTCATTTCGACCAATTGTTGAACGACATGTTGTTCCTTGATTAAATGGGGATGAGCGATGACCGCCAGTCCTTTGGCCTGATGGATGATTTCGATTGTTTCTTCGGCGCTGAACAGGGGTCCTCTTTCATAACAATTTTTGCCTTCTCCGATGTACAACTTAAAAGCTTCTTGAATATTAGCGACGTAACCCTTTTTCACCATGGCTTGAGCGATATGCGGGCGGCCTACAATCTGTTTGGCGGATGATTGTCGCGCCAATGTGCAAGCTAAAACTTCTTCTTCGCTCACGGGTTTGTCGATTGCGGCTAATTTTTCCAGGATGATCCGATTGCGGGATGTGCGTCTTTTTTCATGTTTTTGGCAAAAAGCATGTATGATTTCGCTGTTTAATGGAAAGGCATAGCCAAGAATATGCACGCTGACGTCTTGGTGAACGGAAGAAAATTCAGCTCCAGAAACTAAGGGAAGGCCGATCTCATTAGCGCATGGCATGGCGCCGGCATAGGCTTCAATGGAATCGTGATCGGTAATGGATAGTCCAGACAGGCCGTTTTGCTTGGCTTTTTTCACCAACTCGATCGGCGACAGGGCGCCGTCGGAACAAGTTGTATGGCAATGGAGGTCAGCGCGAAAATCGATCATGGGGACTCCTTAGGAACTGTTCAGTAATAAGTTGGACAATTGGATTGCGTCAAAGCCCCGGGGTTGAATCGATCGAAAGAGACCCAATATTATAATATGGGGTCTCTTTCGATCGTTCAACCGCGGGAGCTTTCACGCGATCCAATTGCCCAACTTATTGCTGAACAGTTCCTTAGGAACTGTTCAGCAATAAGTTGGACAATTGGATTGCGTCAAAGCCCCGGGGTTGAATCGATCGAAAGAGACCCCATATTATAATATGGGGTCTCTTTCGATCGTTCAACCGCGGGAGCTTTCACGCGATCCAATTGCCCAACTTATTACTGAACAGTTCCTTATAGGGGATATAGCGAACTTCGCTTTCTAATTCCATGCCGGTTTTCTCTTTGACCTGTTGTTTTACAAGAGCGATGAGTCTTAGGATCTCTTGTGAAGTTGCATCGCCTGCGTTGACAAGGAAATTGGCATGCAGTTCAGACACCTTGGCGCCGCCGACGCGCAGACCCTTCAAACCGCTTTGCTCGATCAGCGCTCCGGCATGGCCGCATGCTGGATTGCGAAAGATGCAACCGGCGGATTTTTCATTGTATGGCTGAGTTTTCTTGCGGTAGGCGATGATTTCCATTTGTTTAGCGCGAGCCGTCTCGGATGGCGTCAATAGGAAAGCGGCTCCTACAATGGCGCCTGGCATATGTTGAAACGAAGAGGTCCGATAGGCGAAATGAAGCTCCTCTTTTTTAAGCGTTTGGAGTTCTCCCTCTTCCGTTAAAAAGTCGACGGAGATCAACGTTTCGCACGTCTCTTTTCCATTGGCGCCGGCGTTCATAAATACCGCTCCGCCTATGCTGCCGGGAATCCCTGAAGCGAATTCCAGCCCTGAAAACCCTTGGCGAGCCGTCTGGTTGCCCAGCAACGAGAAACTATAGCCTGCGCCGACGTGGAACATTTCTGGGGAATTCCGCTCTAAAAAATCGATTTTATTGAGAATGACCAAGCCATTAAAACCTCTGTCATCGAAGAGGCAATTGGAACCCTTGCCAAGGATCAAATACGGGACATCGAGCTCGCGGTGCAATTGCAGGGCATGACGCATATCGTCAATGCTTTTCGCTTCAACGAAAAAACGCGCCGGGCCCCCAATTCCAAAAGTGCACAGTTCGTTTAGATTTTTATTTTGCTGGAGGTTCAGCTTCAGCATCATCTATTCCTATGGATGGAGGTTGCGCTTGACCGGCTTTTTCGGCGATCTCTTCACTTTCCGACAAACTTTCCAAAGCTTTGGAGAGGCATGCTTGATCGACAGGGATTCCGTGATTGGATTTGTAGATATTGTCGAGGATTGCATTGACGAAAGAAGCCGATTCCGGAGTCGAAAATTTGCGCGCCAGACGGATGGCTTCAGCCAATGCCGCTTTTGGCGGAACTTCCTTGTCGAAAACCATTTCAAAGACTCCCAGTCGCAAAATATTGCGTTCCACGCTGGGGATGCGTTCAAATGCATACGACAATGACGCCGCGGCGATTAAGTCGTCGATTTCAGACTGATGTGCAATGACGGCGCGCATGCGGGTTTGCGCCGCCGTGACGATCTGTTTAGTGACAGCCAGTTCCGCCATCATCAGCCGGAGCATGTCGTCATCGTTTGTTTTGCTCATGTCATGGCTGTAGAGCAATTGGAAAACGATTTCACGAAACTTTTGCGGAGGCAACGCCATAAACATTTATTCCTTAGCGAAGCGACCCAGTTTAGGTTGAACCAACTGGATCAGATTTTGCGACTTCATAATGATCGACTCGGTTTGCATGCCGCAATTGAATGCGGAGCGCTCCGCTTGTCGCACTTTTTCATCAAAAAACGTTTCTATATTCAACAGATTGCCAAATGGGGGAACGCCGCCTATTGCAATTCCAAAGCGTTCTTTAATCACTGCAGGGTCCTCAAATTCGCATTTTTCACCGACTATTTCAGCGACCGCTTTCATGTCCAACTTTAAGTGTGATGGAATGTTGATTTGATAATTTTTTTTGCTGTTTTTGCCGCGCAGAATAATGGCCTTAATGCCCTCTTCAGGGCGTGTGTTTCGGACTCTTGAAGAATCTTCCGAAGTGGGGGTGGGTTCGTGCATGAGATGTTCGAATTCCATTTCATGATGTTTCAGCAGACGGATGATCTCATTGCGGATATTTTCAGCGCCGAAAAAGATTTTCGCTTTGATCCGATTGCCGGCGATGCGTTTTGGATCGGAGGGAAATAGGGAAGCCTCGCGGATGTTTTTAAGGCGCAGAATGGTCATCGTCAGACGTTCCAATCCCATGCCAAAGCCTCCGTGCGGGGGCATCCCATATTTGAAGACGCTGAGGTAATCTTCTAAATTAGACGGATTCATATTTTTGGCTTTGACGCCTTCCAGCATGGAAGCGTAGGTGTGGCGGCGTTGGCCTCCGGAAGTGATTTCCGTTCCTGCGCATAAGAGATCGAATGTATTTGTCAGTTCCGGATTTCCGTCTGTGGGATAGGCGTAGAATGGACGCTTGCTGGCTTTCCAGTCCGTCACAAAAAGCAGTTCGGTTCCAAATTTTTCGAGCGCATAACGGCACAACTCACGTTCCGCGGCTGGACTGAGATCAGGTTCGTGGCGTTCATCCACGCCTGTGCGTTGGAAATAGATCTCCTGGGCTTCGGCGAATGTGAGTCTTGGAAATGGAATATGTTCGGGGGCTTGGATGACGCCGCCGAGCGTTGCGATCTCCGCGGCGCAGCGTGCATGCAGGTGTTTTAATATGAATTTTATGCAGCCCTCTTGCACGTCTAAAATCTCATGCCAATGTTCAAAAAAACCCATTTCAAATTCAAGTTGCTTGCCTTCAGTCAGATGGCGAGGGGTATTGGAATTTTCTGCGCGGAAAAAAGGCATGAGCGCAAAAACGCGTTCATTGACGCCGACCATGATCTGTTTGTAGAGCTGGCTGCTTTGCGCCAGGGTGGCTGTATAACCAAAATAATCGACATTAAAGAATTCGGCTCCTCCTTCTGAGGAGGCTCCGATCAAGTTGGGAGCGAAATATTCCACGGCTTCTATGATATCGTGCATGTACAAATGGTAGGCATGAACGATGGCGGCTTGGATGCGGAATACGGCTTGAATTTGGCGGTTGCGCAGCGCAGTTGGACGATGATCGAGGATATAGTCTAGATCGGATTGTATTTCCGGCTTATAATATTCAATTGGTGGAATTTCAGTGATTGGGACTTCCACTTGAATGATCGGATCGATCACTTCGGCGCCCAATCCCGCCTGACCGGAAGCGACCGCTTTGCCGTCAATAGTGAGTATGGATCCTGGTTGCAGATGGGCGATTTTACGGTATTCATCTTTATTTTCGATGACCACTTGGATGAAGCCGGTGCGATCGCGCAAAATTAGAAAATTAAGCTTCCCAATGGCTCGTAGATTATTCAACCAGCCGCGTATTTTAACAGGTTGATTAAGATGATTGATAAGCTCAGTTGCAAGCACGCGTTTCATAATATCCCTTGAACCTTTTCATAAAAATATAGTCAATTGGTCAGGATACCGCAGCCCGGTTTGATTGGCAAGAGCGATTCCCTCAAGCGTCGGACTGGAATCAGGGATAAGTTAAATCGGGCACGTTCA
>JABDEO010000028.1 GCA_013287015.1 Chlamydiota bacterium
GGCGAGTATGGCTGACTTTGTTCATTTGCGTAAACCTGATATTGAGATCTATCGTTTAGCGCTTGACATTGCTCAAACAGAGCCCGAACAAATTATTTATATCGACGACCGCGTTCCCTTTTGCGATGTCGCCGCAACTCTTGGAATCCACGCCATCCATCATACAAGCTATGAAAACACTTTATCTCTATTTAGAAAAATTGAAGGGAATTAAGTTGAAAAAGTTAATGTCAGGATAGGCAGGATAAGAAAGGACGGATTGACCCAATCAATCCGTCCTTTCTTATCCTGCCTATCCTGACATTAACTTTTTAATTTAACTCCCTTCAATCTTCAATCGCTGAAACGGCGGCAGCGGATCGGCTCCGTCAAGACTACCATTGGCATTTTGAACCACCTGGCAATGACATCTACATGCTCTGCGTTCGTCTTTTCCCGCAGCGAAGCGCCATCCAACCATTGCTGTTTACGCATTGTCATCATCATGGCGTCAATTGTCTTGATCCGCCTTATGTTGCGCTTCCTGATTATCTTTTCGTCATCGCTTTGCTGAGGATTCTCAAGTTTCTTATCGATCGCCTCTAACTTTTTCTGTAAATATGTCAACTCCTCACCACATTGAACAACATTTTGTCGAAACGCTGTAAATCGTTCATCACTAGCGGTATCGATCAACATAGCCAGTAAATCAATTTTTCTTTCAGGCGGCAACACCGTATTATTCAAACCAAGCCGTCTTCGACAATATCGACACTTTCGCAAAATGCGTATGAACCACGCGAAAACTCGATATCCTCTACCTATCTGCCTGAAGCGCCATTCCCCCTGTGCGCTATATGCTGCAAAAATCGTGGTTCCGATGCCTGAAGCCTTTAATTCTTGCAAGGATCCATAAGAACAGCGATGTATTTGTTTTTCAGGGTGAATGGCGTTCCAAGCGTTTCTTGCATTTTCAAGGCCTATTATGCTGAGAACTACATCAGGATTTAATGCGATATTGTTAACCATTCTTCAATTTTTATAGGAAAGCAGATATCTGCGCAAACCATTGTGCATCTCAAAAAAAACAAATCCAGCTTTTTCAAAAATTTTGATTGAATAGTGGTTTTCCGGCTTGATCTCAGCATATAGGCGCTCCAATCCCAAGACATCAAAACCATAGCGTTCCGCAGCCAAAAGCGCTGGCTGTCCTAATCTCTTTCCGCGTGCAGTCGGATTGAAATTGATATTGATTTCGGCGCTGTTATCATCGAGGAGGTCAAAACGCACCACTCCTATGGGGGCGTCATCATAAGAGGCCAGCAACAAAACTTTCGCTGAGTCTTGAATTGTCTTTTCATACCATATTCTATGCTGTTCCCATGCTATTTCCGATGTGGCGCGCGACATTTGGCGTGTTAATGGGTCGTTGCGCCACTCCCATATCATTTTGCTTTCCAAGCCATCTGGATCGTGCTCGGTTTTATGCAATTTGACCCGCCGCATTTTCCACATATCGAGGAGAGCATTGACAATCCTGTCCGCGCCTTTGCCATCAATGAGCGCCTGACAACGCGTACTGAAGTCTTGGCGCTCTCTCCGTCCTTCAATAATCAAAAGCTTTTCACATAGGTCAGTCATATTTGTAATGACTAAGCCAAGGCGCTGCGCATGTGCAAAGCGGGCGATTATATTTTGGTGGTCAATCATCGGAAAAATAACCATCGGCGTCCCGGAAGCGGCAAGTTCCCAGACTGTTGTACTGGCCGCTGTAACAGCAAAATCCACTTCTTTGAATAGCGGCAACGGATCTGAAAGGTCGCTGTGCAGGCGGCAGGCATGCAGAGAGTTTTCAAGAGCGTGGGCGAGTTGCATTTGATGCCGATAAGCGGGGCCGGTGAGAATCTCTAGAGATAGGCGGCGAGGGTAGGCGTTCAGGGCTTCAACGGCGCATTGAGTCATATTCGCCGGATCTTCACCGCCAAAAATGATCAGAAGTTTGTTGCATTGTTCTGCAATATGGCGCGAAGGCAATGCTTGAAATCGCTGTCGCAATGGAACAAACGCCGGCCCGCATAATAGGGTTGTCCCCGACTTGATTTTCGACGCATAATCTTCGCGCGCGCTATAGACATTGCCAATGACAATGTCGGCGAATAAATCTCGATCGATCTGGTCATCAAAACTGATTAACAATTTACCGGTCGCATGCAATCCAGCCAAATATTGGCTGGTGAAATCATATGAATCCGCCACAATAATGTCCGCATCGCCAATCAAGTCCAGAGTGGTCTGCAAATCTTCTTCCAAATTCAATTCAGGTGAAATAGGGTGCGTTTCATAACCATGTTTGAGTAAAAGCTGTATGCCTGCGGGATGCGCTTTACAAATAAACCGGACAGAGGTGTTGTGCAACGCCAGAGCCTCAGCTAGCGCAATGCATCGCACCAGATGGCCTATTCCATAGCCGGCGCCTCCGCCATTTGCACGAAAAACCACCCTCATCAAAAAGCTCCTTTGAATAAGAAAGTCGCGTCGGGCTTTGACGCTATTGACGAAAGAGATTAAAGAGAGTTAAGTTTAAAAATTAATGTCAGGATGGGCAGGATGGATTGCATCTATGAAATGAGGGAGTTGAAACTCACAAAAATCCTTCTCTGCGTCGTCGCATCTCTGCTCCTCTGCGTTAAATGCTTGTGGAGGCATTTTACGCAGAGACGCGACGACGCAGAGAAGGATTTTTTTGTGAGTTTCAACTCCATCAAATCTCATCCGAATCTAGAAACCGGGTCAACCATCCTTTCTATCCACTCATACTGATGTTAAATTTTAAATTAACTCCCTTTAATCTCTTCGCCTCTCTGCACTTTTGCGTGACTTGCGCGGTAATTGGGGTCAGACCTGACCCCAATTACGCCTCGAAAATCTATTTCTTTTCTGTCGATTGAACTTCAGCGCCAACCTGTTGTTCAGCTTTGGCTTTATCCGCTTCAGCTTTATCTGCTTCAGCTTTGATTTTATCCGCTTCAGCTTTATCTACTTCAGCTTTGACTTTATCCGCTTCAGCTTTGATTTTATCCGCTTCAGCTTTATCCGCTTCAGTTTTGACTTTATCCGCTTCAGCTTTATCCGCTTCAGTTTTGACTTTATCCGCTTCGGCTTTGACTTTATCCGCTTCGGCTTTGGCCTTATCCACTTTAACTTTATCGGCTTCAACTTTGGCTTTATCTGCTTTAACTTTATCCGCTTCGGCTTTGGCCTTATCCACTTTAACTTTGGCTTTATCCGCTTTAACTTTATCCGCTTCAGCTTTGGCCTTGTCCGCTTTAACTTTATCGGCTTCAGCTTTGGCCTTGTCCGCTTTAACTTTATCGGCTTCAACTTTGGCCTTGTCCGCTTTAACTTTATCCGCTTCGGCTTTTGCCTTATCTGCTTTAACTTTATCCGCTTCAGCTTTGGCCTTATCTGCTATGGCTTTATCCGCTTCAGCTTTAGCTTCAGCTTTAGCTTCAGCTTTAGCTTTAGCTTCGGCTTCAATTTTAGCTTGTGCTTCAGCTTGTTTAGCTTTATCCGTCTCAACTTGTTTTGAAT
The DNA here is from genome assembly GCA_013287015.1 of Chlamydiota bacterium. Lineage (GTDB taxonomy): Bacteria > Chlamydiota > Chlamydiia > Chlamydiales > Parachlamydiaceae > JABDEO01. The sequence goes on from JABDEO010000028.1 coordinate 3,571, forward strand.
CTGCAGAGCTTTTCTTATCCGCTTCAATTTTAGCTAAATCTTCAGCGCTTTTCTTATCCGCTTCAATTTTAGCTAAATCTTCAGCGCTTTTCTTATCCGCTTCAGCTTTGGCTGAACCTTCCGGAGTTTTGTTATTAAGCTCTTTATCTCCTTCATCTCCATCCGCTTTTACGTCTGGATTATTTTCTTGTGGGGGAGTTTTGCCGATAATCGCTTCGATTGCCGCTTCCGCCTCTTCAAGTTTTTCATCGCTTAAGGCCTTGATTGCCGTCTGATAAACCTTCAGTATCTGCTTCTGTTCATCCGTTAAACTCTTTGGATCCAGATGATTACAGATAACGACTTCAACCAAGCGTGCAGCGCCTCGTTTTTGCCATTCCACCCATGTTTTATTTGGACCTTCAACGCCATTTGCATCACTGCCATCTGGATAATACAAGCCACCTGGCAGTCCTTTTGGACCGTCCAAGTATTCTCCTCGAGCTTTGATGACTCCCTGTTTTCCCAAAAAGTCTAATTTTCTTGAGCTCTCTTCTTCATGCATTTTAGCGTTTCTAGTTTCGCTTTTAGCTAGACTGCGCTGCCATAACGCTAGTCCTCCGAAAAGGAGCGCTACGCCGCCCACAACGCCGGCGATAATGGGAACAACAGATAGAAGCAGCACGACAGCGATAGCGGCCACCACTGCAGCGATCCAGAGAGCTGTAGAACGAGTGTCATATTTGCTCACATTGTTTCTGCAAGTCACGCCGCTTGCCTGAGCTTTTTCCCACTCCTCGACGCATTGTTTATATTCTTCGTCCGTGCTCAAGACTTTAACTGGCTTATATTCCACACCCTTTTCATCTTTACCCAGATAACCTGCTGGAATTGAAGGATCTTTAACTATTGCTCTAATCGCATCTTGATACATCGCGCATGCCTGCCACTGACTCTCTCTAATAATAGGATTAACAGAAACCATATGATTCTCCTTTAAATTAAAAAATAAATGCGCAACCTTTAGCTTTTCCCACACAATCTTTGATATGGGATTCATTCTAGATAAGAGCTCTTTAACGCTCAATGTTTTTTTTATCTTTTTTATTTTTCTCTTTGTTCTTCACTTCTTCTGAAATATTCATTAAAAGACCGACCCCCATGATATTCGCGATTAAGGAAGTTCCTCCCTGACTAAAAAGGGGGAGATTTAGTCCGGTGCTGGGAAGCAAACCGGAAACCACGCCTAGGTTAAGAAAGGCCTGGAAACTGATTAGAAAGGTTATAATTCCGGCCAAATAGAAGGAAGCAGGGTCGACAGCCTGGCTTGCGATATAAAAACCCAAGTAAGCCAGACAAGTGTAGAGAGCAATCAACGCGGCCATCCCTGCAAATCCAAACTCTTCGGCATAGATTGCGGCGATATAATCGTTTTGGGCTTCCGGCAGATAACTAAGCTTCTGCCAGCTATTTCCAGGTCCCTTTCCAAGCAGGCGGCCTGATCCTGCAGCGATCTTGGCCTGATAGGGCTGATGTCCCTTTCCTTTGAGATCGAATTCGGGATGAAGATAGACTTTGAGACGCGCTGCAACGTATGGCAAGTGGTAGGCGAACGCTCCGCCGATGACGAGGCATATGCAAAGAGGCAGTCCCCAATATTTCGCAGGCACATGCATCAATAGACACAATGCTGCGATTCCCATGCCGATTACCGCCGCCGTTCCATTGTTGGGTTCGACCATAATGAGGAATATTGGGACGGCTAATGTTCCTATCAGTTTTAAAAAATCGGAAAAGGTGAAAATCACCCCTTGGAACTGCAGCAGACGATGGATGAAATAAGCCGGCGCCAAATATTTTACAAATTCAGAAGGCTGGAAAGAAAGCCCTGCGACGCTTAGCCAGCGACGAGATCCATTAACTTCACGTCCAACGCCCGGAACAAGCGCCAGCAGCAGCAAGAAAGTGAATGCAGCCAACAGTGCAGGACTATATTGAAGCAGGCGGCGATAGCCCATCACCCACACCCCTTTTGCCAATGCAACGCCTGCAATTGCATAATAGATCTGCCGCAACAACGCCTGATGGACGCTGCGGTGCAGATCATGATCAAGAACATCCGCGGAGGTTGTGCTGAAAATCATCACCAGTCCAATTGAAAAAATCAAAGTGGCGCAGATGAGCAGCAGCAATTCATGTAGAGACAATCTTTTATCGAACACGAATTTTATCGCCGATTTTCAAGTTGCGAGCTTTTTCTTCATTGAGATTATTGAGTAGAAGCAGCTCATCTACTTTGAGATGAAACTGTTTGGCGATCTTCCAGGGGTTGTCATTCTGCCTGACAGTATAGTACTGAGGCGCGTCGCTTTGAGCGATTTGAGCGTCTTTTGTTTTGGTCGTCGCTGTTGAAGCCGCGACGGCTTTAGAGGCGCTGGAAGAGCTCTGGCTCTTTTTTTCAGAAGAGATCGGAATGCGCAAAACTTGTCCGATGCTTAAGCGATCTGTTTTAAGTTGATTAGATTGCTTGATCGCGCTGATCGTCGTTCCATTTGCACGTGCGATTTTATCCAAGGAATCGCCGCGCTTCACAGTGACTTCAACACACTTGGAAGAGGGAGGAGAAGAGGATTCCACCAGGGTTTTCTGTTGGGGAACAGGCGTTTCAGAAGGGGCTGGAGAAGATTCTTCATCATCGATGATTGTTTCGTCTGCAGCGCTGTCTGTTTGAGGAGAGGCGTTGGCAAAATCCTTCAATGCATTATCCACTTCATCGACGGTCGCCGCTTTTGCGGATGATATCGCCTCTGTTGCATTATCCTCTAGATTGACCTCAGTGGGCTGCGCATCTGCAATCGCCTGTGCGATCTCTACAGGTTCGCTGCTGATTTTATCATCATCGGAGTTGATCGCCATCATAAATAGGATGGCGAGCAAGCCGGCGTTGACAAGAGTTGCAATAATAATGATGTCTCTACGCGTCATTGTAAACCTTCACTTTATAGTTGTTCGACCGCACGTTGAAATTCTTTGCCGCGATGAACGTAATCGCGGAACATATCAAAGCTTGCGCAACCTGGCGACAATAGGACGTTGTCTCCAGGAGCCGCGATGCGTGCGGCAAAGGCGACAGCCTCTTCCAAGGTATTCAACAGCTCCACATGCAATGCATGACCAAGATCCTGCTTTATTTTAGGCGCCGCTTGACCTATTGCGCAAATGCATTTAACCCGATTATTAAATGCGGCGATCCATGGGGTGTAAGCTGCGCCTTTATCAACGCCTCCGGCGATTAAAACGATGTCGCCGCGAAGAGCTTCAACGGCTCGCATGACCGCATCAATATTCGTTCCTTTGCTGTCATCGTAGTATGCGACTTCTCCAATTTTTTTTACAAATTCTATGCGGTGCGCTGGCTTCTTAAAGGACGCCAACGCCTCGATGAACTGCTGTGCGGTCACTCCAAGATGATTGCAAAGGGCGTACGCCGCCATTACGTTCTCCAAATCGTGGCTTTTTCCACCCTGATATGCACAAGGTAGCACACAGACTAATTTATTGTTAATAAATAGGTTATGGAGATCGGTGAATAAGTCGGAATCTTGCGTATAGCCGTATGTTTTTGGAGCTATGCCCTTTAAGAGATAGCCGAATTCATCGCAGCATTTTTTTTCGAGGTAGAGGACGCCTTTTGGTTTGATGCGCTGGGCGATGTGCATTTTCGCTTCAGCATACGCCTCCATGCCGCTGTAGCGATCCAAATGATCGGGAGTGATATTGAGAACGACAGCGGCGTCGATAATGGGGCTATGCAAAGTTTCCAGCTGAAAAGAGCTGAGCTCCGCCACGATGATTTGATTGCCGACAAGGGCTCTCTCGGCCGCTTCAGACGTCATAGCGACGCCTACATTTCCTAAGGCGCAAGCGGACCTGCCGCTGCAGTTCAATATATGGGTTGTCAGAAGCGTCGTTGTCGTCTTGCCATTGGTGCCGGTGATCCCTAAAAATGGACCCTTTAGAAAGCGGCAAGCCAGTTCCACTTCGCCGATGATTTCCACCCCTGCGGCTTTGGCTAGTGCACGAAGGGGGTGTGTTTGAGGAATGCCCGGAGAAATCACAACGAGTTGAAAACCGCTGGGGTCGGCAATAGCCTCTTCATGCGAAATTTTCACCCCTCGCTGACGCAATCCTTCGATTTCGGGATTGCGCTGCAGTAAGTTCATGTCGCCGTCGACGGCATGCACGCATGCTCCTCGCCGCAATAAGAAATCCGCTGCGGCCCGCCCGCTGACTCCTAAACCCATTACTAAAACGTGTTGATTTTCCAGATTAGTCATAATTTTGATTTATTGAAATTTGAGAGAAGCCAATCCAAGAATCGCCAGCAACAAGCCGATGATCCAAAAACGAATGACGACCTTTGTTTCCGGCCATCCTTTGTATTCGAAATGATGATGAAGCGGAGCGATCAAAAAAATTCGTTTTTTGTTGCGCAGCCGGTAGCTTGCAACTTGCAAGATGACGGATAACGTTTCGGCTACGAAGACTCCTCCCACCAACCCTAATAGGAATTCGCGTTTTAAAAGCACTGCCGACACGCCAATGATTCCGCCCAAGGCCAATGATCCGGTATCGCCCATAATCACCTGCGCAGGATAGCCATTGTACCATAAAAAACCTAGACATGCTCCAATGAACGCACATAAATAAATGGCGATTTCTCCGCTGCCCTCGATGTACAAAATATGCAAATAACGCGCGATATCAATATTGTTTGAAACGAAAGCGATAAGCGCCAAACACGCCGCCGTCATGATTAAACAGCCTGCGGCTAGGCCGTCTAAACCATCAGTGAGGTTGACGGCGTTGGAGGCGCCGGCCACCACAAAGATAATAAATAATACAGCCAATATGGCAAGTCCCCCTGACAAGGTGATAAGAGGATCCTTAAAAAAGGGCATATAAAATCTTGAAGCGTACTCTTGAAGAGGGATGATGGTTGACGCTTGAATGGGATGTTCCGAGAAAGATGCGTTTTCAAGCGGCTTGGCTGATATGTATTCTTTAACCACTGGGGGCCTGAACCATTCTCCGAATTGCAAGGCTTGATTGAAAGCGGGAACAAGTAAATAAAGAGCTAAACAGCCTCCAAAGATGACTTGAGCAAGCAATTTTTTTCGACTGGACAGCCCTTTTGCATTTTTATTGCGCAACTTAAGGTAATCATCGCACGCCCCTAAAAGACCTAAGACGATGGTTGTTAAAAATAGAATCAGCGTAAAAACATGCGTAAGATCCATCCACAATAGCATTGATGCGACCATGGAAAAGAGAATAAGCGCGCCGCCCATTGTCGGGGTGTTTTTTTTATTTTTATGCAATTCTCCCAACAAGTCGCATTTTTCCGCTTTCGAGCGGATGGAATCGCCGATTTTAAGCTCATACAGTTTTTTAATAAACCGCGGCCCTAAAGAAATGGTCAAAATCAAAGAGGTCATTGCGGCAAGCATCATGCGCGTCGAGTAATAACCAAACACGGCAGGCGTCTTCACGTCGAATATCCGCGCTATCCAATCCATAATAAAGAAAATCATGATCTCCTCAATCGAAAGACTCCAGCAGACGCCACAGGCAAAGGCCGTTGGCGCCCTTCACTAAAACCACATCGCCAGGGCTGATTTGCCGTCGCAATTCCATGGTCGCTTCATCTAATGTCATCACCCAACAGGACGCCCGCTTGGCTCGTCGCCATATTTCGTTTATAGGCTTGCACTTTTCTCCGACACAAATCATGCTGTCAATATACTCAAGAGAAAATTCACCGACTTCCAGATGGCTTGTTTCGGATAAAACTCCTAATTCGCGCATCTCTCCAAGAACTGCGATCGCCTTGCCTCCAGGTTTTGGCTTAGGCAAGCTTTCCAACGCCGCTTTCATTGACATGACCGAGGCGTTATATGCATCATTGATGAAAAGGACGCCTTGTTTGATGACTTCCTGAAAACGGCGCTCAGGCAACTTCAACAGCGGCATTGCGGCGGCGATTTCTTCCCAGGAAAGCCCTAGGGCTCGCGCTACGGCGACGGCCGCCATAAAATTGTGAAGATTATGCTTGCCGGCGACAACAAGCGATGGCAACGCGACGCGCTCGGATGGAGTTGTGATTTTCAGTTGCTTTCCCTCTTCATGCACATAATAGTCCGCATCCGGCTGCGTAGTCGAAAATGATTGTTTCAAACAGGTTCCAATGTGTTTAATTTCATCAAAAACTTCAATATCCCGTGAAATAATGCCTAAAGATACGCGCGGATGGGACAATATTTCGCCCTTGGCCCGTGAAATATCGGCTAAGGAAGAAAAATTGCAAAAATGCACGGGCGCTGTTTTTGTGATGACGGCTATATCAGGCGGCGCGATCTGCGTCAACCTCAAGATCTGGCCAGGATGCGTCATTCCCATTTCCAACACCAAGACCTCTTCCTCTCCGGAAGTATGGTTAAGGATCGTCAGCGGCAGGCTGGTTTGCGAATTGCTATTGCCTGGAGAATCGCCTGTGCGATATTTTTGCTTTAACAGCGCGCTGATGAATCCTTTTGTGGTCGTCTTGCCTAATGACCCTGTCACCGCAACGATTTTTGTTTTGCGCTGACTCAAGAGGCGCGCAGCTATCTGTTGCAGGGCGTCGAGAGGGTCTTCAACGCCCAATAGAGCAAGCCCGCAATCGGGACCGGCATATGTTTTACTCACGACAGCGGCTTTTGCGCCCTTCGCCGCCGCTTCGCATAAAAAATGATGACCATCCGTTTTTTGTCCTTGCATGGCGAAAAAAACATCTCCAGGCATTACTAACCGGCTGTCGACAGCGGCTCTGCCGGAAAACCGGCTCATCAATCGAACCAATGAATTTAAAACCACTTCATCCATGCGCCTTTCCTCAAACCGCATCCAAAAATCGAGAGCTTCATCTTATTGTGTCGCCTGTTTTCAAACAATCAGAATCCTTAAGTTTTTATTATTTACCTTGCCAAATAATGGAAAATTATTTAAACTGTGCCTTGACTAACCTTTCAAATGGAGAGTTTCATGATAGATACAAGCAGAGGCATTAATTGGAGTTCGTCTATTTTCCTTATTACATACCAGGTTTTACTGCTTATTTCGCTTCCCTTCTATTTCTATTATTGGCCTATCCATATGGGAACAGTCATCGCGGCGATTGTATTGCTCTACCTGACAGGCTTAAGCATAACGGCTGGATACCATCGTTTATTTTCACACCGCGCCTATCGGGCGCATCCCATTGTAGAAGGCTTGATTTTGTTTTTCGGCGCCATGGCGGGACAAAGCAGCGCCCTTCGCTGGTGCTATGACCATCGGCTCCATCATGCGCATGTCGACACCGATCTGGACCCTTATTCGATTAAGAAAGGATTTTGGTACGCCCATTTTTTGTGGATGATCGAAGAGCCTCGTCCAATTGAACAGCGCGTTGTTCCAGACCTAATGAAGAATAAGCTGGTTATGTTTCAAAAAAGACATATTGGCAAATTAATGTTGTTTAGCAATGTCTTTGTTTTTCTAACCTTAGGGCCCCTTCTCGATGATTACGCAGGGGTGTTTTTCATTGCTTGCTGGCTGCGCTTATTTGCATTGCACCACTTCACCTGGTTCATTAATTCACTTGCACACACCTGGGGCGAAAAGCCATTCAGCCAAGAGCAGTCCGCTGTAGACAATTACTTCTTATCCATGTTGACATTCGGAGAAGGGTACCATAACTATCATCACACGTTTGCCAATGACTACCGCAATGGCATCCGCTGGTATCATTTTGATCCTACCAAATGGTTGATCTGGACCTTAAATAAATTTGGTTTAGCCTATGATTTGAAAAAAATGAGCGCCTATGCCGTTAAGAAAAAAATGGTGCTGGAGCACAAAAGCCTGCTCATCGAGCAGATCAAAGCCTTCTGGCATGGCAAAACAGATGAATTAGAAACGCAAGTCAACGAAGTTTCAGAGAGGCTCGTCAATAAAATTACAGAGTTCAACGAGCTTACAGAACAATACCGTCAGCTTAAAAAGATGGAAAACCACGCTAATGATGTGGTGGACACGCTTCGCAGTGAAATTAAAAGACTCAAACGCAGCCTTCGTGAAGACTGGCGGCAATGGGCGCAATTGTCACGCCATATTTTGCAAAGGACATAAAAGGACCTAAAGGACATAAAGGACCTAAAGGTGAGTCTGTGCAAAAAAAATTCATGCCGGCGCATGGCGGTTACCAGAATTTGCTTTCCTACCAGAAAGCGGAAATCGTCTATGACGCTACGGTTTATTTTGCCAACAGATTTTACCGCAAAGGGGATCGCACGATTGACCAAATGGTCCAAGCTGCGCGTTCCGGAAAACAAAATATTGCGGAAGCCAGTCAAGCTTCCGGGACTTCCAAGGAAATGGAAATCAAGCTCACGAATGTCGCTCGTGCGAGTCAAGAAGAATTGTTGATCGACTATCGAGATTTTTTGAGAACACACGATTTAATTGAATGGCCCAAGGACCATGCTTACACTAAGCGTCTGCGCGATCTCAACAGGCAGGCAGGCGCCAATTATGCGACATTTCAAAAGGGCATTGAAAATGAAAATCCAGAAATCTGCGCCAACGTGATCATTGGCTTGATAAAGGTCACCAATTATTTGCTTAATCGACAAATTAACCGGCTAGAGCAAGATTTTCTTAAAGAAGGCGGTCTACGTGAACGGATGACGCGCGTGAGGTTGGCTGTTAGAAATAGCAGCAAAGGATAAATGACCTAAGGGACGAAGGGACAAGGGACGAAGGGACAAGGGACCTAAAGGACATAAAGGACCTAAAGGACATAGCTAGAAACAAATAACGCTCACATATGTCCCTTAGGTCATTTGTGTCCTTTAGGTCCCTTGTCGCTTAGTCCCTTAGGTCCTTTATGTCCCTTAGGTCCCTTGTCCCTTCGTCCCTTAGGTCCCTTGTCGCTTAGTCCCTTAGGTCCCTTGTCGCTTAGTCCCTTAGGTCCTTTGTCCTTTCTTTATCCTTGACCATATTTGTTAAAATGCAGTATAAGTCAGTAACTTATTTATCGGTGGCATGGCCAAGTGGTAAGGCAGAAGCCTGCAAAGCTTCCATCCCCAGTTCGAATCTGGGTGCCACCTTTATTTTACTCTGAGACTTGTGTGTTGTATCTTGTCGCCACTCCTATTGGTCATCTGAGCGACATCACTCTTCGCGCCTTAGAGACTCTTAAAGCCTGTGACTATATCCTCTGCGAGGATACAAGGCACACGCTTCTTTTGCTAAATCACTATCATATTCATAAACCTCTGAAAAGTTTTCATAAGTTTAATGAAGCTCTCAAAGAAGACGCCGTCATACACGATCTTTTGTCCGGCCAAAGCATCGCTTTGGTTTCAGACGCAGGGACACCGGGCATTTCCGATCCTGGCGCAAAACTGGTTCAGCGATGCGTTGCTGAAGGCGTTCTCATTCAAGCCATCCCGGGGGCCTGCGCTGCAGTTGTCGCCCTTTCATGCTCTGGCTTCAATACGAACCGCTTTCAATTCATTGGCTTTCTGCCTCGCAAATCAGGCGAATTGCGCCGCGCATTGCAAGAGATCCTCTTTTATCCAGGCACATCCATCTGCTATGAGTCCGCTCGCCGTCTTGTGGATGCATTGCAACAGTTAAGCGACCTCGCTCCATCGCGTGAAATCGCCATCGGAAGGGAATTGACGAAGAAATTTGAAGAGATTCGACGCGGTCCAGCGGCTGAACAGTTAAGCTATTGGAAAGCGACCGATATAAAAGGCGAAATTGTTCTGCTTATTGCCGAAGACAGCGCATCAAAAACTCAAGAGTGGGAAAATCTTACGCCGCAGGAACACGTCGACCTGCTGCAGCGCACCTATCAACTGTCGCACCGCGACGCGATCAAAATGGCCGCGGAAATCCGAGGCGTCCCAAAGCGCAATATTTACAACGCAACGCTCGACTAATAGACGTTCGGTTTATTCGTCGAGCAAACTTTGCAATCGCTTCCAACAGTCTGCATCAATGATTTCTTGCCGGAAAAAGACTTCTAATAGAACCTTTACATTTGCAGCATTGCACATGAGGATAGCGGAGCCGGCCTCACTACCCGCAGCGCCATCGCAATAAAAATTTTTAATATTTTTCTTTAATATGTCGTATAGATTTGACGCGTGCCCCCCTCGTGGAGTTTGATAGTTCATTATCATATCAAGCATTTTACCATACTTTACAACTGTAATTGTTAATTTTTTATCACTACTACTTCTAATTATTATTATTTTATGACCTAACGATACATATCGCTCTTCTCGATATTTGTCAAAATTATTCAAAAACCGCCCTTTAAGAGAAAAATCGTCCTTTATTTTCAATGATGCTTTAGCTTCCTTTTCTTGAGACTCTGATTTGCCAAAGAAGTTTTGTATCCCCTCAAGAGCCTCTTTTCTAATACAACTTCGTTTATCCAGAAGTATATTAATTAACATACCGATGCTGGCTTGATCACTTGTTGTAATTGTAGAAGGACCATCCGAAGAAAATTGATATGTCCCTTTGAATCCGTGCGATTTTAGAAGTTTTATTAAATCTCCAGCGTCATTATCTTTAACATCTAGCGTTAGAATACATTTATTATCGATACGATTTGCAGTTATCCGTGAAAAAGAACTATCTACTGCTACACGTTCTTCCTTACAACCATTAACCATAATTTTAATTTCACCAGGAGTTAATTCAAGGCGCTCTATGTCTTTATCCAATTGATAAATCTCAGGGTTAAAGGGTTTAAAGTTAGGAATTGCGTCGTAAAACTCTCCTATCCATGCATTTTTTTCAACTTCTCTACCCTTTTCTTCTCCCTCTGCTCGAAGCGCTCGCCCCTCAGGTTTAAGGCTGTTTTTAATAACAAATTTATCGAAAATAAGAGAAATTTTGTGTAGTAAATTATCTTCCTCCCCTTCTTGTCTTTCTGATATCACTGATTCTAATATTAAGCATAATGAATTTAAAAATTTATTTATGTTTTCCGGTGAATTATCATTCTTTTTTGTAAAATCATTGTATAAATTTATAATTCTTGAAACTATCTCGTTATTTTTCGAGATGACGGCTGGTTCATTGCAACATGGGCATAGACATTTGTCTTCTCCTATGGTTTTTTTCGACTCATCCAAATATTTCTTGTCTACTGTATGGCCGCATTTCAAAAGTAGAGGGGCAACTATGATCTTCTCGTTTTCATCTCCAATATTTATTAATTCCTCTCCAATCGCCTTAACGAAATCATTTATATTTGACGCATTATTAATTGAATAAATTGAAGAACCACCTATGCCGCTCATATCAAACTCCTTTTTTATTAATAACAATACAACCGTATTATAAAACGAAAATATATTTTTATGCAAATATAATAAATTGATAATAATATAATAAATAAATTGATGAATAATAGATTAAGAGTAAGCTTAAGTTGTTTAAGACATGTCCCGGCGTAAGCGTCAATTGATCCTACTTATCCTAATTATCCTGCCTATCCTGACATTTCCTGTTCATCCCATCTTGACCTGACATTAATTTTTAAGTCATTTAATGAAGCCCGCATCCCTTTTCAAAATACTGCGTTGTAGAGGCGGGAATCATGTAATGGTTCCCGTATTCCCATGGACGCAAGTCGGGATTCAAAAGAGAGACAAACTGCTTTGGCTGACCATCAATTGTTCGGCTCCAGAGCCCCTGGCGGCCTCCAAGCGCCCAAAAAAACACCAAGAAAAAGCGTTTTTGAAAACAGGGAGGAGCCTTCCTTACACCATTGAACACAGTCCCAAGAAAACCTTCAGGCTGAGAATTAATAAAATTTGTATTATACAAAAAAGGAACCTTATCATAACCTAATTTCTGACGCCATTTCAGAGCCCAAGCGGCGCAATTCTTCACAAAAAGCTGATAAATTAAATATCCCATTCTACCGCGAAGAATATCCATTTTAATATCATTCATAATTTCCAAGGCCTCTGCAGGCGGCATGCTAAACACCGTTCCTCCGTGTTGACGATGACTTGTGTAAACGATCGGATCTGGAGAAGCGATGACGCCTGGCAATGCCTTGGAGACAGATGTCGCGTACTCAACTCCTTTACAAAGAATACGCAAAAGACGACACTGCTTTTTGAGCCACCGATGAGGGAAAGTCGTAGCGCTCTTGCCAAATGTGTACAAACGGTAGCCTTGCTGATCCTCTTTATCTCCTGGTATGGCGATCTCTCTATAAGCGTGAGTTCCTTGCATTTTCAGAGCGACGGCGGCGCGGGTCGCCATATTTCTGCCCGCCCAATTGCTCCCTTCCGCTAGGTCAACGCCCGCGTAACGCAATTTGGCATCCTGAAGGGAGATCCATTTCATAGCAGGCATGCGCTTCCACCACTCTCCTTCCATATCGACCGCTTCAAAAACGCCCAATTTTCCATTTCTTTCATTTTGACGTTCGGGATTCCACCTAGACATTCTCCCGGAATGCCAATTGCAAAGACCGTCGGCAAGAATCTCCACCTTTCCCCAAAATTCATTTTTTCGCGCGAATTTTTTAAAAATTTTTTGGACAGTGATAGGATAATTATTGCGTAAAATCACCTCATTGGAGGGATTCAATAGATCAAGCCACTGCGCTTCGCCATCAAGCGTTTTTGCCTCGCATTTCAGCATGAGCCCCTTCTGAAAACCATTGGCGATCACATATTTATGAACGCGTAAAGGCTCGCCATTGTGATACCCAAAACGTGAAGAAAGGTGGGATTTTCGAATCTGATGCTGCATTGCCGGATATTCCACAAACGCTTGAACAGAGTTTCGATTGCGAATCGTCCATTTGAAAAAAGCGATTTGCAATGCAGGATTTTTTAATAAAAAACGTAAGAATTTGGGATAACTGCAAGCGTCTTTCAAGCGCAGAAGGTCATCAGGCGTCAACGCCCTTTCTTCAGGCGCAAGGAGCTGCGTGTTTTTCCAGTTTTGGGCTAGCGTGCGAAGCTCCTCCGATAACTCTGCATCAACGTTCCTTGGACGCTGTTCGTAGCGATATTTCAAGGCTATAATGCTCAATTGCGTTTGCAGAATGGCATGGCGCAGGACCCCTGTCTGGCGCGTGCGATAGCGCAATTTCAGATGCGCCAGCCATCCTTGCGCCACAGCAAGATTGCTGTTGCAGCGCTGCACCGAAACTTCAGATAAATTTCCTTGATGATCGAAGGTCATAGGAGTCAACAAGGGATGATGATCTGCAGTCTGTTCGAGAAACCGAGCAAAAACAGCTGTAACAGCCGCAAGACGCCGGTCCTCTAATGAACCAATCAACCAACGAACGAGGCGCATGAAAATCCCCTCGCGGCGCCACTGACCCTGTTGATTGCATGCAATAGGGATTTTCCGCTGCACTGCAGTAAAGAAATCCATATTATTATTTCGGATAGCATAAGCGGCATCATTAATCATAAACGTCCATATGGATCCATTGCGCGATGAAACAAGGGCCTTATTCACTTTTTCGGTCACTAGAATCCCCTCTCTGTGTGCTCTGTGATCTCTGTGGTTGATAAAAAAGCTCGAAACGTTTTTATCAACCACAGAGATCACAGAGCACACAGAGAGGTGACCGAGTTCTTTCTTAGTAAGGGTGAACAAGGCCGAAACAAGGATGGTAGCTGGAGCTTATTAATAAATCAATTTGTCCTTTCATGACCTATCGATTTCTGATATATTATTGAGTTTTACCAATTTGAAAAAGGTCATTTATGCTGCCAAAAGCCTATGAAGCTAAAACCGTCGACGCAAAATGGTACCAATTCTGGGAACGGAATCGATACTTTGCAGCCGACGCTCACTCAAATAAACGCCCTTATTCGATCGTGATGCCTCCTCCCAACGTGACAGGCATCCTCCATATGGGACATGCCCTCGTCAGCACATTGCAAGATATTTTAATTCGATGGAAACGCATGTGCGGATACGAAGTTCTATGGGTTCCGGGAACGGACCACGCCGGCATCGCCACCCAAACCGTTGTTGAGCGCCACCTGATGAAAACTCTCGGCAAAAAACGCAAAGATTTTTCAAGGGAAGAATTTCTCAAACATGTTTGGGCATGGAAAGAGGGAAGCCAAGGGCAAATCCTAAGCCAGCTGAAACGAGTGGGATGCTCCTGCGATTGGGATAGGCTCCGCTTCACCATGGACGAAGGCAATAACCGCGCAGTGCGCGTCATGTTTAAAAAGCTTTATGACGCCGGCCTTATTTACCGCGGCGATTACTTGGTGAATTGGGATCCTGTCACGCAAACAGCCCTTGCGGATGAAGAGGTCGAATATGAAGAAAGGCGATCTTTCCTATGGACCATTAAATATCCTCTTAAAGATGGATCGGGATCTATTCACATCGCCACCACCCGGCCTGAAACAATGCTTGGCGACGTCGCCGTTGCAGTGTCTCCAAAAGACTCCCGTTATACACACCTTATCGGCAAAACAGTCCTTCTCCCCTTGATGAACCGCGAGATTCCCATTATCGCCGATTATCATGTCGACCCTGAATTTGGAACTGGCGCCGTAAAAATCACTCCGGCCCATGACCATAATGATTACCAGATGGGGCTCGCTCATCAATTGCCTCGCATCAATATGATGACTCCCGACGGCAAAATCAATGAGAATGGCGGCCATTTTGCCGGCATGACGATGGAGGAGGGGCGTCGAGCTGTTGTAGATGCCTTACAAAAGCTGAATTTAGTTGAAAAAATAGAGCCGCATCTGAATCGCGTGGGCATCTCCTACCGCTCCAAAGCGACCATTGAACCCTATATGTCCAAACAATGGTTTGTGCGCATGTCCGATTTTGCCGATAAAATGCGTTCCGCTGTCCAAGACGGCCGCACTAAGCTGATCCCAAAAAATTGGGAAAACACATACTTCCATTGGGTCGACAACCTCCGGGACTGGTGCATTAGCCGTCAACTGTGGTGGGGGGCATCGCATTCCCGTTTGGTACAATAAGCATGATCCTCAACGGATCATATGCCATGACGGAGAAGGCCTGCCCGAAGAGATCGCCAAACACCCCGACGAGTGGATTCAAGACGAAGATGTGCTTGACACCTGGTTTTCATCCGCCCTTTGGCCTTTTTCCACGCTTGGATGGCCGGACGCCACTCCTGAACTCAAACGTTTTTATCCGAATTCCGTATTGGTGACAGCGCATGACATTCTGTTTTTCTGGGTGGCCCGCATGATTATGATGGGCGAATGCGCAATGGAATGCGAACCCTTTCCGGAAGTTTTTCTTCATGGTTTATTTTATGGAAAATCTTATTGGCGCAATTCCCCAGGGGGGGGGGCATCGTTTATGCAACAGAGCAAGAGCGACGCGACTATGACTTAGGCAAACCTATTCCGAAAGATGTGCAATTTCGTTGGGAAAAAATGTCCAAATCCAAAGGCAATGTCATCGACCCTATTGAACTCATTGAAGAATACGGGACGGACGCCATGCGCATGGCTTTGTGCGCCAGTGCGACTCAAGCCCGAGAGATCGATTTAGATCGCCGCCGCTTTGAAGAATTCAAAAATTTCGCTAATAAAGTATGGAATGGCGCGCGCTTCGTACTCATGAATCTCGAGGGAGATGTTTCGCAGAATCTGACTCCGCTCTCTGCGGAGGAGTTTAGTCAAGGCCTTGATGAGAATGCGCTCGCTTTAGAGGATCGCTGGATTCTCTCTGTTCTCAACCGCACCGTGCGCGACGTAAATGCAAAATTAGAAGCTTATCTCTTCGATCAGTCCGCTTTAGAAGCGTATGACTTTTTCTGGAAAGAGTTTTGTTCCTACTATGTTGAAATCGCCAAACCTATTCTTTTTGGAAAGCAGGGCTCGACGGCTGAACGCAAAAACAAACAAAAATTACTGGTGATCATACTGTGTCAAGCCATGCGCTTGATCCATCCAATGGCTCCGTTCATCACCGA
>JABDEO010000029.1:0-15208 GCA_013287015.1 Chlamydiota bacterium
TGGCGCGCGGCAAAGCGCGTTCCCAACTCTCCGAACAAACGGTCGATAACACGGCGATCCGTGTTATAGGAACTTACATCGCCGCCGCGAACATCGCGCTTTTCTTTTTCAGTGAGCGTGTTATAACATATCATGAGTTCTGCAATCGCTTGACGACGCGTCGCTAGCGTATTTTTTTTCGCCAATGTGATCATGCGATCCGCATAACGCCGCAAAGCTTTAGCTTTTGGAACAGTGGTTTCGATGCGCCCATTGTCAATCAGCGACTTAAGCATATTCGCAAACATACATCGACGGTGCGATGAAGTTCTATTTAATTTACATGTATCTTTTAAATGTCTCATATATGTCGCCTTTACTCTTCTTGCTTGCTATCTTTTTTACCTTTTTCTTCTTGCTGCTTGCTTTCTCGCTTGCCTTTGCGCTCTTCTTGGTATTGACGAATGCGCTCTTTGACATTTTCTTGAGTGATGCCGTAGCGATTAAGGTCCATACCCAACGACAAATGCATCTCATCAAGCTTCAGCTTAATTTCATTAAGCGACTTTTTGCCAAAGTTTTTAAACTCAAGCATTTTGCGCTCAGGGATGGAGACCAGTTCTCCAATTGTATCAATATTAGCGCCGCTTAAACAGTTTGTAGAACGAACCGACAGTTCGATCTCATCAATGCGAAGACAAAGTTTATCCATAATCTCATCTTGGTCTCCGGCTTCATCGCCCAAACCTTCTTCAAAAACCAAAGCATGAGTCTGTAACCTAGAAAAGACATCGAAGTGTTTGATGCCGATCTGCGTTGCAAAGGAAAGAGCCTCGGAAGGGGTCACTCTGCCGTCTGTTGTCACTTCCAGGATTAAGCGATCCAAGTCGGTATCTTGTCCTACGCGCGTATTTTCGACATAGTAATTCACAACACGCACCGGCGAGAAAGCGGCGTCAATGAGAATTTCATCAGCCATCTTATCGCGTACGACATGCCGTTCTGAAGGCACATACCCGCGGCCCATTGCAACGCGCAAATTAATTTGCCGCTTCATTGGCTTTGTCACTGTAAATAGATGCAATTCCGGATTGACCACATCGAAAATTCCATCATCGACAATATCGCCAAGAGTCACTTCAAATTGGCCGTCATTTTGGTCTAAGTCATCCTGAGTAATATCCATCTCAGTAGTCAAAAAACGCAGTTCATGGGAGTGATGTTCATCCGTGACTGGAAGTTTGCGGAGGAGGGCTCCTTTAAGATTTAATATGATGTTGATCATATCTTCTACAATGCCCTCGACTGCCATATACTCATGTGGAATGCCTTCAATACGCAGCGAGACAATCGCCGGGGCTTCCAAAGAAGTCAGCATCATGCGGCGCATTGCATTACCGATAGTGTGCCCAAATCCCCGTTCAAATGGTTCGGCGACAAACCGCGAATAAATAGGCGTCGCTGATTTTGCATCGAGCGATATGGTTTGAGGCAATTCAAATTTGCCGTATTTGACTGACATGAGCAACTCCTAATATCAAGTGAATAATTATACGCGACGACGCTTACGCGCCCGACACCCGTTATGTGGGACTGGCGTCTTGTCTCTTATAGCGGTTATCATGAGCCCTGCGCTTTGCAATCCACGCACAGCGGATTCACGACCGGCGCCTGGGCCATTCAAGTCCACTTCCACTTCACGCATGCCTAACGACATCGCTGTTTTGCCGGCGTCTTGGGCGGCGACGGTTGCAGCGAATGCAGAGGACTTTCGTGAACCGGAAAAGTTCACTTTTCCTGCAGACGACCATGCAAGAATATGTCCAGCGGGATCTGTAATGCAAACGATCGTATTGTTAAAACTTGCCTTGACATGCGCAACCCCTGTTGGAGTATGGTGAGCGGATTTCCGCTTCGCCTTAGCAGGTTTTTTCGCAGGGGCCCCTGCGGCTTTTTGTTCCGTCGCCGGCGCAGCTTTTTGTTCTGCGGTTTTCTGTTCTTCTGGTTTCTTACTCAAAGTAAAACACTCCTCTCATAGTTAAGGCGCACAGCGCCATTTATTTTTTCTTATTGGCGACGGTTTTGCGACGGCCTTTGCGAGTGCGCGCATTAGTGCGCGAACGTTGTCCTCGAACAGGCAGACCGACGCGATGACGCAAACCTCGGTAGGAATGAATGCTGATTAAACGTTTGATGTTGTTTTGCACGGATCGGCGCAAATCACCCTCTACGATATATTCCGACTGCAATAATCCATTCAAACGCGCAATATCGTCTTGAGTCAATTTATGCGCGCGCATATTGCGGTCCATGCCAAGCCTCGCGATGATCTCATTGGCGAGCCGGCGCCCAATTCCAAAGATGTACGTCAAGCTGATTTCTAATCTTTTATTATCTGGTATGTCTATACCGATTACCCTGGGCATTGAAAACTCCTAAATAATTTAAGCATTCTATACTGCGCGCGGGCACAGTATACCAAACCTTCTCTTTTTATGCAATTCTCATCTGTCGCGTATGCGGCCGCGCTTCATGAATCCATCGTAGCGTTTCATCAGCAGATGCGATTCTATCTGTTTCATAGTGTCCAAAACCACCCCTACAAGAATCAAGAGGGCGGTTCCGCCAAAAAAATAGCTGATCGTCTGCGGCGTTCCAAGGACTCTTCCCACAATTGAAGGAAGAATGGCGATCAGCGCCAAAAACACAGCTCCTAATAATGTGATGCGATTCATCGTCGTTTCCAAATACTCCTGGGTCGGCTTGCCTTGGCGAATGCCGGGAATAAAAGCGCCGTTTTTTTTCATATCGGAAGCGATCTGATCAGGACGAAATTGCGTTGCGGTCCAAAAATATGTGAAAAAGATGATTAAAACGACAAACAACACCATATACAAAGTATTTCCGGGAGAGATCCAATTCGCCGCTTCGCCAAGCCAATTTCCCGATCCGACAAACGCGCCAAGCGTAGCTGGAAACATGAGCAATGACGATGCAAAAATGACGGGAATCACGCCGGCATAATTGATTTTTAGAGGAATATACGAATTTCCTCCTTGAACTTCTTTGCGCCCGACGACGCGGCGAGCGTACTGCAGAGGGATGCGTCGATGGCCTTGAATAATCATAATCGTTGCAATTGTCACTAGAACAAACACCGCGGCCAAGATGAGAACCGTAGCAAAATTCATTTGACCGGCTTCTTGCGAATCAAGATTGAGCTGCTGCAGAATCATTCCAATAGCGGTAGGAAGCTGAGACAAAATGCCTATAGTGATGATCAGACTCATTCCGTTGCCGATTCCTCGTTCTGTAATTTGCTCGCCAATCCACATCAACAATACAGTGCCTGTTGTCATTGTAAAAATAGTCAACAGGAAAAAGAGCCATGGGGTTCCGAAAAGTTGCAAATCCAGCAACTCGCCTGCGATGATGCCAGGGCGAGCGATGTTCATTTGCAACGCATACTTGGCAAAAAGGGCGGACTGCAGGAATGAGAGCGCGACAGTTAATCCGCGCGTTAATTTGTTCACTTTGCGTTTGCCCGCTTCATTGTTCTCTTTGATCTCGCGCTGAAGAGAAGGCCACAAGGCAACCAATAGCTGCATGATAATGGACGCTGAAATATAAGGAACAACGCCTAGCGCGATAACAGTCATTTGAGAGAAAGCGCCGCCTGAAAAAATGTCCACCAGCTGAAACAAATTTTGTCCACCGCCGGTAGCCTGCTTAAAAAAGCTGACTGCGATTTCCCCGTTAATTCCAGGAACTGGAATAAAGCCGCCGATGCGGCAAATCGCCAGCATGAGCAACGTAAAAAGGATCTTTGCCTTCAGCTCAGGAATTCTTGCGATATTTTGCAGTTCTTGCAACATTTTCTTTTACCCCTAATTCAGGATGACTAAGGAAGCGTGCGCATTCCTAAACTAACGTAAAAGGAATTTCAGCTTTTTGCAACTTCGCTATCGCTGCATCAGATAAAGCGGCCACTTCCAATGTAACTTTCTTACTCAGTTCGCCCTTGGCAAGCACTTTAACGCCATACGTCATTCCACTGAAAAAACCACGCTCGGCCAATGTTTGCGCGTTAACCAAATCGCCGTCATTGAAGACTGCGTTGATTTGTCCCAAATTCACAACATCGTAAGCTTTGCGGAATCGCGCATTATTGAAACCGCGAATAGGTATTTTCATGAACGTGCGGAATTGACCGCCTTCATATCCTGCGCGCCGCTTATAACCTGCGCGAGAGCCCGCTCCTTTTTCGCCTCGGCCGCAGGTCTTACCCAGACCTGAACCGGGCCCTCGGCCCACGCGCTTTCGTCTTTTATAAGGTCGGTCGCTATTTTTCAATATTGACAATTTAAATGCTGTCATGCCACGCCTCTCATCAGTTTAATTTCTTGTCGGCTGCGCAAAGACTCTAGAGCCTTAAAAGTCGCCTTAACAATATTGATAGGATTGCTAGACCCCAAACTTTTCGCCATAACATCTTTGATGCCGGCCATTTCGAGCACGGCGCGAACTTTGGAGCCGGCGATGACGCCAGCGCCTTCCGGAGCCGGCCTCAGCAAAATGACGGCCCCATCCCATTGAACAATGATTTCATGCGGGATGGTTGTGCCTTCTCTTTCGTAAGAACGCATATTTTTGCGAGCGTACTCGCCGCCCTTGCGAATGGCGTCGGTCAATTCATTAGCTTTTGCAAAACCATAACCGATGCGTCCCTTGCCGTCCCCAACGAGAATAAGCGCGGAAAAGCTGAATTTTCGGCCGCCGCTAACGACTTTAGAACAGCGATTAACGTATAAAACTTTTTCGTTAATGTCGCTATTGCTTTTTTCTTTTTTACGCGAATCACCTTGTTTTGCCATGTCTCTATCCTAATTGAAAGCCTAGAACTGAAGACCGCCAGCACGTGCGGCGTCTGCCAGCTCAGCTAAAATTCCATGATACTTGAATGGGCCTCTATCAAAGACCACTTCTTTAACGTTTTTTTCTTTGGCGATCTCTGCTATGCGTTCGCCGAGTTTACGCGCCGAGGTTTTATTTTTTCGGTTGTATTCCGTACTGCGGAACTCTTTTGAAAAAGTCGCTGTGGAGCCAAGCGTCATGCCGGATTCATCATCTATTAGATGAACTTGAATGTGCTTATTGCTTTTAACCACGCATAAACGCGGCCTTATCGAGGAACCATGCAAGCGTTTGCGCACACGCATTGAGCGATTATGCCGCAACTTTTGCTTTTTTAACATCATATTTCTCATATCAACCTACTAATAAATCGACTACTTCTTCGTTGCAGCGGCCTTTCCAGCCTTCTTTCGCACATATTCGCCGGCATAGCGAATGCCTTTTCCCTGATAGGGCTCAGGTGGTTTTTTCGCCCGTACAGTCGCTGCAAATTGACCGACCACTTGGCTGTCACAACCTTTTATAGTAATTAATGTCCCTTTTTCAATGGACACCTGAACGCTCTCAGGAATTGGAATTTTTGTCGGATGGGAACGTCCTATTTGCAGATCCAACTCACGCCCTTGAACAGCGGCGCGATAACCCACTCCAATCATTTCAAGTTTCTTTTCGAAACCTTGAAGAGCGCCCAAGACCATATTATTGATTAAAGAGCGAAACAAGCCATGAAAGTTGCCCATTTCGTCATCTTCAACGCTTACATGCACTTGTTCTTTTTCAACATGAACTTTCACGCCATCGTGCAACGGCTGGCGCAAAGTCCCTTTGGGGCCTTTTACGACAACTTCGGAACCCGATACTTTAACCTCCACTCCTTTCGGCAATGGAATCGGCAGCTTACCTTTTCGAGACATGACCAATATTCTCCTTATCGCTTAACTCACCACACCATGCATAATAATTCGCCGCCGATCTTACGCTTACTCGCTTCAGCGCCAGCCATAACGCCTTGCGAAGTCGACACAATGGAAACGCCGGTTCCGCCATAAAAATGGGGAATGTCGCCATGACCAACATATCGTCGCAGACCTGGACGCGACACGCGTTTAATGCCTTGGATGACAGAACGACGTTGTGGCGTGTATTTTAAAAACACACGAATGGTGCCGCGCTGTTGACTTTCCTGTCTGACAAGAAAACTCTCAACAAAGCCTTGCCCTTTCAGGATCACCGCTATATTTTCTTTAAGTTTACTCCAGTCACAGTCAACATAGCGATGTTGTGCTTTTAGTGCATTGCGAATCCTTGTGAGGAAATCGGCTATGGGGTCACTAACTGCCATGATTTCTTCTCCTCTTCTTAAGCTGCTACCGCGACCGGTAAGTTTTTAAATGGAAGGCCCAATAATCTCAGTAATTCGACACACTCGGCATCCGTTTGAGCGCTCGTTATCAAAGTGATATGCATTCCTTGCGTACGTTTAACTTCATCAAGATTGAGTTCAGTGAACACTTGGTGATCTTCCAATCCTAATGTAAAGTTTCCTCTGCCATCGCACTTTACATTAAAACCGCGGAAGTCGCGAATACGCGGAGCGGCGATATTGCAAAAGCGATCCATAAAGTCATACATGCGCTCTCCACGCATTGTTACTTTTATCCCAATCGGTTGTCCTTCGCGCAGTTTAAAGTTTGAAATCGCTTTTTTAGCACGAGTAATGATTGGTTTTTGACCAGTGATCTGGGCCAATTCTTTGACACAATCCTGGGTGGAATTTTTGTCTTTAGAAGCCTCAGCGATTCCCATGTTGATAACGATTTTCAGCAATTTGGGAACTTTCATCGGATTTGCATATCCGAATTTTTGCTGGAGTTCCGCCTTTACAGAATCTAAATAGCGCTGTTTCAACCTAGACCGCGTTGGGCTTTTTGGCTTTTCAGACTTTTGAACCTTTGTCTTAGACATCTTTCGTCACTCGATTTTAAATTTACGATTTTTTAATAGCGCGATATAGTGTTTGTTCAGCTCCGTTATTATAATAGAGCTCACGCGCGCCTTGATCACTTACACGAACATGCAATTTAACAGGTTTATCATCTTGCGTGCATACTTTCAGATTTGACAAGTGAATAGGCTTCTCAATTTGCGTAATTTGGCCTTTTTGCTCGCCTCGCCCTTTCACATGACGCTTGCGAACATTCAATCCTTGCACAATAACTTTTTCGCCCGTGCAAGACAAGACGGTGCCCGTCATGCCTTTATAGTTGCCTGCAATCGCGATGACTTTATCGCCTTTGCGCATTTTTTTACTTACTCTGCAGCTTGCACGCATCATTTTATTTAGTTTGCATCTTGCATTTTTTGTTTTCATTGCATCTTCCTTTTAAATCACTTCAGGGGCTAAGGAGGCGATTTTGAGAAATTCTCGTTCACGCACCTCGCGGGCCACTGGACCAAATACGCGTGTTCCCCGCGGATTATTTTTCTCATCAATTAGGACGCAGCTGTTAGAGTCAAATCGAATTTTCGAGCCGTCTTTGCGTTTGATATAACGCTTGGTTCTAACAATCACCGCTCTAACGACATCCCCTTTCTTTACCCCTCCGTCCGGCGTTGCATCGCGCACCGAGCAAACGATGATATCGCCAATGCCTGCGTAACGGCGTCTAGAACCGCCAAGCACTTTAAAGCATTTAACACGCTTGGCGCCGCTGTTGTCGGCAACATCCAACTGGGTTTCTTGTTGTATCATAATTCTTTACTCCAAATCCTTATCCGCTAACGGCGTTGGCGATTACGCGCCACCGTTTGAGTTTTGAGAGAGGCCTAGTTTCGATGACAGATACTTCATCTCCAATTTGCAATAATTCGCCATCATTATGCGCATACAACTTCTGAGTGCGTCTGATGACTTTTCCATATCGGGGATGGCGCAGAGTGCGTTCAACTTCAACGACAACGGTTTTATCCATTTTGTTGGAGACGACGCGACCTTTTTTAATTTTGCGATTCCCTCTTTCTTCCATTTCCATGACGACCTCAAATCTGGTTAGCTAGTTGTTTTTTTTCACTTATTATGGTGATCAACCGAGCGATTTCCTTTTTTAACAGACTGATGCGGTGTGGTTTTTCGAACTGCCGCGACAGTTTTTTCTCGCTGACGATTTGAAACAACTCATTGCGCCTTTCGATGCAATTGGCTTCTAATTCATCCAGAGATAAATCTCTTAACTCTTTTGCTTTAGTCATAAAAATCCCTAAACTTGTTCTAAGCGCTTTACAAAGCGGGTTTTAATTCCCAGCTTAGCGGCCGCCAGACGCAAAGCGCTTTGCGCTTCAGCTGGCGTTACATTGCCGACCTCAAACATGATGCGGCCGGGGCGAACGACAGCGACCCAATGATCGACAGCGCCCTTTCCTTTACCCATACGCACTTCAGCTGGCTTTTTCGTAACCGGTTTGTCTGGAAAAATACGAATCCAAACTTTGCCGCGCCGTTGAAAATAGCGATTAATCGTCACGCGACACGCTTCAATCTGCTGAGCAGTCACCCACCCGCGTTCAAGCGATTGCATGCCAAAGTCGCCAAAATGGACAAAATTTCCTCTTCTACTTAGGCCGGAAAACTGTCCTTTCTGCATTTTGCGATGTTTCGTTCGTTTTGGCATTAGAGACATATTAAGCGCTCTCCTTCAATAGATTATCTTCGCCGCGATAGATCCAAACCTTAACGCCAATGCTGCCATAGGTGGTTTCAGCGCGTCCAATGGCATAGTCGATGTCTGCACGAAGCGTATGCAGAGGAACGCTTCCCTCTCTATACTGCTCTGTGCGAGCGATTTCAGCGCCGCCGATGCGTCCGGCCACTTGAACTTTGATTCCCAACGCGCCCGCTTCCATGGCGGACTGCAGTGATTTCTTCATTGCGCGTCGGAATGGAATCCGTCTTTCCAGCTGTTTCGCAATATTATCCGCTACAATTTGCGCATCTATGTCGGGACGCTTAATTTCCTCAACTTCGACCCATACCTCTTTTCCAATAAGCTTGGAAAGTTCATCCTTAAGGATGTCTATTTCGGCCCCTTTTTTTCCAATTACCATTCCGGGGCGCGCTGTGACAATCGTCACTTCAACTTTTTCGCTCATTCGCCGGATGCGAATCTGAGATGTTCCGGCTAGAATGGGTTTCTTCATCAAATAGCTGCGAAGACGATGATCTTCGATGAGCAAATTGCCGAATTCTTGCTTTGTTGCATACCACTTGGACCGCCACTTCTGATTACGGATGAGGCGAAAGCCAATTGGATTTGTTTTCTGTCCCATTACTTTCTCCTTATTGCGTGCTTACAATGACAGTCAAATGGCTGGTCCGTTTAAGGATTGGATGCCTTCCACCTTTGTTTTTAGGCTTAGAGCGCTTCAACGTTGGGCCTTCATCCACTCGAACTTCAAGTACTTTTAAGTTTTCGCGTCGTAAATTCAGTTGAGTTTCAGCATTGGCGACTGCGCTGTCCAATGTTTTCTTCAGGAGCCGTCCCCCTTTAAGGTTGCAATGCAGCAACTGCATCGTCGCTTGCGTCACTGATAGGCCGCGAATGAGTCCCGCCGCCAGTCGAGCTTTGCGAGGGCTGACTCGTATATATTTACTTATTGCTTTTGCATAATCCATGATGCGTCCCTTTATGCCTTCTTAATTGGATGTCCTTTAAAGAGACGGGTAGGAGAAAATTCCCCTAAATAATGCCCGACCATATTCTCCGTGACAAACACTGAAATAAATTTCCGTCCGTTATGCACTTCAAAAGTGTATCCGATCATCTCTGGAATGATCATGGAACGCCTTGACCAGGTTTTAATGGGCTTTTTCGTTCCCACTTTACTCTGTGCATTCAATTTTTCCAAAACATGATAGTCGACAAAGGCGCCCTTCTTTAAGGATCTAGTCATAATTATTTTTTCCTTCGATCTTTCACGATGTACTTGTTGGATTTCTTCTTAGATCTTGTGCGTAGACCTCGTGTATACACCGCCCACGGAGTTTGCGGAATATTTCCCTTATGCTTGCCTTCTCCACCACCATGTGGATGGTCTACAGGATTCATTGCAGTGCCGCGCACTGTTGGGCGCACGCCCTTCCAACGCATCCTGCCCGCCTTGCCCTCGACGCGCAAATTATGTTCCGAGTTGGACACTGCGCCAAAAGTCGCGCGGCATTCTTCATGCACTAAACGCACTTCGCCGGAAGGCATCCGCAAGGTGGCGTATCCGTTGCTGCGAGCCATAAACTGAGCTGACAATCCGGCGGAGCGAACAAGTTTTCCGCCCTTGCCTGGATGCATCTCAATGTTGTGGATGACTGAGCCTAAAGGCATATGTTTTAGTTTCATGCAGCAACCTACGCTGTAGGGCGGCTCGCTGCTCGTTTGCACTTTGTCTCCGGCTTTAAGGCCGTGAGGCGCCAGAATATAGCGTTTTTCCCCATCTGCATAGTTCAGCAATGCAATATACGCAGAACGGTTGGGATCATACTCTATCGAACCGACAATAGCCGATATATTTTCCTTATCGCGCTTGAAATCGATGATGCGATAGTGGCGCTTATGTCCTCCGCCTTTATGACGACAGGTGATATGGCCATTATTATTGCGGCCATTAGTCCGGCGCTTAGGAAGCAAGAGCGATTTAGTGGGTTTTACCACAGCGCGCTTGCCCTCGGAAATTCGGGTTAATTCTTCATTTAAAGGAAGAACTAGCTGACGCGTACCTGGAGTAATCGGGCGAAATTTTTTTAACATTTACTCACTCAGCCTCTTACTAAACGTTATCTAAGTTGTCGCCTTCTTCCAAAGTCACGATCGCTTTTTTGAATCCCGCCGTTTGTCCGGCGCGTCCGCGCATGCGTTTGGGTTTAGGCCTTACATTGATTGTATTGACGGCAACCACTTTAATTTTTTTGCTTTGATAAATTTCTTCAAGCGCGCCTGCAATTTCATGTTTATTGGCTTTGCGGTCCACAATAAATACATATTTCGGCAGCTTATAGCGCTTAATGCAGGGATTGCTCTCCACATTTTTTAATTCTTGCAAAACACGTGACTTCTCGGTCACATGTTGATGTTTAATGATCTCATAAGGATTACGCTTGTTTTGCATGATCATTTTCCTTTCAGGCCAGCCATTGATTAAGTTCTTGCAGCGCTGTTTCTGTTAATACGATGTCATGCGCCACTATAACGTCATATCCGCTGACGTTCGTCGCCAGAGCAAATTCCACTTTTGGCAAATTTCGAACGCTTTTAATAAAATTTTCATGTTTATCAGATGGCATGCTAAAACGCATTACGCCAAATTCATCTTCGAGATCGAAGTAGCTGCCCTCTCCTAAGAAGAGGACGCGCTTGCCTAAGTTGTGTCGCTTTAAAAATCCGGCGATTTCCTTAGTCTTTGGAGCTTGCATATCAGTGTTTTCGATGACAATCAGGTTGTTATGACGGATTTTTTCGCCAATCAGGAAGCGGATTGCAGCCTTACGCTCTTTTTTATTAATTTTGACATGCTGATCAAATTTAGGCTTAGGTCCATGTACACGACCGCCGCCCTTATATTGCGGAGCTGACAGCATCCCTTGACGTGCGCGGCCCGTCCCTTTTTGAGGGTGTGGTTTTTTTGTCGTATGGTTGACTTCGGAACGGCCTTTAGTGTTTGCGGACCATTGGCGAGCATTGGCGCGCAAGGCGGTAATGTAGTCTTTTACCATTTGACCGTTGGCTTCCGCTTCCACCAAAGAGTCTGAAACGACAACATGTCCGATCTCTTTGCCAGTCATATCATATTTTTTTATTGTTGTAGTCACAACTTCACTCCAACCGATTATTGTTTCTTTTTATGCATGAGTTTTTTTGCAGGGGCTATATAGACAAGGCCATTGCGAGGACCTGGAACTTGCCCTTCAACGATGATGAGATTGTCTTCCACTTTAAAAACTTTGATGTTCTGAACAGTCTTTGTTTCGAGTCCCATGTGGCTGGCGCGCGGGCCGCCAGGCAGGCAGCGGCCAGGAGTGCTGCGCATTCCAGTTGAACCGGCATGGCGATGAAAGCTTGAACCATGAGATGCGGGGCCGCCGGAAAAATTATGAAGTTTAATCACCCCTTGAAAGCCTTTTCCTTTAGAAACGGCTGTTGCATCAACATATTCCACTTCCGCAAAGAGATCGGCATTAAGCTCTTGACCTAAAGCATAGTCATCGACTGCATCAATGCGGACTTCAGTTAGGTGGCGGCGAGGTTCGACGCCGGCTTTTTTATAGTGACCAGCCAATGGTTTCTTCGCACGTCTTTCAACTGTACGAGGATCTTTGGTGATGATTTTTTCAGAACCGATCTGAAGAGCCGTATATCCGTCTATTTCTTTCGTTTTGATTTGCGTAACGACGTTCGGCTCAACTTCGATTACAGTGCAAGCGATTGCGTTGCCTTGATCATTAAAGAGCTGGATCATTCCGCGCTTTTTGCCAATCAGCTTCAGTGATGTTTTGGATGACATATGCAAACCCTTAATGCGTACACGTTATAACGATACGACATTATCGTTAACGGTCTCTTTTTTTGCAATTAGTATATTTTCAATGTTATAAAGAACAGTGTCCTTGCGTCCATGTGGCGAGGTGCACACGCTGTGTGTTCTCGTCAGTGAACCGGAAGGGAATGGTTCCTATCCAACCACATTTTTAGTGGTTAAAGAAACGAGATTAGCAAAGGCGTGCTTTTTGCACAACAGAAAATATCGCTCAGCTGTTTATTTTTTATAAAACGGTTCTACAACAATGCCTTGGACTGGATGGACGAATTGGACTAACTGGCTACCTTCCTTAGCCCGGCGCTTTTAATTGCACCCGCCAAAGAAGGTAGGCAGGGCGTCCCGCCCTGATCCCGTGTATTATCTTCAATGTTTTTTGCCTACAAAGCAGGACGGGACGCCCTTCCATATAACGCAGCCCTTTTGCATGTGTTGTTTAACGCGAGTTTTGGGAGTTTGACGCTTTGATGCTTTTAAAAGCGCCAGGGGATTTTTGGAGTCAGGCCTGACCCCAAAATACGCGCCAAAGCGTCAATGTCAGGACAATCGTTTATCCAAAACTCGCGTTATTTACAGACAAACACCGCGAGCCGTAGGGCAACTGGCTACCTTCTTTAGCCCGGCGCTTTTAATTGCACCCGCCGAAGGTAGCCAGGGCGTCTCGCTCTGATCGCGTGTATTATCTTCAATGGTTTGTCGAGAAAATTCATTTAAGCGCATTGCATCCGTTATACGCCATAACTCTTTGATTATAAGGGATTTTGCGCTTGCCAATAAAGCTTCCTATAAGAAAATTCAGCCACGCTTAACGCTTGAATGCATCAACAACCAGGTCGCGACGACAACCTTGCTTTCTTTGCCATAACTTTTTAGGACGTATCTGTTTTGTGATAAATTGGCTTCAATCTGTTTTATATTTCTGTTAAATATAATATAAAACTGCATAACATTTACATAAAAATCATCATTGTTTTATAATACAGATAGATAGCCTGTTGTATTAATATTCATTCAATTTTCTAATAATGAGGTGTTTTATGAACGGACTAACCAGTCCTCCTCCTCCTACTGATCCTTCTTCTAATGTTAGTAATATAAATACCACTCCTATCACTTCTTCTACTTCTAACAAAAACTCTAAAAAAGAAGAGACTCATACACAAAATAAAGTGTCCGAAGTTGCAACGCCTCTTCTTAGTTCCGAAACAATTTTTGCAGAAGAGAAAAAAGACAAAGAAGCATATTCGAGTATGCGGTTAAACATCAAGGCAGCGCTAGATAAGATCTCTTCCTTAAGGGGGTCAAGAAGTAATTGGCCTGCCAATGCCGATGATGCCGCTATGGTTGAAAATGCTCTTAAATCTTGTTGTCAATTCAACGACAAAGGTGACGCTAGTCATTTATACGATGCAATCATAATCCTAGACCACTTAATTTCTTCTGCAGACCAGATTAAGGCATCGAATCTCAATGAGATCGATTACTGGGAATTAATAACAAATATCGGCAAATTGCATTCCTTTTTAAAAAATTATATAGAAGATCGAAAGACCCTTTATGAAATAAATCCGCATGGAAATGATTTTAATGAATTCCTTGTTTCGCATAAGAAAGTTTTATATGATATCGTCAAAAGAAACAGTATTTTGTATTTTTCACATATTATAGAGATATCACCGAACTATAATTCAATTAATCCATTAGATACAAAAGAAAAGCAAGACTTTTTTCTCCATATGCTCACACATTTTCAAAAGAATTATGCTAACATGAATGACATGAATGAAGGGATTGACGGCATAGTTGAACGTTCTGTGCGTTCTAATTATTTATCAGGGAATTTTGATTTTATGCTTAAACTAGCACGAATTGATCCAAGATATGGAGAATATGCAGATGAAAGCATTCGAGGTAAAATTATGCGCCAGCTTATTATAGCAGCAAGAAATGACACTCAAGGCTAAAAACCACTCTCTTATGGGGAAAAACCCCTGTGCCGCCATTGCCACGGCAGCGCCTGGGCGCGTGCACTACAACAATTGTTTTTTGCCTACAAAGCAGGGCGGGACGCCCTTCCATATAACGCAGCCCTTTTGCATGTGTTATTTAACGCGAGTTTTGGGAGTTTGACGCTTTGATGCTTTTAAAAGCGCCAGGGTATTTTTGGGGTCAGGCCTGACCTAGGGGCATGATTTATGCTCAAAAATGGCTGATTTTTTGCAGTTAAATAGGTCGGCAAATATTTCATTGAATTTTAACTGATGGAATTTTATTTTAGTCCTCTAATGCTGATCCTTACTCACAAGTCTAAAGCGTGTTTTCTCAATGCGAATTTTGGATAAACAATTGCCCTCTCGCGCCCCGGGAGGGGCGCTAGAAGGCAATCGTTTATCCAAAATTCGTATTGAAAAAGCATACCTTAAACTTGTGGATAAGGATCAGCCTTTAATGCCTGCAAGCCATTGAGGTCAAAATATCAAATGGACAAAAAAATCTCAAGGTAGATTCTGTCTGCTAAAAAGCGCATAACAAGCTTAAGATTAAATTGTTATGTCGATTTTATAGGACAAAAAACACCCTAAATTTTTCATGTTTTATAAGGCAAAAATCGCCGTAGATCATACCCCTAGGCCTGACCCCAAAAATACGCGCCAAAGCGTCAATGTCAGGACAATCGTTTATCCAAAACTCGCGTTATTTACAGACAAACACCGCGAGCCGTAGGGCAACTGGCTAC
>JABDEO010000029.1:15308-19455 GCA_013287015.1 Chlamydiota bacterium
AAATACGCGCCAAAGCGTCAATGTCAGGACAATCGTTTATCCAAAACTCGCGTTATTTACAGACAAACACCGCGAGCCGTAGGGCAACTGGCTACTACCTTCTTTAGCCCCTCACTTTTAATTGCACCCGCCTCTGCGTGTAAGATTGCAAAAATTTGTAAGAAGGGTTATTTTCGACGCAATTCAAGTCAAGGGAATGCATTATGACGATTTCCGCCCCCCTGCCAATTCGGGAACCCATAGTTGAACATAAGCGCAAAGGCGATTCAAACGACAGCGGCTTCCAGCGTAGTGTGAGACGAAAATTGATTAAATCAACAGTTGAAGAGAGTCGGGTTTATGCATTTGCGCTCGGCAATTTTTTTTCTTTGCTTAAACCTTTGCTTTTGATAAGAAATGACGCCCTTAGAGTCCAGAGCAGTAGAGAAAATTCATTTAAGCTCATTGCATCGAATATGCGCCATAACTCTTTGATTATAAGAGATTTTGCACTTGCAAATAAAGCTTCCTATGAGAAAATCCAGCCTCGCTTAACGCAGTGTCGTGCAATTGTCAACGCCCTCGCTTATCTCGATTCAAACTGGAAATCATTAAACAATTTCAAGGAACTCTATCATCGTCGTTTGTCCATGTATGTGATGAAATTGTTGAATTCCACAAATTTAAAGATTGCTGAAGCCATTCAAGGCTCATATTTTTCTCCGGGAATATTTTCTTATATAGAGGATTTAACCTACTTCGCTCTTCACCTTTTGGAACGAAGTAGAATCATTAAAAATCCTTCGATTCCTTCCCTGTTGAAGGTGATCGACAAATTGCAATTTGTTTATAGCGTTGCATATCCTTTGGAAACACTCGATAAAAAAGGCGTCAGGGGTAAGGATAAATTCGCAAAAATTAAAAACAAAATTACAAAAATAATTCAGAAAGTCGGACTGATTCAACGGATCAATGATCTTTCAAAAAGCAAAAACGATTTTTTATTCCTATCAGGGGGTTCTTCAAATCATGGAGTATTGTATAAGCTTCAAAGTAAGAACGGCAGCCTTCAATTTACTATTATAAATACAGGAGAGGGAGCGCCGGATGACAATTTCAATCAACAAAATTATACACACGACATCAAATACATCCACTTGAGTCCGAAAGATTTCCCTGAGCTATTCCTTCAAAAATTGTTGCTTTGGCAAATATCAATTTCAGTTAAACAATTTAATATAACATCTCAAAATCATGTTAACTATCAAATTGATCAACAACTTAATAAAGGCAACAATCGCGCACAAGGGCGTCGCCATCATGTACAAAATTCCGCCCAAGAGTGTTGTCTTGGAAAATGCATTGCTTCAGCTATTCGTGGAGAATTAAATAGAGCGCTGCTTCTTAATTTTAAGGTGTTCTTGACCCAACGAGAACTAAATCATATAAATATTTTAATTAAAGAAAATAAAAGTGAGAATCTAATTATAAATGATCAAACTATCCTGAAAAAATTGTTAAATAAGGAAAATACGGAGGGCATCCTCAAGACGCTATACAGCTTTCGCAAAAAAGGTAGAATTATTTTAAAAAAAAGGCAGGACAAAGCCGATCGATTAAACGCCTCTGTAAAGCATACGCGATCAAATCCAAAATGATGGCGCAATTAAAAAAATATCTAACATAATTTGACGCATTTCGAGGTCGATTCAACGCAAAGACGCAAAGGCGCAGAGGCGCAAAAAGAAAAAATAATGTCAGGATGGGAAGGATAGGCGAAACTTCGAATGGGATATTATAATCAATACGGATATAAAAACGTGATATAAAAAATGTTTGCATAGAAATAATATTATTTTATAATATAGATTGGAAAGCCTGTTATATTGATATTTAATTAATTTTTTATAATAATGGGGTGTTTAATGAGTTCCTTACTTTGAATAAGAAAGTTTTATATGACATCGCCGCAAGACACTATCATTTGTATTTGGATCAGATTGTAAGAGTGTTCACCTCACAAAGTGGACATATGAGGGTCTCATTAAGTACAGAAGAACAGCAAGATCTTTTTCTTCATATGCTCACACATTTAAAAAAAAAATATGCTCATAACATCCCCACCAATGAGGGAATGAACAGCATAGTTGCGCATTCTGTGCATCATAGTAATTTATCAGAAAATTTTAATTTTATGCTTAAGCTAGCGCGAATTGATCCGACATATGAAGAATATGCGGATGAAAGCATTCAACATAGAATCGCGCATGCTCTTATTACACCAGCAAAAAATGACACCCAAGGCTAAACGCTCTCTTGTGGGAACATGCCCTGCCATTGCCACGGCAACGCCTGGGCGCGTATACTACAACAACTGTTTTTTGTCTTTGCCTTTTAGCGACTTCATTAGGATGTGAATATCGGCTTTAATTGCATCGCAGTTAACCGGCGGCGTTGTTATTATTCCAATTAAGGCGCCGCTTTCTCCTCTAAAAGGATTCGGTCGTTGCTTTTCAGTTTTACACATTTCCCATAAAAAATTAATGCGCTTCCATTATTAATAATATAATATGACTTAAAATATTAAATTTAATTAAATTGTATAGCGTTTTGTATAGCATTTGCATAAAAAGTATCATTGTTTTATAATACTCTTAGATAGCTCGTTATACTGATATTTGATTAATTTTTTAATGCGAGGTGTTTTATGAGTGGGATAACTAGTCATCCTCCTACTGATCCTTCTTCTAATGTTAATAATATAAATACCACTTCTTCCACTTCTAGTAAAAAACCTACAAAAAAAGATACTTATACACAAGATAAAGTTTCCGGAGTTGTAACGCCTCTTCTTAGTTCCGAAACGGTTCTTGCAAAGGAGAAAGAGAACGAAGAAGCATCTCAGAATAGATGGTTAAGAGTTGACATCAATATACTGTTAGGTCAGACTACAGCCAATTGGCTTATCGATAAAGTTAAAGGAGTTCTTACATCTTGCTGTCGATTAAGCGACGAGGGTGAACCTCGTTATTTAAACGATGCAACCGTCATTTTAGAGCGCATAATTGAAAATGGAACCTGGATTGAAGAATTGAAGCGCGCTTCGAGCTATTATGGGAACAGCTATGATACAGATAAAGCATTAAATAAATTAATAATAGAAATTGGTAAATTGCATCCATTTTTAAAGAGTTATATAACGGATCGAGAAACATGTTTAAAATTAAATTGGAACAGAGACACTGTCGATGACCTCCTTACTTCGCATCAGAAAGTTTTATACGACATCGCCGAAAGACACTATCAATTGTACTTATCTCATATTTTGCCACCCCGCATCTCGTCTTCTTATAACGCGGTTGTTTTATTAAATACACCAAATAAACAAGATTTTTTTCTTCATATGCTCACACATTTTAAAAAAAATCACGCGACTATTAGCACAAATGAGTTCTTTGACGAGATGGTTAAAAATTCTGTGAGTCGTAATGATTTATCACAAGACTTTAATTTTATGCTTAAACTAGCGCGAATTGATCCGACATATGCAGAATATGCGGATACAAGCATTCGAGGTAAAATCGTGCAGGCTCTTATTACACCAACAAGACATGACACTCAAGGCTAAAATCCTCTCTTGCGAGAACGTGCGCCGCCGTTGCCGCAGCAGCGCCTGCCTGGGCGTGTATGCTACGACTATTTTTTGTTGCTGTTCTTTAGCAATTTCATTAGGATGTGAATATCAGCTTTAATTGCGTCACAGTTAACTGGCGGCTTTGTTATTATTCCAATTAAGGCGCCGCTTTCTCCTCTTGAAGGGTTTGGTCGTTGCTCTTCAGTTTTACACATTTCCCATAAAAGATTAATGCGTTTCCGGATTGCTTGATTTGCCTGATCTTGCGGGCAAGCTGCGTTTTGCGTTGGATCATTGCCATCTAGAGATGCATTTGCACGTATAGGAGCAATACTCCCGTCAAAACAAATAATTGTTTTAAATGACATAATAACCCCCATTTATTTTGTTCTTAATAATATGAGATGAATTAAAAACATTGTAGATTAACATGTCAATGAAAAATTTCAAATACATCATTTTATTGCATTCCTCGTTTTACGATAGACTTTCAATTGTCAATAAGGGAATTCCTTGCTAAAGTGGAATCTCTAC
>JABDEO010000030.1 GCA_013287015.1 Chlamydiota bacterium
TTCTTTAAGATTTATTTTTCCAGCTCGCTGGCAGACGCCCCATAGACATAAAACGGAAGACTACTGACTTCTTTGTATCCTAAATTATGGAAAAGTCCCCACGCTAAGCCTTTAGGCATAAGGACTGCCATTAACTGTTGATAATTCATTTTCAGCGCGTGCATAGATGCTGCAGAACACAAAAATGTTCCAATTCCTTTTTTTCTATACTCAGGCAAAGTGGCGCAATTCCAGATTCCTGCAGATTTCGGTAATGTCGTTAATGTGGCGGTGGATACGGGAATGTCATTTACGTAGGCGAGAAAGTGTATTTGTTCTTTTCGGTCCATTACCGCTCTACTCATACTCGTGTATTGCTGTTCAACGTGCGAATTAAAGCCAAAGCAATCAGCGATTATTCTAGAAAAAGCAGTCAATTCTTGCTCAGTATCAACAATTTTTATTCTAACCCCTGATGGAGCGGCTGGAAGTATAGGTTTGCTTTTGGCCGTATCTAATAAAATGCCCTTCATAATTCCACCAAATTGGAATCCTTGAGTTTCTAAAATTTTATTGTTTGTCCACCAAACGAACGGTAACTTTTTTGAATTAAAGAATTTAACTATTTCATGTACATCATGCTGTTTAAGGCTCGTTTCATTTTTTTCTAGCGCTCCATTACAAGGAGCATAATCTATTCCTGAAGAATAAACCACCCGTTCGGATTGCTCTTGAAAATCCGATAGGGGTAAAGAGTTTGCTTCTGACGCAGAACGAAAAAAATCAATTAGTCCCATCATAATAACAGCGTTCATAAAATACTTATAGCCTCCAAGTAGGTGTATCGAAAATCGGGTTTGAGGCTACCAGATCGCCTCTCTACTTTCAATCGAAAAGAATATTAAGTGAAAATTGTATCGTATATTGATTGACATAACCAGCAGTTTTAACGGCATTCTGATAAGCCATCCATTGGAATTGGAGCGATGAGTCGATTTTGAATTTGTTAATTAAGGGAAATGTATATCCAATACCAAAATTTATGGGAATTTGTTGGGTATGGTGAATCCAGTCAATCGTCCATTCGCCATTGGAGATAAAATATGAATTTTTCAAAAAATGATAGGTGATAAATGGCTGAAATAAGAGAAAATTTTGTTTTGATTTTTTAGAATTTCCTGCAAATGAGATCGGGTTTTGTGCGATAAATCCAAACTGCCATCTAGGAAATTTGAGAACACTAATTCCTAAAGCTGGACCGATCTGCCACTTTCCTTGTCCTGCGTCAGATTTTGTTGCGGTAGGAAAGATCGCCATTGGACCAATTCCCCATCTGCCCCAAGCGGGTTCTTCAGTAACAAATAAATCAAAAAATTGAGTGTCTCCTAATGATGTTCCTCTTGTTGTTGAAGAAGAGTTGGGGAGGGTGGGTATTTGGAATTTAAACCTTATCACTTGTTCAAATGGAAACCAGTCTGTCTTGTTGAGAGCGATGATTGGTTTAATTAATCCTTTATTAAAGGAATCATTTGTTCCATAATTTTTTGGTGAGAAGTCATTTTCAAATTGCAGTTGCGACAAATTGGTAATAGGATTAGAAGCTCTTTCAGATAGGGTTTCAGTCCTGCTAAAAACCTGTTTTTGATAAATAAAGCTAATCAGCAAAAGGCAGGTGATGATTTTAGAGTTCATCAAAATTCCCTCTTCAGTCACTAGAATCACCTCTCTGTGTGCTCTGTGATCTCTATGGTTGATAAAAACGTTTCGAATTTTTTATCAACTACAGAGGTTACAGAGCACACAGAGAGGTGACTGAGTTCTTTCCTAGTTAGGCTTCGCCTCAATAGGCATTGCGGATTTGCCGCTGGCTTCTTGAGGTTCTTTTTCGAAATTTTTATCCATGATGGCAATCACTTCTGAGGAGATATCGAGGGATGGATTATTATGGAAGGCGGTGTCATCATTGAGAATTAGATCGATATTATTTTGCTTAGCCGCTATTTTTGCAGCTTCGCTCACTTTGTCGGTTAATTTTTGAATGACTTTGAAGTTGGTCTGTTGAAGCGCTTGCATATATTGGTTTTGCAATTGGGAGAATTCTTGGCTGAGACCGCGGAATTTACGTTTTAGCTCAGTTTCAGTTTCAGGAGAGAGGCTGTCTAAGTAGTCAGCATCTTCAAATTTCAGGGCCATATCATTCAAAGTTTTTTCTTTTTCGGACAGAACGCTTTCCATCTGCTTTTTGAGAGCTTCGAAGGAAGACTGTTCCTGAACTCCTACTTTTGATTTCTCGACGCAAGTCTTAAAATTCACGATGCGAATTTTAAGACTAGAAGGGGCCTCATCCGCTGCAACCATGGCTGAACTTAGAACAACCACGCAGAATATCAAGTAACGCAATGCTTTCATGTTTTTCTCCAATATTTAATTTGTTGTTTAAAAATCGAACAATCTAAAAGGCGCCTCCTACAGATAAGAAGAAGCGCTTAACATCGCCGCGGCTTCGGGGATGAATTGGGAAGCCCATGCCTACGACTATCGGCGCCATTCCAGGAAGAATAGCCAATTTAAGACCCAAGCCCACAGCAGTGTTCATTCTTCCAAAATGCCAGCGCTTTATAGATAAATGGCCTGAATCAGCAAAGAAAAAACAATCGACGCGTTTAATAATCGGGCGAGAATATTCAATAGACAAGTACTGCAGGGAAATACCCCCTCGAGGATCACCGTCCTCGTATGTTGGCCCAAGTTTATATGGACGATAGCCGCGGACCGTTTCATCTCCGCCAAGGAAGAATCGTTCGTCAAGCGGAATCGTATCGGGTCTAGTCCGTCCTACTGGCTGCAGAAATCGCAGATCCCAGCGCACTCTCCATACGCCCTTTTCGTCTTTGGGTGGTTGGAAAAAGAAAGTGTTCAAATAGCCGACATTGAAGAATGTGTGTTTTCCGCCGACTCCCACATATTCCGCTTGAGCGCGCGACTTAAAACCTGAGGTCGGATGCATGGGATGGTTGGTGGAGTCGTAAATCCAAGCGGAGCCAATGGCTGAGATCAAGCCGGCATTGTTAATTTCCTCACGCATTTGACGGCTTGGATGGTGTTCTGTAAGAATGATGTGTGTGTTTTTGATGCGATAGTGAAGGGCTATGCGTACAAATTGGTTGAGTTCATGGATGCCATGTAAGCGGAATGAAGTGCTTTTGATATCGTAGTCCTTGGAGACGAAACGGTTGCTGGCGCGTTCCAGATCAAAACCGACAACCCAAGGCAAATCCATAAACCACGGTTTGTTCCATGAAAATACGTAGCTGCGGCTTTTGGCTCCGATGGTTGCTGTAATATATGCGTATTCGCCGCCTCCGCGAACGGCGCAAAGACCGTCTTTGAAGACCCTTGTCAAGCCAGCCGCGTTGAAGTTGTTTTCAGATACATTGAAACCTCCGAAGATGCTTTCGACAGTGCTGAAACCGGCAAAGGCGCCAAAACGGCCGGTGCTGGTTTCCTCCACTTCGATGTGCACATCGCGGAAGTTGCCGCCCAGAGTGCAATCTTCATCGGCTTTTACAGCGTATGCATTGACTGTTTTAAAAAAACCGATATTGGATAATTTTTCTTCAGTTTTGCGTAGTTTTTCCACGTTGAACACTTCACCTGGAATGAGCAGGACTTCATGCAGGATCACCTGGGTTTGCGTGGAGCAGTTGCCGAAGACTTTGATCAGTCCGACCCGATATTGTCCTCCTTCTTCAATGGTGAAATCGATATCATAAACATAGGGATTGCATTCAGAGACTTTAGGTTCATAATCGACATAGACGTCAATATAGCCATATTTGCCATAGAGGTCTGATATGCTAGTGATGGTCTCGCGAATCGCTTCAGGAGAATAATCGCTTCCTTCGTGGATTGTAAAGCGTTTTTGAACCTCTTCATCACAAAAGAGGGTATTGCCTTTAAAGGATAGTTTGCCGCAGGAATAATGGTTGCCTTTGATGGCGGTGATGAGGATATTGATGCGATCTTTGTTTTTCGCTTCGCAGATTTCGATGTTCACCCTGGCGTCCGCATAACCCTCATTTTGCAGATAACTTAGGATATTGTATTCATCTTGCTGCATCGCGTCTTCGTGATAAGTTCCTTCTTCTGTCATCCAACTTGTAAAGAAGCTATATTCTTTGGTGATCATTTTTTCGAGAATTTCGTCCTCTTCTTCTTTGCAAAAGTTGATGAATCGAATGTCTTTTATCCATCCGGAGCGGCCTTCGCTGATAGTGATTTCAACATCGACTTGGCTGGACATGGGATCCGGGATGATCTCATAACTTAATTGCGCTTCGAAGAAGCCTTTTTTAATATAATAAGCTTTTAAAGTATGGAACGCTTGGTTGAAAGCGCGGCGGTCAAACACGGCGCAGCAGGAAACGCCTAACTCTTTTTGCAGTTTGTCGGTGGCTATTTTGCAGTTTCCAATCCAGGTGATTGTGCGAATTGTTGGTTTTGGCCATATTTTGAGCGTGATGTATACCTTGCCGTCGATGCAATCCAAGTTTGGTTCGATCCGGTCAAAATCCTGGGCCAAAATTTTGAGGTCATTATCAAATACGTTTTGGCAGAAAAAATCCTCTTCCCGTGTTTTAATGCGCGCTGTGATGGCGCTTGCGTCAAACACGCATCCTTCCGATTGATTCATCATCATGATTTCAATGCGTTCGATGAGTTGATTTTCATATTGCATATCTTCCGCATGGACTAAAAGACCCTTGCAGCAGATCAGTAAAAATGTAAACAATAGGTGTAAGCGGAAATATTTATTAGACATATGGCCTCTGGTCGTAGCATCAAACTATAGTTCTTAAAAATAACTGACAGGATGGTTAATCATAGAAGATGTATGACAATATTGCAAGCTATACGAAACTTTTTGGTGCAATTGAAAGCGCGGGGCCGAAGAGTCTTAAATTGAATCATTTTAAGGCTCTTTGGCTACCACAGAGCCCACAGAGAGCACAGAGAGGGGTAAGCGCTCACCTTTGCATGTCGCCCTAAGGCTGCAAGAAAACTAAAAACGGCCGCGGCCGAGAAAGGCGCGCGCTAATGTGCCGCCATCGACATAGTTAAGAGCGCTGCCCATCGGCAGGCCAAAGGCGAGGCGCGTCACTGTAATTTGCATGGATTCCAGCTCTTGTTTAATGTACAGGGCTGTAGCGTCGCCTTCTAAAGTGGAGTCGAGAGCGATTACGACTTCATGAATATGATATTTTGCGATGCGTTCCCTGAGCTTATGTAAATTCAATTTATCCACTCCAATGCCATTTAGAGGCGACAGCAGGGCGCCTAATACATGATATTGACCATGATATTCATGAGTTTCTTCAATTGAGAAGACATCGCGCGGAGAGGCGACGATGCACATGGAATTGTTGACTTGACGCATAGGGTTGCAAAAGGCGCAGGCTGTTTCACCTATTAGACAGCCGCATTCAGAGCACTGTTTAAGATTTTTCGGGACATCTTTAATAATATCGCTCATCTCTTGCAAATGTTCCGGCGCCCAATCCAGCATCTGGAAGGCGAAACGTTCAGCGCTTTTGCCGCCTACGCCGGGCAATTTTTTTAAGACTTCAATCAGTTTGCATAAGTGATCAGGGTACTTCATCGCATACCATAAAAAATGTTTATGCCGAGTCTACCATTTTGAAGAAATTCACGCTAGAAAGACCTATGCAATGGGTGCAATCTTAAGGAAGGCAGCCAAGGCGTCTCGCCCTGGTCGCGTGATTATTTTCAATGTTTTTTGCCTACAAAGCAGGGCGGGACGCCCTGGCTACCTTCCTTATTGTTTCTTATATAATAATTATTTTACATATTTAGTTGTTTTTATTCTTTATACGTTGTATAATTAGTCAATGAAATAATATGTAAATTTAATTAATAGGTAAAAAGGAAATCTCTATGACCACTATTAATCCAATATTTAATGATCAAAATGATCTTATAAAGATGCGTCTTCAGCCTGGTCAAGTATTAATGTGTAAAGGAGAAGGACTAAATTGTAAATTTAAGATAGTTGACGCAAAAGATGTGCCTTTTTTCACACTTTATAAAACATCATTGCCCGCTGTAGCAAAAAAAGTGGCGGCATTTGCAGATGCTATGATGCGCACACCAAGGGGAAAAATAACGCTGCAGGCGCACTTGCATCTGCGATGCAACATAATTTTTTTAGAGAAAATCAGTAACAAGCACAACAGAAAATATATTAATGAAAAACAGGTTGATATTAGTTGTTACAGTAATGATCTTATTAAATATGGTATGTCGAGTGAGTTAATTCATTTATTCCGAAAAGAAGGTGAAAAAAAAGAAGAGCTTTCTTACCAACTGATGTCGGATGGATTGGAGTTTTTAGCGACGGAAATAATAGTGAGAACAAATGGAAAACATGATGGCATCGATTACCGTGGTCTTGGACAATTTGCTCATAAAGCATTGGACAGTGCGCTTATGCATAAAGATAAATTAACCTCAGAAGATAGAGCGAATTTTATTAAGATATCCATTGCACTTCAACCCCTCGGTGAGTCCTTGTATCTTCCAGGTGGCTTTAGCGCTCGGCGAGATGGGGATTTTGTGCGGGATTT
Organism: Chlamydiota bacterium; assembly: GCA_013287015.1. Taxonomy (GTDB): domain Bacteria; phylum Chlamydiota; class Chlamydiia; order Chlamydiales; family Parachlamydiaceae; genus JABDEO01. The sequence continues at coordinate 6,624 of JABDEO010000030.1, forward strand.
AATCGATCATCTTATTGAATTTCCTAATAATCAGGCCTGCATTTATGGCTATACTCGCGCATTGCTTAAGTTTGGAGCCAAATTCTTTTTCGCTTCCAAGGAGCAATTCATGGACACTTGTAAAATTATAAACTCATTGAGAAAATTAGGGGTATCTGACGATGTGCTGAAGAGAGATATATTAGATGAGTCGTCAGCGTTAAAAATGCTAAAAATATATGAAAGAAATCGTAAAAAAATTCCGAAGTTCATTAGTCTTTTAAATACAAAAGATGCCCACAATTTAGAGTTGTTTGGTAAGCGCGAAAAGTTATGTTCAGATATAATCGGCAGCATTGCCCAATTTTTAGAGGATACTGTTCCTTCTCGTGATTTTTATACGTTTTTAAACGAGGCTGTTGCAGAGCATGTGCGTAAAAGGCAAGCTCTTAGAGAACAAGAGCTGAAATCGGATAAAGGCAAGAAATTGAACAAAATTAATTGTCAGGATGGGTAGGAAACTTTAGCAAGAAAAAATTTGCAAAAATTGTAGGGACGATGGGGACTCAAGCGACCTTAGGGACATTGGGGACAGGGACAATCAGGTTGTTTGTCTCTGTCTCCAATGTCCCTAAGGTCGCTTGAGTCCCTATCGTCCCTACAATTTTTGCAAAGTTTTAAGTTTTTCTTGCTGTTCACTTATAACGTTCCTGTGGCGTAGGCCAGGTTGGCCACCGAAGTGACAAGTTGTGTCTTAGCTTGAACACGTTGAGCTCGGGCGTTCGCCAAAACCCCTTGAGCGACCAACACATCCAGAAAGGTTCCTGTTCCATTTTTGTAAGTCGCCAGCGTTGCATCGTATGCTTCTTGCGCATATTTCAAGTATTCTTCGCTGTATTTTAAAGTGGAGACAGCCGTTTTATAGGCGTAGTAGTTTGTGACAACCTGCAAAAAGATGTTGTTTTCCGTATTTTGCCAGTTGTCAAAGGCGGCGGAGGCGTTGGCTCTAGCCTGCAGCGTTTGATTTCTATATAAAAATCCACTGAAAATGGGAACGCTGAGCATGAGATTTCCATTATAGTATTGGTTGTTAAAGCTGGGGTTATGAATAAACACTGTGTTTTGAACATTGGCGTTTGCCGTGATGATGGGCCAGCCTGCGGAATTGACGACGGTGATCTGTTCCTTGGCTTGTAAATAGGTGTGGTAAGCGGCCGCTAGATCAGGCCGTTCTGTTTTAGCGATTTCCATCAAGGCGTCCATGTCTTCGGAAATTTGATCGGTGGGCAATGTTTCAGGCAGCTTGGCGACGGTGAAAACGGCGTTGGCGGGCAGTCCAAGCGCCGTCGCGAGCTGCCCCAATGCAGTGTTCACTTGCCCCTTCACAGTCTCCAATTGCAGTTCAGCGTTGACATAGCTGGATTCCGCTTGGAGGACGCCTACAATAGTTTGAAGGCCTGCTGAAAATAATTGTTGGGCGGCGTCCAAATTCACCTCAGCGTCATGCAGATCCTGTCGTTTGGCTTCCAGTAAAGCCTGAGCCCCGACATAATTGTAATAACTGTCCAAGACGTTCACGATGACAGTTTGAATTGTGCGATTATGCATCCAATTGGCTATCAGCAGCGCTTGGCGCGCAGCCTCGATTGTGGCGATTCTACCTCCGGCGTCCAGCATCAGGTAAGAAACTGTCAAGTTATCCACGCGTGTTTGATTATAACCTGGAAGGCTGACGTTTCTGTTGTTGCTTACGGATCCTCCAGTGTTGTTGACATTATTCGCTCCGGGAGTAATGCTCGACGCGTTGGTTCCAGTGGTTTGAGTGAGTACAGAAGAAACCTTTGTGAAATTCAGCGTATCTTGAAAGTTGATCGAAGGATAGAGCGTGCTTTCACTTGCCCGCATATTGAATGCGGCGGCGCGCGCCAACTGCCAGGATTGTTTTGTCTGTGGGTTATTTTGAAGCGCGATATCAATTAGTTCGCCGGGCCCCCATGGTTGCGCATCCAATGGAAGGCAAGAGGGCGCCGGAGGGCAAACCGGCTGAGGAAAGGGTTCGGTTGCGGTCCATTTTTCGGAATAGCAAGGAGCCGTTTCGCCGATGCGGCTTGGCTCTCGTAAATTGCAGCTGAGGAGACATATTGCGAAACCGCACAAACAACATTTTTTTAAATTGTACATGTCACAATGCAACTTTTAAAATGAGATTATACACCCCAGGACAAAATGCAAAGGTGAGCGCTTACCCCTCTCTGTGCTCTCTGTGGGCTCTGTGGTAGCCAAAAAGCCTTAAAATGATTTAATTTAAGGCTTTTTGGCTACCACAGAGCCCACAGAGAGCACAGAGAGGGGTAAGCGCTCACCTTTGCATCGGCATAGGAAATGGCGCCTATCTTTGCTTAATTTTGAAACATGCCATTAAAAATAAAATCTAATAGCCGCATTTAAAGTGTTTTCGTATATGTGATGGAAGGATCCTTTATGAAAGCGATAGTCCAATGCGAGGTCAACGCAGGGAGTGAGTTCATAGGAAAGTCCGCCGATCACCTGCCAGGCAAAACCTGTTCTGGCATGTTCTCCTTGCCTTTGATGAGTGTAACCGATGCCTGCGCCGGCGTATGGGTAGAATCTCCACATCCAGCAAGGAGTGCATGGAGACCAGCATAGTTGCATGTCATAAATTAAATTGGCCATGCCGGACCAGGATTTTAAGTGCGAATGGCGATGAGTGAGTGCACGTGAGTTTCTATGTTCATGGTGTGCGTTATGGCGATATGTCGCTTCCGCTTCCGTTCTGAAACCATTGGTCCATCCATATCCGGCAGTGGCTCCGGCGGCGTACCCGACATTATAGTGGGAATGACTGCGTTCGTGGATGAAGTTGGCGCCGCCTAAGCCTCCAACATAAAAACCTTCTTGCAATACCGCTTCAGCTGGATCAAAAGTGGATAAACTCACAAAAGCGGCTAAAAAAGCGAATGTTTTTCTCATGTTCTTCATACTACTTCTCCATATTTAGAAATGCGCAAAGCGCGAGTTTTGGTGTTAGCCGGATCATGCATATAGAATAAAATGATGTAAAGAAAATTTCGCTGAAAGCGAAAAAAAAGAAAGGGGCTAATGAAAAAACGCATTAGCCCCCAAGAGAGAAATTTTAGTCTAGAAATGGTATCGTAAAGCTACATTCAAAGAATGATTGTAGATTTTTTCCAACTGGCCTTTATGGAAACGATATTCCAATGCGACATCTGTGCATTGATCGATTTCATAGCCAAGGCCTGCAATAACTTGCCATGCAAAGCCATTTTCTTTTTTATGCGATGAAAACGTAAACTCGGTTTCGGTTTCTACATGATGAGAAAACTTAACTTTTTCATTTGAATATCCAATACCAGCGCCAACATATGGGAAAATTTCCCAGCCGCATGGCTGCCAGCACATCGGAATATCATAAATGAGGTTGGCCATGTAAGACATGGAATGATAATGGCCGCTTGAGTTGAAGCTAGAACTTCCGAATTTAACGGATTTCAGAGAATTATGGCGATAAGTGAATTCGCCTTCTAAGCGGAAGCCATCGCATAATTCATAACCGACAAAGCCGCCGACATCATATCCTGCTCTGAAGTCGTAATCGACGCCAGATCTCTTAGATGTTTGCAGGAAGTTGCCGCCGGCTAAGCCGCCAACATAAAAACCTTCTGTAGGCTCTGCCTGTACAGGGTTAAATGACACGAGAGCCGCTGCAGCAGCCACAAGCGCTAATACTTTTTTCATATACAATTTCTCCATAGTGATAGGGTTAATGTTATAACTGAACCCAACCGCATCATGCCATGGTTGCAAAAATCGCGCAAATAAAATTCTATTCTTTCAACCTTATTTAGTTGAATTATTTAAACCTGGCGTATAAAAAAACGCTCTATAATATAGTGTCGATGGAATTCGAATTCGCTTTGCAAATGAAATGAATTTCTTATTGAGTGCATTTTTCTTTTCCAGATTTGCAAAAATGATATGGAATGTGTTTATTATGAAAGAGTTGCGGAACATTTCAGGCATAAACAAAATAATCTGGAACATCGATATTAAGATTTTAGCGAAATTCTTTAGAGTAAATTAAATGGATCAAGTGCGCCTATAATATACAATTTCCTGTTTAATGATGATTTACGTTATGTTGCAAATATATCAACTGAGGAGGTCGCTGTGTTGGAAAATAGGCGAATTTTTTTTGCGCGTTTATTTTTTTTCTCAATCGCTTTTCTTTTGGCCATTGCTTATCCGCGGGCGTCTCTTCAAGCGGAACTTACCCTTATATTGAATATGGAGGATCGCGAGCTATTGCCGGAGCACTTCCGCTCCTGTACGGATCCATTGCATTTTAGCGGTCTTGAAACTTTACCTAATTTAAAGGGCTTGGAAGAGTTGCGCGCTTCAGGGAGCGGTCAGTTTTCAAAAAAATCTCTGAAAGCTCTATTGCAACGACTTGGAAATCCCTTGCGCTGCACCGTGGTTGATTTACGACAAGAGTCGCATGGTTTTATTAACGGCATGGCGGTGAGTTGGTATTCGCCTAAAGACTGGGGCAATAGCGGAAAGACGTTGGATCAGATTATTAGAGATGAAGACGCTCGCTTAAAAGAAGCGTTGCGGGAGCAGCACGTCATCATTTATCAAGTTCTTAGCAAGACGCCTGATGACGCCATCGCGAACAAGAAAGCGATTTCAACTGAAGTAAAATCCGTAGCGACAGAGAAGGAAGTTACGACCGCTGCAAGTATCGAATACATACGCATTCCCGTTGCTGACCATACGCGTCCCAGCGATGTCGAAGTGGACCAATTTGTTGCTTTTATTCGTGATCTTCCGGCGAATGCATGGCTGCATTTTCATTGTGCGGCAGGCGCTGGACGCACGACGACTTTTATGGTGATGTATGACATGGCGCGCAATGCCAAACAAGTGAGTTTAGAAGATATTCTTGAACGTCAATGGCTTTTGGGAGGAATTGAGTTATCAAAATTGCCGAACATCAGCCATTGGAAGTATGACCTAGCCGTTGACCGCATTGCATTTTTAAAGAAATTTTACAATTATTGTCATGATAATCGGAATGGTTTTAGGGATTCCTGGAGTGATTACCTTCGAAAAAAGCCAAATCCATCTGAAATCTAGTACACTGTAAAGTTATTATTGACCATTTGTGACGCGTCAAAGCCCCGGGGTTCAATGATCGCAAAAGGGGTAGTATGAGGGCAATACTACCCCTTTTGCGATCATTGAACCGCGGGAGCTTTCACGCAGCCACAAATGGTCAATAATAACTTTACAGTGTACTAATCGAGATGGAAATGCTGGATACAGCTGATTATCTAATTGGCGTTGCATTATTTTTACGGCTGTTAGGCGCCATCTATTTCGTGGCTTTTGGCGCATTTCTTTTTCAATATAAGGGTTTATTTGGGACTAAGGGAATTTTGCCAATCGACCTTTATTTGCATCATATGCGGCAATATTTTAAGACGCCTTGGCGTCGTTTTTATCAGATCCCTACGGTTTTTTGGTGGTGGTCAAGCGATTTGGCTCTTTTAATGGTTTTTATTTCCGGCGTTGTTCTTTCCATCTTGCTGATGCTGAATGTATATCCCATTATTGTTTTACCTTTATTATTTGCACTATACCTGTCTGTAGTATCCGCGGGTCAGGATTTTCTCTCTTTTGGCTGGGAGCTTTTTTTGCTTGAAATAACAGTTAATGCATTTTTTTTAAGTTTGACATCTCCTGCGAATCCATTAATTTGGCTCAGCCTTAATTTTTTGCTGTTTCGATTTCATTTTGAAGCAGGGGTGTCAAAGCTGGAAACACGCGACGTGAATTGGCGCAACCTTACTGCATTAAAATTTCATTATCAGACTCAACCATTGCCAAATACGACAGCCTGGCATGCATACTGGCTGCCTATGTGGTTTCATAAGCTATCGGCGGCAATGATGTTTTTTATAGAAATTATTGTTGTATTTGCGATTTTCGGACCAAAAGAATTCCGGTTGGTTGCCTTTGCTGGTCTAGCAGGGTTGCAGCTGCTGATTTGGCTTACGGGTAATTTTTCTTACCTCAATCACCTTACGATGGTTTTATGTGTGATTTTATTAAGCGACGCTTATTTGGCTCCTTTCTTTGGCGCTGCGACGCCTCCGGCTCCTACCAATGAGGCTTTTAATATTCTTGTGTATATTGCCGCTGCAGGGCTGCTTTTCCTTCAGGTGGTCGCATTATGGAATCACTTGATGCCTCATGCGACGTTGAAGAAATTTTATTTTTCTGTTTATCCATTTCATATTGCCAATCGTTATGGGATTTTTGCGGTGATGACGACTAAACGTTACGAGATTGTTGTGGAGGGCAGCGCTGATGGCTGCGAGTGGAAAGAATATCTTTTCCGTTATAAACCTTCGGAATTGACTCGACGTCCACGCCGCGTGTCGCCTTATCAGCCCCGTTTGGATTGGCAAGCTTGGTTCTTGCCTTTTTCCAGTTTTCATTCTGAACCATGGTTTCAGAATTTTTTATATCGACTGCTGGAAGGATCGCCTCCAACTCTTGCTTTATTACGACATAATCCATTTGCGGAGGATCCGCCGCGCTATATTCGCGCATTGGTTTATGATTATGAATTTACGGATCCTGAGATGAGGAAAAAATCGGGTCAGTGGTGGACACGCCGCTTTGTGGGGGCATATTCCCCGACGTTGTCCCTCTCCAAAGCGATTCAACGCAAAGACGCGAGAGTTAAGTTAAAAAGTTAATGTCAGGATGGGCAGGATAGGCTGCATCTAACCTCAGAAATCTTGATCTTGTAAAAATTATTATAACCAATAAAACGGACTCTCAATGCGACATGAACTCATTTTTGACGGAATCATCGATATCTCGCGAGTTCCTGAGACGACGAGTTCTTTATGATTCTAAAACAATGGTATTGAATTAATTGAGTTTAAAATTATTTTCACAATATCAAGATCTTTGAACCTATCCTGCCCATCCTGACATTAACTTTTTAACTTAACTTTTGCGCGTTTGCGGTCGAACGCCAGGAAGAGGACAGGAGTGACGTACAGTGTTAAAAGCTGGGAGAATAAGAGTCCTCCGACGATCACTAATCCTAGGCCTCTGCGCATTTCGCCTCCGTCGCCAAGACCGATTGCAATCGGAAGAGCTCCCATGATCGCGGCGAAAGTCGTCATCATGATCGGACGAAAACGAACCAAGCATCCTTCATAGATCGCTTGTTCGGAAGAAAGCCCCTGTTTTTGCGCCTCCAAAGCGTAGTCCACCATCATAATGCCGTTTTTTTTAACAATGCCTATGAGAAGGAGAAATCCGACCGCGCTGAATATAGAGATTGGTTCTCCAAAGAAGAACAAAGTGAGAACTCCGCCTAGACCGGCAAAGGGAAGAGAGGAGAGAATCGTGAGGGGATGAATAAAGCTTTCATATAGAATGCCAAGGACGATGTACATGACAATCGACGCTGCGAGGAGCAACAGGAGGAGATCTCGTATCGCCGAGGCGATCGCTTTGGCTGAACCATCCAACATCCCGTTTACGTTGCTGGGCAGGACCTGGGCGGCGACCTCTTCCACCATTTGCAACCCTTGACTGGTTGGAATATTGTTGGCGATGGCAAACCGTATTGTTGCAGCTGGGAGCTGTTCCCGATGCTTTAAATTTGGCGAGCCCAGTTTTTCTTCCCATGCAGCCAATGTTTTCAATGGAACCAAGCTTCCATCATCTGCAGTCAAATACAGTTTGCTTAAAGCTCCGGCGCGATTTTGATATTCAGGCTGCAGCTCCATGAAAATTTTTTCTTGCTTAGCGCCTTTTTGAATTGAGCCGATAAAAGTTTGACCATATGCTCTTTGCAGTAATTCTTGAATATGCCGCTTGTTAAAGCCGAACTTTTGAGATAATTCTTCATTCACTTGAACGACTAATTTTGGAGAATCATTTTTCAGTGAATTTTGCACGAATGACAATTCCGGATGCGATTTAAGAGCTTCCGTTAAGACGCCTGCCGCGTTTTCAACATCTTTGAATTCGAGACCTCGGACAAGATACCTATATTTACCGCCATTGCCAAATTCTACATCCATGTTGATCAATTGATAACCTTGAATAAATGCTTGGAGGCCAGGGATTGCATCGATCGATTGTTGGAGAGCCGTGATCACTTCTTGTTGAGGAGGACGATTGGGGAGAGGATGAAGTTGGAGAAGCAGAAGCAATTTCCCTTCGTAGCTGAGATCCAGCGTGTTTTCGACATGTGGATTTTTTTTGACAATCTCTTCGAGCTTTCCTTGATATTCTTTGATTTCAGTTGGAGATATTCCAGAAGGCAGATGGACAAAGGCAATGAGCAAACCGCGGTCTTCCGGAGGAATAAGATTAATCGGCAATTTCATAAATAGGAATATGATGGGAATTAAACATAAGACGGTGGACAGCAGGATTGTTTTTGGATAAAAAAGACATTTTTTTAACGTTTTACCGTATAAACCAACCATGCCATCGTTTATTTCCGCCACAATTTTTTGTAATTTTGTTTGACAAGTGTGCGCTGAAAGAAACCTGCTGCATAGCGCGGGAACAAGAGTTAAAGAGATAAACCCGGATATTAAAATAGCGACAGCCAATGTGACGCTGAATTCACGAAAAAGCCGGCCATTGACGCCCGTCATGAAAACCAACGGAATAAATACGGCGACCAGCGAAAGCGTCATTGATAAAATCGTAAAACTGATCTGTTTGGAACCAATCAGGCTGGCTTCACGAGGCGTCGCTCCCTTTTCCTGATGCCTGACGATATTTTCCAACATGACAATTGCGTCGTCGACGACGAAACCTACAGAAAGAGTCAATGCAAGCAAAGAGAGCAAATTAATGCTGAAGCCGAATACATGCATGACGGCGAATGCGCCTATCAGTGATAGAGGCAGCGCCGCGCTGGTGATGAGAGCTTCTGAAAGCCTTCCTAAACTGAAATAAATGACCAAAACCACCAGAACGAAGGCGAACAATAAAGTCCATTCCACATCTAAAATCGACGCCTCGATTCCCACGGCTTTATCAAACCATAAATTTAAATGCATTCCACTCGGAATTTCTGTTTTTAATGTCGCCAGCACGGTTTTTACAGATTTTGATATGGCGACAGTGTTGGCGTCGGTGATTTTTTGGATTCCTAAAATCAATGCCTGGGAGGTTTTATCCGCGGTGACAAAATGAAATTCCTGATCCTGGCTGGACTTATTTGAGACCTCTCCAATATCTTTAATGCGAATGGAGTGGTTGCCGATTAGTAAATTTTCTAAATCTTTAGCCTCGAGGGATTTACTTGAAAGCTCAATCGCCAGCGTTTTGCTGTTTGTCTGAATGGTTCCTAAGGGCATTTGTGCGATCCGCTGCCGTATGGCGCTCACTACTTCGTCAAACCCAATATTTCTTGCAGCCATCATCTCTGGATTTAAGCGCAGCCAAATCGACTTTTCCGATCCGAACGCCTTTACCTGGGCCACTCCTTCAATCCGACCGAGGCGAGGGAGAATATAGGCGTCCGCATAACTGCGCATTTCAGCGACATTGGAATAATCTGAAGTTAAAAGAAGGTAGATGATCGGTTCCTGACTGTCCTCCTGAAGGTGATAAGAGGGACGCCCATCGATCTCTCTCGGTAAATTCGCTTCCGCACGGTTGAGCGCCGCTTGCACGTCTCGTATCGCTTCATTCATGTCCTTGCTGAGGCTGAACGCGAGGGAAATGGATGACGAACCAGGAGAACTCGTTGAAGAAATTTCTTCCACGCCCTTCACATGAGTCAGTTCTTTTTCGAGGGGAATGGTGACCTGGTTAAGGACTGTTTCAGAACTGGCGCCGGTGTATGCCGTCGTGACTTGAATATGGGGATGTTCGACATTTGGGAGATCGCTGACAGGCAATTTGAAAAATGCAATCAGCCCCGCTAGGACAATTGTCAGCATTAAAAACGTGGTCATCACAGGACGATGAATAAAGGGAGCTGACAAGTTCATGATTTTATTTCCACTTTAAGTCCAGGGAATAAGCGAAGATGTCCGTCTGTGATGACAGGTTCTAAAGGGGAAACGCCTTCCACAACAATGACATCGTTTCCTTGTTCATCTCCTAAAAGCAGTTGACGGAATCCAACAACGCCATCGGGCAATACAATGTAGATGTATGGTCCCTCTTGGTTGTAACGAATCGCTTTTTGTGGAATAAGCGTTACGCTTGATTGCGTTGCAATCGGCGTGCGCACACGCACATTTTGTCCTGGCTTCAGGTGGTATTGAGAGTTGGGTATATTGCCTCGCACTAATATTTGGCCTGTTTTAGGATCGAAATGATTGTCAATAAAAGTGATCATCCCTGTCGTAAAAGCGTCGTCAGCTGAACAGAGAGGCTGCATTTCAATTGCAACATTGTCTTGCGTCAGTTTAGGAAACTCCTTTTCCGTCACTGTGAACTCAACAATGAGCGGATCCATTTGAGAGATGGTTGCAAGTGGAGATGATTGTCCGCTGGCAACGAGAAGCCCTGGATTGGCGTCGAGCTTCCCCACTCTCCCCGCGATGGGGGATAGAATTGTGCAACGCTCCAAATCCAATTTGGCTGCATCCAAACGAGTTTGATCCAGTTCAACCATCGCCCGAGCTTTTTCCGCTTCCGTTTCGAGATCGTCCCATTCAATTTGAGCGACTAGGTCTTTCTGAGCAAGTCGTTGATAACGCTCAAGTTTCTTTTGCGCAGAAGCGAAGGCCGCTCGGTTAATGGCAAGCTGGGCTTCGGCTTCATGCACTTTGATTGCATATAATTTCGGGTCGATTTTGAAAAGCGGCGCGCCTGGCTCCACCCACTGTCCTTCGCTAATCAGCGTCTCTAATATTGTTCCATTAACCTGAGGAACAATCTCCATAAATATTGATGGACGCAGAGCTCCGATCGATTCTATATAAACGGGAATATTTTTGACCGCAGGAAGAGCTGTGAGGACGGGAACCGAGGGGATTTCCGCCTGATGTTGTTTTTGCGAGGATTCGCAGGATATCAATCCAAGGCTTGCGAAAAAAATCAATGCTGTTTTGCGCATGAGTCCTCCATGTAGGGGGCAAGGGAGCCTGTCGCATAAGCGAGATTCGCCAGGGCGACAAGCAAACGGGTTTTGATGTCGCTATGGCGGACTCGCGCCGCCGCTAGTTGCCGAAGCGCGTTGGAAAGTTCCGCAATGCGTTCGGCGCCGGCTCGGTATTTATCGAGGACGCCTTCGTAGGCTTTTTGTGAATTTTGTAAATTGGCGTCTGCATATATCAACATCTCTTGCGCCGCTTCCAATGTTTTAGAATATGTCAGTATATCCAAAGCGATGTTCAGTTCAAGCTTGGCAAGTTCCTCCGAAGAGATTTGAGCGTCCGCATACGCGATGCGCTGCTGGTGCATCGTCTTGAATCCATTGAATAGAGGGATTTCTATATTGACGGCCACCTGATAATGGGATGCGTTGGCTTTATCGTGGATGGCGTGTTCGCCGCCTCCGCGGCCGGCAAAAGTCACTTTAGGATAGTGGGCCGCATGGGATTTATCTAAAAGCGAGAGCGATTCCGACAACCGGGCTCGCTTAGCCATGAGGTCGGCGCGTTGCTCGCCGGCGAGAGCGATTAACTCCGATGTTCGCTGTTTCGGAATGCTAGGCATCTGTTCAATCGTTGCAACGTCAAGCGGGGTCTCTGGCGCAATGCCTAAACTGGCGGCCAACTTGCTTTTTTGAATCTCAAAAGCCGCCTGGTATTGGGCGACGTCCATTTTCATTTGCGCCAACGTCGCTTCGCTTGTGTATACGTCTGAAATCGCATGCAAGCCTATGCGATTAAGTTCATGCGTGACGTCAAGCATTTTTCCGGCGTCTTCACGGGAAATAAGAGCGGCTTGAAGGAGCTCTTGAGCGTGCAGCGCGGCATAGGCGTTTTCAAGGACGCTGACGATCACTTTCTGGAGCGTCGCATCGGTTTGCCAATTCGCCGCTAATAAGGCCATCTTGGCGGCTTCGACGCTTGCGCTCCGTTCTCCAAAGTCAAAAAGAAGCATCGAAAGTGAAAGATCGGCTCCCGTGATGGTGTAGTTGGTGTCAGGGCCGTTGATGAATTTGAAATCCCGCCCGTGGCGTGCATTTGCATTGAAATCCAGCTTGGGATAATAGGCGCTTCGGGCGCTTCCCAAACCAGATGCAGCCCGCTGAGCGTTCCACCAGGCGACTTTAGTCTCCGGATTGTTCTGCAGGGCGGTGTCAATCAGTTCGGCAATGGTCAAAGGATGGGCGCAATCCATGGGAACCGCGAGGGCTGTGGGAGCCGCCGCCGCTGAAAGGCTGCCGATTGTTAAGCAATTCAACGCAAAGGCGCAAAGGTGCAAAGACGCAAAGAAACGCTTAGAGGTCGCTGACCACATGGACCACATATGAGCCTATTTATTTTTACGAATTATTAGTAAGTTAAGCGTTAAGTCTATACGACTTACGATCGCCGCACAATTGTATAGCTTTTTAGAATTTATTGCAAATAAGGAAGGTAGCCAGGGCGTCCCGCCCTGGCCGCGTGATTATCTTCAATGTTTTTTTGCCTACAAAGCAGGGCGGGACGCCCATATAACACAGCCCTTTTGCATGTGTTATTTAACGCGAGTTTTGGGAGTTTGACGCCTT
>JABDEO010000031.1 GCA_013287015.1 Chlamydiota bacterium
GATTTGACATTCAACGAAGGATGTCATCTCATAGGTGGAAGTGTGTTTTGTGATCATATCCAATTGGTAATAAAATTTACCCCCGATACAATATTTTCTGATTTGATCACAAATCTAAAAGTTGCATCTTTACTATGGATACGGACAAATTTTCCTGAAATTGAAGGATTCGAATGGCAGAAATCTGATTTTGGATTTACTGTTGGCGTAGATGAAGTTGGAGCTTTGATTGACAGAATCAAAAAAGCCAAGTTGTTTAAAGAGGAAGTCTTTTTTCTATTAGATCAAAATGAAATGAAATACGATCCTATCGAAGTTATAGAGTAAAAAATTTCTAACCGTGAATGGATCGGTTCAGCTGTTAATAAAATCAAAGGAAATCTTGAATGTCGATAAACCGCTGCTGCACTTGACGCCAAGTTGGAAATTCTCCAAAGCACAATATTCGGCACTGTTTCTCAAATTCTGCTGCAAGGGCCATTTCTATATTTCCTTTTGGGAAAATAGCTTCGCTTTTTGCAAAGCTCATATCAGGAGGAGCGACATAATCTGCTTCGAAATGCTTTTTACTGACTCTGTCGTAGTCAATTTTGATTGTCTCGTATTCATTAGAGCGTAACATTGCTAAAACTTCTTGACGCTCAGTCAGACAATATAAGTCATAATAATGACGAGCATACCCACCAATCCCGATACTGCTTCACGCATGCCAGACGAATGGAAATGTTCAGCTGCGCGGATGATTGCCTGTTCAAAATCTGGATGTTCAAATAGTTTCAAGATTTACGTTCCTTCGCTTGCCATTGCCTGGCATATTTCAGCGCAATTAAGTGTCCAAAATCAAATTTAGAAAGAGGGTTCAAGCCTTTGTGCAATTCCGTAAGCTGCTTTTCGGAATATCCAAGTTCCTGGCCTATGGCACCAAGCATAGCACGAACACGTGGAGGTTCAGATATTGCGATTCGTAGTAAATGTTCAAATCGTCCAGCTTGGTTAAAATGTTTTAACAGCTTATCAACAGTTTCTTCAGGAGATAATTCGCTAGATGATCCTCTTTGGCGAAGAAAGTCTAAAATGGCTGCATCTTTATCTGAAAGCTCTTGCCATGAGTCTGGCCTTCTCGTGTGTATGATCGTTTCTTTCCCAACCAGTAAACGCGGCAAACTAAGACTATTTGTTGCGACTTCTAATTTTGCTGCATGCTGTGTGCTAAAACCGAGGAGATTTGCTGCTGCACAACCAACAGGAAATACCCCTTTTCCTAAGATAGGTAAAGAGCGTAATTGACTGGGATTAGGTTTGCTTGGTCCAAATGCTGTTTGCCTTGGTTTGTAGTATAGACCCTTACCCAATCGTTGAATCATGCCAAGGCGGAATAGGCGAGACAAAGCCTGTGCTACTGCTGTAAATGGCATATTTTCAAAATCGGCTAGTCGCCAAACTCGTTCTCCTCCCGATTCAATTTGGTTTCGGACGGTCTTAGCAACGCTACCAATATCGGATGTAATCTTCTTTTGTCTATTCTTCATAACCTTATTATCACCCAAATCCCCCTTTTAGTCAAGTTTTTTTGCTGTAAAACTTGACATCTAACTGAATAAACTAAATTATTTGTTGTGAGATACCTGCTGCGGATTCGCAGCAGGTAGTGTTGATTTTCAATTTTTTTTGGACACTGAGAATAGCGAATCACTAGACTGCCAGTTATGAAGACCAATCATAAAGAGATAAGGAGAGTGCAGTTCTAGTATGAAGCGCCTCATTACTTATGTAAATCCGGCAATCAAGCATTAGTAACGCTCCAAAAAAGAACCCAGTGTTCCTTGCCACTTTACAGTTGCGCTGATCCCTGGCTCAACTTTACAATCTCTGTCCAATCATCAGATTGAACATCACCTTCTGCGATTAGATTTAATTTCTCTTGATCGCATTTCATGCATTTGTGAACGATTTGCCAGCCCTTTTTTCCACTATATTTTAAGCACAAAGCCTTCATCACTCCCTCCGTTTTGGAGCTTAGATAGGCCTATAAATTGTCCTTTTTCACTCTGTGCAAAATTTAACCATCTTGCCACATGTGCTGCCGTCAAAATTCCATATACGACCATGTGGTCTAGAATTGAGAACTTCACAAATGTATCAGAACCAATAGGAGCAGGGGAAAGAATGTCAGGATTACCAGATGAACCCCCAAGTGATTGGGGACGGTTCTGCATAACTGTATAATTATTTTCCGTATTTAGAATTTATTGTATTGTTCTGACTTTATGCCCCAGAAAAAGACGATGCACACAATTTTCTTCATGTCATCACGTAGCAAAACCAAAAGTAAAATAACAATTATTAAAAGTTATGCAGATATGCAGAACCGTCCCCAGACATCTGATTTTTTCAGTGACTGGGTCAGGCTTGGGCTGAAACGAATGACCGATTTTCGAAGAAAATCAGCTTGGGGTTTACCCCTAATTTTGGCGCCGTTTTTCGACGCCAGTGAGTGGTAGGGACGATGGGGACTCAAGCGACCTTAGGGACATTGGAGACAGGGACAATCAGGTTGTTTGTCCCTGTCTCCAAGGTCCCTAAGGTCGCTTGAGTCCCCATCGTCCCTACCACTCACTGGCGTCGAAAAACGGCGCCAAAATTAGGGGGATAAAACCGGGCTGAATTTTGAAGATAGTCAACCATTCGTTTCAGCCCAGGTCAGGCTGCAAGTTTGCAAATTTTTATTGATTGTGATGATTTGAAAAATCAAGTTGATTTATTCTTCAACTTGCAAGCCTGACCCCTATCATTGCACAGTACACCGAATGAGCCGGAAGGAAACTCAATTGAAAAATATATAGCAATATTGCTATACTTCTTATACAATCATATGCTACCTATTGATTAAGGGGTATCCGTGCATGTGTATTGCCAACAAGAAATTGGTTGAAGACAATTTTGAATTATATACGTACTTACTGCCTGAAGAAAATGAACAGGAACTATAAGGACAAAATTATGAATCAGAAGAATGCGCTAGAAATCTTCCGTCAAAGGGTAAAAAAAAATCCAAAGTTGCAAGCTGCATATAACGAAGAAAAGGAAAAATATCAAATCGCTTGCAAAATTCGTGAATGTCGCAATCGGAAAAAACTCACTCAAAAGGCATTAGCAGAATTAATTGGGACTACACAGTCTGTAATTTCTCGATTAGAAAATGCCGAATATACAGGGCACTCTCTTGGTGTTTTAAAGAAAATAGCAGATGTTACAAATGAACCATTAAGTACGTTTATTAAGGAAGAAGAGCCGCGGGCAAAAGATCCCAAAATTTTAAAATTGCATATTCGAATTTCAAAAGAATATAAATCCTTTTATGGTTGGACGCCTGATCAAATCATAGAGAAGAGGCTTCATGCTTGAAAAAGAATGGCTATTAACTTGTGCACCGATTGGAATTTTAGAAAAAACAAAGCAATCGTGGACACCGATCGCTGCGGGTGTATTTGTTTATGATAATCCCTTCATTTGGTATGTAACATCACGTCAACAAATATGTAAAAACAATGATACGCCTCTTTATGTGCTTTTAAGACATAAAACATTGCATCAAATCCTTTTCGATATATCGTCCATGCATAAGCAAGAAAATCTTGATTGGGTTTTTGATGAACAAAATAATATTGCAGCTACGCTATTTCCAGCAGATCCTAATTTTGAGCTTAAAGCGATCGGATTTGAAAGCTTTTTTGCTTCTAAAGACATATTGCCCGCTATGAATTGTTATTCAGTTAGCTACCCATATATATTGGCAGAGCTGGATGCAGAAACAGTCAATCCTTGCGTCCTTGGAGGGATTATTTCAAGAATTGACGAACCCTCAAAAATATATGTAACTACACCAATTTTTCCAGATAATTATGGTAGCCCTCTTTTCGTATGGAAAAACCCTTTCAATTCGAGTAATTCAATTATTCTCGGAAATCCATCTATATATTTTGGTGGAATCATGACGAAAACGATCTCAACCCAAGCAAATAACGATAGGAGCGGTACACCTCTATTTCAGTCTATTAATTTAGGTGTTATGTCGTCGTCAGAATTAATTCAAGAGTTGCTTGTTACCCCTAAAGCATTATCCCAAAAAAAGAAACTGAAAGAAAAAAATGGGATTTGACTTCTACTCTTGCATACACGCACAAATATGACAAAAAATTAATTTAGATAAACATTAAATCGCAACACTGCTATGTTATGCACAGTGTTGTAGTTTCTCTAGAGAAATGGCCTTAGAAAATCCGCTGAAAAGGCAGAGAAAGCCTGCTAAATGAGCGTGGGACAGTGGCGGGACATTTGCTCACAAGAAACGACAACAGTCCCCCACAATTTACAACTGTCAAAAAATCGTAACTGGTTGACCTTGTTGTTGTAGAGAGGGACAAAGGACAAGGGACAACAGGGACAGCAAGGACAACAATATTGTCCAAGTTTGACTTTATCATAGGTTGTTATGTCATCCTCCAACCCACGTTTCATTAAAACGCATGGTGGTTATCAAAAATTGCTTTCTTATCAAAAAGCAGAAATCGTCTATGACGCCACCATCTATTTTACCAAAAGATTCTACCAAAGAGGCGATCGCACCATTGATCAAATGGTTCAAGCAGCCCGTTCTGGAAAGCAGAACATTGCAGAAGCAAGCTTAGCATCAGGAACCTCGAAGGAAACAGAAATCAAGCTGACAAACGTCGCACGTGCCAGCCAGGAAGAACTTTTAGTAGATTACAGAGATTTCCTACGAATACATAAATTGATCGAATGGTCTAAGGACCATCCCTACGCCCAGCGCTTGCGCGAATTGAATAGAAAACCAAATGCCAGTTATGCAACCTTACAAAAGGGAATCGAAAATAAAAATCCTGAAATTTGTGCAAACGTAGTGATTGGTTTAATCAAGGTAACTAGCTATTTGCTTATGCAGCAAATTCTTCGTTTGGAACAAGACTTTCTAAAAGAAGGTGGATTACGCGAAAACATGACCAGCGCAAGGCTAGCCGCACGCCGCAGTAGGCCTTTTTCTTAATCATGGAGTTCAAATGAATCTTGGCTACATAATCATCTACGTCGCAGATGTTCCCATCACCATTTCTTTCTATGAAAAAGCATTTGGGCTCAAACTTCGATTTCTCCATGAAAGCAATCAATATGCAGAAATGGAAACTGGCCAAACAGCTCTGGCATTTGTCAATGAAAATTTTGCAATGGGTTCTCATCAATTTCGACCAAATAGACTTAAGGAACAAGCCGCTGGCGCTGAAATTGCGTTTGTTGTTAATAATGTTGAGGAGCAATTCAAACGAGCGGTGGATGCTGGCGCTATAGAAGTTGTCAAACCTGCTCAGAAGCCGTGGGGTCAAATCGTTTCCTATGTGCGGGACAACAATGGCTTTCTTGTCGAAATTTGCAATCCAGTAAATGGGTAGGGAATGTCAGTCAAAAAAAAGAATCTGAAGGATTTGAAAAATGTTGGAAAGGCAACTCTTCGAGATTTAAACATTCTAGGTATTCATTCAGTGGATGATCTAATCAATCAAGATGCTACTCAGTTATTTGAACAATTAGAAAAAAAAACCGGGAAGCATCATGATCCATGTATGTGGGATGTTTTTGCTGCAATTATACACGAAGCTAAAACCGGAGAACCCACCTCATGGTGGGCATGGACAGCACAACGAAAAACTCTACAAAAAACGGGAAAGTTAACTCATCTGATTTAATAATGAAGATACTCTGGATAAGTAGTTTTAGAATGAGGATATCATGAACGAAAAAATTGTGACTAAGGGCATTTGCAACAAGAGCAAAGAAATTGTTGCTGGAGATTGTTGGATTAATTAAGGCTGTAGCAGTAAAGAAATTAGCGTAATCGTTCAAAACCGAGAACCAGAATTCAAATGCGCCTCTTGTGGTAAAAAGGCTGAAATGATTAGTAGCACTGAAGGTGATTGCTTTTGCGAATCCTGTGTTGAAGAAGATAAGGTTTTTATTGCACAGGCTTCAGAAGTCGTAACAGTTTCTCCCGGCATTGTCCATCAATGGAAAACGTGCAGTTCGATAAAAATGGCAATCCTGTTTTCTCCTTCCACAAACCAAGGAGAATATTTCCGCAGTTTAGAACAGCTTAGCAAACAGGAAAAGAGTTGGAGTGAGGCTCTATCGCAACAATTTGATAATATTCCTGTTAAAAAAATTAAATAAAAAATGAATTCTGTTTATTTTTTGAAATATTTGTTTAGATCTATAACATCGATTTGTTATTGTTTCTTGATACATTTCTCAGTTGAGGGGATTGAAATTAGGGCTATTTTTGATGACACAGAGAATATTCGACTGGCATTACTACAAAGAAAGGCTGTTTATAAGGGAGATTACGCTTTTACTGATCATATTTATTCCGACAGCGATTGTGGTAATTTAAACGATGGCTTTCTTCGTATTAGAGAATATCAAAGAACAAACTGGCAACAAAAGTCAGTGGTGATCATACATAAAATTCGAGATATCCAAGAAGGCAATCATCAAACGTTATTTAAAGAAGAGTGTGATACATTAGAGGAAGCAAATTGGTTTATTCCCATGAGTTTTTCTAAGAAATTTTCTTTTTTTCGTTATGGCTCGGAGTATTATCTGGATAATATGCGTGTCTACGTTGAGAAAATAGATGGCCTGGCTCCTTCAATTGAAGTCATTGCTCCATCACGCCAAGAGATTTTGAGTTTATTCGAAAGTCTGAATGTCACCAAGATTTTAATTGATTCTGTGCCAGAATGGTACAACAAAACGAACGTACATTCACCAATCAAAAGTTCTGAAACAGTAAATTGTTCATTGCTCCTCCAATAACAACTCCTGTAATTTAGCCTTAATAGGCGGGAGTTCACGTTTCACAACTGACCAAGTGAGTGAAAGATCAATATCAAAATACTCGTGGATTAAAACGTCTCTCATCCCTGCCATTTGCTTCCAAGGAATCTCGGGATATTGTGTCTTGAACGATGCAGAGTATTTTTCACTGCCTCGCCAATAATCTCAAGACGTCGAATGATTGCATCTTGCAGCGCTATATTTTTCTTAAACTTATCAGTTGTTAACTTTTTAGAATATTGTTCGATCAACTCAATCGATTCGATGATGTGTCCAATGAACACTTTGGGATCTTTTTTCACAAAATCACGACCTGTTCGGCAAGAATTCGCTCGCGCAATCTCCAATAGATCGAGCTATAAGTAACAATGTCGACCTTCCGTCCTAAAATACCTTCTAGCTCAGACTTGAGATCAACCAAGTCAAAAAGACTTTTATTTTTGGTCTTGTACTCGATCAGAAAGTCTACATCACTGTTTGCTTTAGCATCTCCTCGCGCAAAGGAGCCAAAAATTGCAGCGTGTTTGACGGCATGCCGTCTTAAAATCGGCAATGATCGTTTTTTGATGCTTGTAACCGTGTCTGCTTTTTTCATTTTTTCACCATTGTGATGTCATGATACCAATTACGCAAATTTTACGCACTAGATTGAAAAAACTGACGCAAAATGGCGCAAAGCAGCACAATCGAAAGTCTTTTAATTCATCGATTGTATTGCGCTATGTATTCTAGTTTATGCTGGTGTGTGGATGCTGGAGCTATAAAAGTTGTTAAACCTGCTCAAAAGCCGTGGGGTCAAATCGTTTCCTATGTACGAGATAACAGGGGCTTTCTTGTCGAAATTTGCAATCCAATAAATGGGTAGAGAATGCCAGCTAAAAAAGAGAACCTGAAAGATTTGAAAAATGTTGGAAAGGCGACTTTCCGAGATTTAAATATTCTAGGGATTACTTCGATAGATGACTTAGTTCATCAAGATCCTACTGAGTTGTTCAAACGATTGGAGAGGCTGACAGGTACGCGTCATGATGTATGTATGTGGGATGTTTTTGCTGCAATTATACACGAAGCTAAAACCGGAGAACCGACCTCATGGTGGGCGTGGACAGCACAGAGAAAAAATTTACAAAGAGCTGGAAAGCTCACTCATCTCAAAACCAAAAGTAAAATAAAAATTCTTAAAAGTTATGCAGATATGCAGAACCGTCCCCAGATATTTTTTCGGGCGGTATGTAGCCTAATTGTCGAGCTACCTCAACTGGTGTAGTTCTCTTTTTATGCACCACTACTCCAGCGACAGTTACGCTGATAACAGTAAAACCAACTAGTGTTTTTAGAGCTAGACTAACATCAAAGTCAATTCCATAGTATGCTGCATATACTGCTCCTGCTAAAAGACCAAGCACTCCATCTTTACACCTTGGCGCCGCTAAGCTCCCTCCTCTTTTAACAGCGTCCACTAATACATCTTTGAATAACACAGGCATAAACGTCCAGCTTCTACACGATGGACATCTAGGTCTTTGATTTATCTTCTGCTTTTCTTCGGCTTCTCTTCTTATACAGCTTTCATGGTAAATATGACCGCATTTCAAAACTAAACAGATATTAATTCTATCTTTGTTATAGTCCTCCAAACAAATAGTGCAGCTTGCACAATCATAAATGGGGGAAATACTCATAAAACTCCCCTAAAAAAAAAGAAACCACGAGCCGGAACCCGTGGCTTTCGCATGGATAGACCATGCGGGATGAGACCTCATTATACCCCATTTTACATTTTGGGGACAATGGCTGATTCAACTTTTACGCAAATTTTACGCACTTGACTGCAAAAGACTGGCGCAAAATGGCGCAAAGCAGCACAACTGGAAGTCTTTTAAACCTTTGATTGTGTTGCGCCTATGTATTCTAGTTTACGCCAGTGTGTGGACGGACAACGAACTGTAAATCCCTCGACTTCGGTCTGCGTTGGTTCGAGTCCAACCGCCCCCATACTTAATTCACAGCTCGATTCTGATAGGTTCCACAAATGGAGTCTTTTAGTGATTTCATGGAATCATAAACAAGCTATTGAACGTAATTAAAAATTCTGGTACGCCCTTAAAAAGCATGGCAAGGCGAAGTCTGAAAAGGTAACCAGGCCGTCTCGGCCTGAATCAGGGCGGGACGCCCTGACTACTTTCTCCTTGTGCTGCCATGACTTTTTAAGTACGAATTCTGGAATAGCTCATCTATACTGGATGAGTTATCCCAAAATTTCACAATAGCCTTAACGTGCTTTATAATCCGAATTTTGATGTACCACCATGTGGAGAAAAACTTTATTCTAAGAGCATCCGATAGTCAAAGTTAAGTGCTTTAGCTAGCTTTTCAGCCACTTTATTTCCAACGGTTCTTTTGCCATTTTCGATATTCGATATTTCATTTTGAGTTATACCGCTTGCCGCTGCTAATTGTTTTTGAGACAATCCCTCACGATAGCGCATACCTCGCAGCACTAAGAATGAAGAGTGCAAAAAGGCACTCTTCATTTTAAATAGATTTCTTTCTTAGTTACAATAAAATTCAATGCGTTTTAGCCGCCATAGGTATACTTGAACGGCTGTGACTAGTGGAATGGTAAACAGTTACGCGAGCCTTGCGATTGCGAGGCTTGGACTTAACAACAATGTCGACATCCTGACCAATCTCATTGAGGAAGTGAATTAAACGTTCGACCGAATATCCTCTAAAATGCCCGTTTAACAACTCAGACAATTTCGGCTGAGAGATGCCAAACATTTCAGCAGCTTGTGTTTGTGTGAGTTTTCTCTTCTTAATTGCTTTGCTTATCTCCATAACGAGAGTGGATTTTGTTTCCATCTCCTCATGATTTTTAAATCCGAGTTCTGCATAGACGCTCCCTGAGCCTATTTCCACTCTAGTGTCTGCTAATTCCTTTTCATATGTTCTTTCTTTTTTCATAATTACCTCCGTTCAAGCAACCATGGAGATGTGTGGTGACAGAGGATTTAACAGGCCTACGATTTGGAAACCTGCTTGTCTTAAGGCTAGAGGGTGCAAATAAGCATGGGTTTCGGCAATTTTTATGTCGGTGCATAACACCTCTTAATGATATTGCAAACGACCGCATAGAAAATGAACTTATAAATCAAAATAGCTATTGTGGAAAAGAGTTCTTAGTTAATGCAGGAAGTTTGAAACAAAGTTTAAAAAAATTAGATCAAAGAAAAGTCACCTCAACTTGCAAACTCGCAAGCCTGACCCCTATCATTGCGGGTTAAAACCCGCAAAAACAAGCGCAGACTGAAGTCTACGCTACATTAGAAAACAAATCCTGCTTTGAGGAGAGCCTCTTCAGCTTTTGGACTAAATCTGCCCACTTCTCTCAGCTTTTCAATCGCGCCAGATTGAACAAAAAATTCCATCAAAGAACGAGAGGCAAGACCTAAATCAATGAGTCTCTCTGCAAGAAGCTCGATTCGGTTGACATTTGCATATTTCCTTATTCCACCAGTTTTTTCTATGAATGTGGGAAGAGGATCAAGCCGATCGTCAGACCGAGGATGAACGAAGAAAACAACAGAATAGCGGTCCTTGCCGCTGCCCGAATCCACTACGCGGTGCAATGCGCTTTTAAAGTAGCCATTTGTTAGATTTTCCAGCATGTCTCCGCAATTAATAATAAAGGCTCCATCTGGCACAACTACATCAATCCAGACTCCTTCTTTATTGAGCGCTTGGAGCCCTCTTGCAGTGGAGCGAGGTAGTATTGTTAGCAAAACGATGTCAGTATGGGCTCCGGCCCAAATCGCATTGGCTGGTGGATTTGCAGGGTAATGGATCGCTCTCATTAAGCAGTCGCCTTTCTCGATCATTTCATTGATATAGCCGGGCTCTTTTTGAAGCACAGCTGTGATCGCGTCTCCGAGCGCTCCTTTGCATCTATCCAGGGCGTTAAAGAGGTCAATCATGGCCGATTTAAAATTGGTTTCGCCTTCCGGCCATACGTTTTTGCAATATCCAAGTCTTTGTAATTCTTCTTCGTTAAGCTCTCTGCCAACATGGAAAAACTCCTTAAAGTCAACCCGTTTTTCCTCTTTCGCCGATTCTCCCGGAGCATACCCCCGTTGCCCATCAGCTGTTTTCAGGGTCATTTTCTCGTCGAAGTCCCGATCAAAGTAGGCGATGATTTGTTCGTAGGAGCGATCGAGAAGATCAATGTCGATGCCTGTGCCGGTGAGGCCAAAGAAGCCGACTTCAGATGCAGCTTTTTCGAGATTGTTTAGAAAATCTGCACGAGTGGATTCGTTGTAAAAATCGGGGAGATGGAGAATGGGAATTGTCGAATCAAATGCAGATAAAACGGAAGTGCACATCATGAACAACGCTAGAGCTAAATTTTTCATCTAAAATCCTCAACTTTTTAAAGGCTGGAGTGTAGCCAGAACGACTAAAAACTGACAAGAAAAATAACAACAAAAATTCAAGTCGCTCTTTCGCCGCATAAAATACGGACTGCAGCGAGAAGCAGCTCGCATTTCTCCTGAATTCCCGGGAGAATTATACCTAAAAGATTGTGGAATAAGTCGAAAATATGTTATTCAAATTTTTCAATTTAATGAGGAGTCTATATGCTCACAAAAAACCTATTCATGACTTTTTTTTTAACAACCATCTCATTGAATTGCTATAGTCAATGCCCTCCATGCGCTAATCAGACGACTAATTTATCAATTCCGTTGCCTGAAGATTCTCTTCCTTACCAAATATCCGTAGAGCAAGCCGATTTCTCCTTGCCTGCAGGCCTCCAATCATTTGCATTTGCTGTCTATAAAGGAGAGTGGCTCTTCATCGCTGGACGAACCAACGGCCTGCACAATGTAAACAGCGCCACCGAATTACCCAACTCATTTCCTGTAACGAATCAAAATACTGTTGTTTATGTGGTTAATCCGAAAAACAAGAAGAACTATAGCCGTTCTCTTAATGATCCTTCCTCCAACCTTACTCAAGAGCAAATCGATCTTCTTTCCGTAACGAACTCCTTTTATAGCCAGGCTGATGATGGAAAAATTCTTTACCTTGTCGGAGGATATGGGGTCGACACTGCCACAGGAACGATGGAAACGAAACAGGCATTAACTGCAATCGATGTTCCCAGGCTGATTGCTTGGGTAAAGAAAAAGCCATCCTCAGGTTCCGCGTCGGACTGTTTTCGCTTTGCATTTGATCCTATTCTACAAGTGACTGGGGGAAAGATGCTAAAGGGAGACAAGCCTGGCGTCTATTTGCTTGCCCTTGGTCAGAATTTTTCCGGCTTCTATACAACTTCCTCCAACGGCGATTATTCGATGCAAATACGTCGAATCAAGATCATCGACAATGACCATGGACTGCATGTAAAATCTTACGAACAGCCGGACCCCCTTCCTACGTATCGACGAAGGGATTTAAATGTTGTACCGGTTGTTAAAAAGGAGGGAAAACATTACAAGATGTCTTATGTGGCCTTATCAGGGGTATTTACACCTGGAGATTCAGCTAATCCTGGCGCATGGACTGTTCCGATCGAAATTGAGGCGGATGGGTCTTCGCATATGTTGGATCCGGCTGACCCAAAAACACTTGCGCAAGCAATGAATAATTATGATTGCGCCAACGCGGGGCTTTATTCAAAAAAGAAGGATAGCATGTACACTCTCCTTTTTGGCGGCATTAGCGCCTCGATCTTCAGCGACGGCGATTGCGAAAACAGTTGCGTGGCGCTTATTCCGAATCAAGGAAATGTCTTTACAACCTGTTGTAATTTGCCATTCACCAATGATATCACGACTATAAAGATCGATAAACAGGGGGTCTATCAGCAGTATCTCATGAGTTCGAAATTTCCGACCATTCCTGTCCCTAATCCCGCTTCTTTATATTGCAGCGATGATCCCTTTCCGCCAGATGCTCCGAGAATCTATTATTTTGGCGCTGAAGCCGCCTTTATCCCCAGTCAAAAATTACCGACCTATCCGAATGGCGTTATAGCCTTTGATCTATTAAGACACCGTCGGATTTTTTTGGGTTACATTGTGGGGGGCATTGCAAGCACTATTCTGGATACGAATTGTGTGACGGATACAATCGCCTCTCCTTACATTTTTGAGGTGTACATTTCTCCAAAAGATGATTAGACTTTAGAGGGAGTTGCAAAACTCACAAAAAAATTCTTCTCTGCGTCTCTGCGTTAAATTGCTTGTGGAGGCATTTTACGCAGAGATGGGAGACGCAGAGACGCGGTGACGCAGAGAGAAATTTTTTTGTGAGTTTTGCAACTCCTTTTTATACTGCTAAAATTGCATTAAGGTAGTATTGCGCATCTCTTTCCGGATGTTTTTCCGCAATTTTGTTGGCTTCCACATCAGATAGTATTTCCTTTGACTTTAGCAAGTGGTAGAGTTGAATATTAGCAACCAAAGGACTGAACTTATTAACATTTTTATCTGTTGCGCAATAATGATAACATTCATTGGATTGCAAGGGTAATCACAACATTCGGCATGATAAACTATTGACACTTTAATATAAATCAACCAAAATAATTCAAGATAACCCAAAATTATGTGATTTTATGAAATTAAATATTTGTTCAAAAGAGTTTTTTTCTTATTATATATTTCTTCCCAAGGACTTGGAAGAATTGTCATCTTGGGATCAAATGAAAGCAGGCGTAAGCAGTATCGCTTTGGCCATTTTCACCTGTGGACTTTGCCACCTCGTTTGCGCCATTCAATATCGCAATCGAAGCTTCAAACTTGTTGCAACAAGAGACCCTGTCACACAAAACTTGCTGCGACAGAGGAGCCATCACACGAAAGGTAGTTAATATGAATCAAAACGGGTAACGCTTTTTTATGCCGTCCTTACAGACCAAAAGCCTGCGTCTTGATCTTTTTTGCATCATTTTTTCTCTCATTATGTAGCCCACACTAAGGTGTAGCGAGCCCTAGCGAGCGGAACCGCAGGTGTGGGACACAATGAATACATAACCTAACTGGGGACCAGTTCTTCTTTTTTTGTCTTTTTTGCTTTTTTTACAGAAAAATATTTAAGCCTTCGATTTTAAAAAGAGGGAAAAAAGATAAAAATGAAGAACCAGGTCCCTGGTTAGTTCGCGTGTTCATTGTGTTCCCACACCTGCTGTTCCGCTCGCTAGGGCTCGCTACACATTAGTGTGGGCTACATAACGAGAAAAAAAATGATGCAAGAAAGATTAAGACACAGGCTTTTGGTCTTGTTATGTAGCATAAAATCAAGGTGTTGTGAATTCTTTCATTTTTCTAATCATAAATTCGTAAAATTGACAGTTAAGAACATGCCCTAATCCATCTATAAGAAAATATGTGGATTTTGAAATAGCCTTGGCGAGAGCGGCTCCATGATCTGGAGGGAAAATGGGATCCTCTGTACCATGAAATATCAATGTAGGAACCTTAACTCGCTGCGGAGCCGCTTTTACCAAATTTTCGGAATTTGAACACACTGTAATATGATTTTTAATTGATTCTGGAAATTTTGATCTGGATAGAAATAATCTATGCAGTTCACTATAACGAATTTCTTCAAAAGCAGCGATAGTTCCGTTAAGGATACGCCAGCAAGACATTCGCTGTTCAAAAGCTTCTTCTTGATTCTTGGCTGGACGCTCTAGGAACTCTTTCATCCATGACAAATAGACGTCCTTAGTTCTTGAAAGAGAATTTTCCTCTGCGGGTAATCCGGCATATGCAAGATTCATCGGTCGAAAGTCGCAAGATGTCGCAATCAAGGTAATCGTCAAAACCCGTTCTGGATGATATACAGCCATTAGTTCAGCAATAGGCCCTCCCATTGATAGACCACATATGTGGGCTTTCTGGACTTTTAGGGCATCTAAAAGTCCTAATGCATCTTTGGCTAAGTCGAAAATATTATAAGGGTTGGTTTTAAAATCAAAGCAAGTCGAATAACCGGTGTCCCGGTGATCATATCGAATCACATAAAATTTTTCTGCAGCGAGACGCTCACAAAATTCTGTTGGCCACATAATGCCTTGACAGCATCCCCCCATAATCAGTAGAAGAGGTGGATGATTTTTTTGACCAAATGTCTCATACCAAATATTTATTTCATTGGCTGTCGCAATTCGACCTTCTTCTTTATCTAAATTTGTAGCCGATGCTGGATTTTTTCTTATTTTCATACCTCTCCAAACTCCACTATAGCTGTTGGTGATGAAGACAAGCTTATGGCAACGCATGTTTGATAAAATAGGGGACTTTCCCCCCTATTTTGAGTTTTTGTGGATAAAAATTTTTTTCTCCTATAAAATCAAACGGGAATTTAGTAGGAGTGTGAGTTATATGAGTTTAACGCTTCAACAGTTTTGCAAAGGATTTGACTTGGGTGTTGATAAAGTGCGTCAACTTTCTAAGGATTTTTGCCAGTCGCTCGGAATAACTGCATTTGGCTATGTTCGTGTTTATCACAACGGGTATGTCAGTTGGCTGACGTCTAATCCTGATCAGGATCGTTTTTTAATAGAATCAGGCGCTTTAAATGATGACCCTTTGATGAATACCCCGGAAGCGCTTAAAGAGGGTCAATATTTGTGGTTTAATGATCGTCAATTTCCAGGATCTGATGCCTTTTATCGCAATCGGGCTAAGCTCTTTCAAATGGATCATGGCATGGTCGTTGTACGACACAAAAAAAACTATTTGGAAACATGTTGTTTTTCAGGTCTTCTTAAAAAGCGGCCTTTGTACAATCTTTTTATGAACGAAAAGGTCTTGTTTAATATTTTTATGGGGCATTTTACTAAGCGACTGGATCGACGTTTGTTGATCCTGCTCGAACAAGGAATAACAATAGGCGATATAAAGGCCTCATTTGGAAAATCTTCTACAAAAAACTCACCGGAATTCTCGACATGCCCCTCTTCTCTTATTACCGCCTGTGGATGTGAAAATTTAACCCAACTTTCTAAAAGAGAAAAAGAGTGTCTGGTATTGTATAGGCAAGGCTATAGCTATCAAGCGATAGGGGCGCATCCGCATCTAAAACTCTCGCATCGAACCGTAGAACATTACATAGAATCGGTAAAAAACAAATTAGGATTAGAAACGCGTCCAGAGCTTTACCTTGCTGCAGAAAAAGTTGTTCAGCTAAAATTAGTGCAAGAGTTTCCTGATCATCTATCTGATGCCTCTACAACCATTTAAGGAGGATTACTTATGAATCGTGCGTATCTATTTTTATTGAGTTTTTTATCGCTGGTTCCGATGCTTACGCATGCACAATCTTTATCTGAAGATCCTGTCGGTATTGTTGTAGAAGGACAGAAGCCTCTCATTGCTTCTTATCTAAAAGATCTTGAAGAATTGGGATATTGCGTCATTCCCCAGGTTCTTTCGACTTCTGAGGCGGAGCTCTTATATGAGCGCATCTGGCATGAGTTTATTGAAAAGGCATGGCCAAATTGCAGTCTGGACGACAGAAGCAATTGGAAAGAAGCGTTCCCGATGCATAACAAAATGGGGATCTTTGCAGGGCCTGCTGGTCAGACTCAAGTCATGTGGGACTTAAGACAGGATCCTCGCATTGTCGCTGTTTTTGCTCAGGTATGGAACACAAATAACCTTATTGTAAGCATGGACGGACTATCCTTTATGTGCCCACCGGAAATAAGAAAAGGCTATTTTGAGCCATGGCCCCATGTTGATCAGTCGATTTTGAGACGGCAAGACAACATTGCGCATAACAATAATCCACCCATAGGCTTCGTCAGTGAGTCTCTATTGAAGACGCAGCCGTACACTATTCAAGGGCAGTTTTTGTTTGAAGATTCCTTCGATGGCGATGGAGGATTTTACTGCATCCCTAAATCCCATCTCAGGTTCCCTGAATTTGCTCCACAGCTAGAAACCATTGGCTCCATGGAAACGCCTAGGAGCGAGAGAACGGAAGCTAGGCATAAATTCTTACAGGAATTTTTTGGCAACGGTGCAGATGAATCTGGAAACCCTTATTGCATGAAACATATCACAGCTTCTCGCGGCTCGCTCATTTTATGGGATTCACGAACCGTTCACTGGAATCAACATCCGAGTAAGAATAGACCCTACAGTGATAACCCCAAAGTAAGAATGGTTGGTTATCTGTGTTATGTTCCAAAGGCCAGACTGATGGATGAGGGTAGAATTCTTAGGAAGGAAGCTTTTGAAAGGGGTGTCGCTACTGGTCATAATCCCGTTTATCCTGAATTCAAATACACCAAAGACCACATCCATCAGGAATTTGAGGGGTATCTTGAAGACCCAAGCTATATTCAACCAAAAATCAATCTGACCCCATTGGGTGAGTCATTATTAGGTCTATAATTATTCCCATTAATGACCAGCAGGTTCTACGATCACCTTGAAAAGGCGACGTGAGGGAAAAGAATCGGCCTGTGTATTTGTGTCCGGCAATGTACTTGCAATTCCCCCTAGAACATATCCAATAACAGTCGGTTTGTTGATTTTATCCAGCTGAAGAACGTCGTTGTCATACATAGGGACTTTACGACGCAAGAATACTTCCGCTTCCGAACCAAAAAGAAGACGATTGCCTGGATTGACCTTCTTAGAACGAATGTCGGGGAATCCGCCATGGCGCATCAAGTGCTGCGTATAATTTCCAGATGCATCGATCCGAATTGTTGTTGTCTGACTAATAAAAGGAATGTCGTCATTTGTCTGGAATTGTAAACCTTCTTTTGTCTTTTCAAAGAAGCCAAAACTCATCCCTCCTAATAAAACGATGTACATCGACCCGGTTTTTTCAGAAAACATTCCAAAAGTCGCGCAGTCATAGTTGTTCATGCCCTGCTTAAAAGTGGATGGAAGGGTTGGATCCGCCATGAAAGGGGTTCCATCACCTGCCACTTCCACTGGTACAGTCCAAACTCCGGTAGTAGGTGTAAACACACCGGAAAGGACCACAAAACTGCGTTTTAATTGATTATTCACCTTGCTTATCACAGGCGCAACATTCAAATCTCTTCGATGGAAGTTGGGATCGGGAATTGAAGGCAATGGACTTTCAGGAGTAATTGAAAGATTCACTCCATCATCATTAATATAGAAGCGGCGAACTTGTTCGGTATACTGTTGAAATTCTGGCGGTTGTTGTGTAGAGTCACCGTAGAATCCATCGAATTCATGCCCCATAATCAGCAAAGTTGGATTTTCCCCGGCTTGATTCATGTATCCACCGGTTACCTTAAAGGTGTCATCGAAAATTTGACGAATATGCTGAGCTGCGGTTTCACCAGGGGATGGATGCACCACCCAATGGATCAGTCCAGGAATATCAATAGCTGTCAGAGCGTTTTTTGTATCAAGACCGCCGGTGGCTGAGTTAAGCCCATAGCCTCCCGTGATGTATAATGTGTCTCCAGATTGATACCCCTGAGCGGCCGTGACAGAGAGCAGGTCCACTTGCAGTTGCGTCAGGCCTGATGTTGGATCTAATAAAGAACGCGAGAAGGTTACTTTCCTAATAGGATCTACAACGAAAACAGTCGTGTTTTGTTCTCTGGTGGGAAAGTTATCTGTGCTTCCATCTACAAATCCATGAAGACCGCTTATTCTTCCGGTGATGATTAACCATTTGTTATGGTGTATGGCGTGTATATAAGATTGGACTCCCTGTGGCAGTTTGTAGTTAGTCTTTTTGAGCCTCACACGAAATGGCAGCGACTTATCAGAAAGCACTGGGCTAATCGTATCTGTTTGATTGTCAGTCCAAGCGACAGCGTTCCATGCCATTAAAAGGATCAGAAATTTGCAGATTTTCATCGTGTTCTCCTCACATATAGGATTTAGCGACCATATACGGCATGGAATTAAAAAAAAATCGGT
>JABDEO010000032.1 GCA_013287015.1 Chlamydiota bacterium
AACAAAGGTCTATAACTCATGCCCTGGAACTGGCAATTGCCGGATTGGCCTCACTTTACTTACGATTCTGACCGAATAGCTCAAAAAGAGAGACAATTTCTTTTGAGCATGGGCAGCGCATGCGCGTTTTTAAAAAGTATAGATGAGCAGGAATACAATCAATTTGTTGTGGAGATTCTTTGTTTGGAGGGGCTGGAAAGTTCCAGCATTGAAGGAGAAATTCTTGATAGAGAGAGTTTACAATCGTCAATTAAGCGACACTTTGGGTTGCATGCCACTCGAAAGCAAGAAGATAATAAAGAATCTCGAATGGCTCAACTTCTTTGCAATGTTTATGAATCATTCGATAAACCATTGACCCACGAGATGCTCTGGCAATGGCATTTCAAGCTATTTAAAGATCAGTCCTCTATTGATGATTGCGGAAAATACCGCACTCATGTTGATCCCATGCAGATTATTTCTCGTCGATATGACTCTCCCAAAGTTTTTTTCGAAGCGCCCCCATCGATGAAAGTCCCTAATGAAATGGCGGCGTTCATTGATTGGTTCAATTCTACAAGCGCATCCGCACCCATTCTAGGGCGGGCGGCGCTTGCCCATGTTTATTTTGAAAGCATTCATCCCTTCGAAGATGGGAATGGAAGAATTGGTCGAATTCTAATTGAAAAAGTTCTTTCTCAGGGCATTGAACGACCGATATTAATTGCCGTCTCAAAAGTATTGGAAAAAAGAAAAAAGGAATACTATGCAGCATTGGAAAAATGCAATCGCACATTGGAGATAGAGCATTGGGTAGAGTTTTTTGCTGATGTCGTTTTGCAAGCTCAAGAGGAATCGATGAATCTTCTTTACTTTTTGATTGCAAAATCCAAGATGCTGACAGCGCTCACCGGACACATCAACCCCCGCCAAGAAAAAGTTTTATTGAGAATGTTTGCAGAAGGCTTAGGCGGCTTTAAGGGAGGGCTAAGCGCCGAAAATTATCTTGCAATCACAAAAACCTCCAGAGCGACAGCGACACGTGATTTAACGGATCTAGTTCAGAAAGGAGTTTTAATAAAAACTGGAGAACTTCGCCATACACGTTATTGGTTGAAATTACCGTAATTTGAGATCGGGAACGACGACAAGAGAAGGGTGCGCTTTTGCGCGAAGCACCTGTTGGATATACGAAAGCGTTGTTCCAACGGAGGAATAGCAGGAAGTGCAGCTGCCTTGGTAGGCAATGATCAAATTCGTATCATTAACCAGTTCAACTATTTCGACGCCGCCGGCATCTAGGGCGATGTATGGACGGATATCTTGAGTAAGAATTTCCTCGAGGACTGTAATTTTCTGCGGAGTCGACAGCGCCTCCCAGCCCGGGTAGCCCCCTTCGCGAACTTCACCCATGTCCGTCGGAACAGGGGGCGCCGCATACGTTGCAGCTAAGGGCAGGTCGGTGCATTGTTCCGCAGCTTCTTCAATCGCTTCTAGAACTAAGTTAAGGTGGGGAGAGGTTTCTGGGGGAAAAGCGGAAACATCGGAACGATCGCGCACTTGTTGGTCAATTAAGGTTGCGCTGATGCGTTTCGCTTGATCGTAATTTTTACCGATCAGCAGTTCGCACGCCACTTCAGCGGCGCCGATAAGGGCTGATTGCCCAAAAACTTGAAACTTTGCATCGACAATGATCCCGTCGTCTTTATCAACCAGCCAGTAGAAGCGCAATAAATTGCCATCCTCAATGCTGCCTGCGGTGGACTCCGCTAGACGCATCGCACGCGCTTCAGATTCTTCACGCGTGAAAAATCCAACGCAGCGCGGTCTATCGATTTTGCCAGCCAATTTTTTACTGTAGCGGGTCCAGGGGAAAGATGTAATAAATGCAGCTAATCCCATAACGATCTCCTTAAATGGTAAAATTTTTGGGCCTTGTTCACCTTTTTGTTGCTAAAATCCCCTCTCTGTGTGCTCTGTGATCTCTGTGGTTGATAAAAAATGTTTCGAATTTTTTATCAACCACAGAGATCACAGAGGGGTGACAGGGTTCTTTCTTAGTTAAGGTGAACAAGGCCAATTTTTGCGCATGCGGCGCGCGGTTTCACCGATAATGGCGATGGCTCGATCGATCTCATCTTCGGTGGTCAGGCGCGAAAGGCTGAAGCTAATGGCGGTTTGCGCCAACGCTTCTGGGACTCCGGAAGCGGTCAGGATCAATCCGATTTGCTGAAACCCGCCCCCGCCAATGCTGGCGAAGATGTTTTTGCGATTTAGGGCGTAAAGCAGCGCTTCATTTGCGATCCCTTTAAAACCGATGGCTGTACAGTGCGGTAGACGCTCTTGATCATGAAAAAAAACAACAGCGTCAGGAAATTCTGCAACAATCCCCGTTTCAAGTTTATCGCGGAGCCGCGCGACTTCAGTGCAGATCAGGTCCCGCGTTTCCAAAGCTTCGGACGCCGCACATCCCAATGCGGCCAAAGCGGGCATATTGAGAGTCCCTGCGCGCAGTCCGCCTTGCTCCAGTCCGCCTACGATAAATGGACTGCAATTGACGCCCGCTTTGATATACAAGCCTCCCGTCCCTTTTGGAGCGTGTAAATGGTCGCCATTGAATGAAATAAAGTGAGCTCCAATATCGTCTAATTCATAAAAAATTTTCCCTAAAACATGTGTGGCGTCTAAATGAAGACGGATTCCACGGTCGGCGCAGAGCTTTGCAATTTCACTTACTGGATGAATGACCCCTGTCAGTCCATTAGCCCAAGCCAACGAAACCAACGCCGTACGGGGAGTGATCGCTTCGGCTATGGCTTCGGCTGTTATCAGGCCACGCTTGTCAGGCTGAACCATTTTGCCGACGCCGCCCAGTTGTTCGACTCTCCCAATAGACATGATGACAGGCGCCTCATCAGCGTGAGAAGTGATGAACTGATTTTTGCCTGTTTTTCGTGAAACGTCGAGGAATGTGGATATAATCGCATGGTTGACGGCTTCGGCGCCCGATGATGTGAATGCGAAACAATCCGTTTCTTTAGCTCCCAATAGGGCATAGATGGCTTTTAAACTTTCCTCGATGGCGGGAAAAAGTTCCTGTCCCATCTGATGCGGCGCTGAAGGAGATCCCCACATATTGGTAAGAAACGGCAGCATGCGGCATACAGCCTTGTCAGAGGGCCGCGTGGTCATGCTATTATCGAGGTAGATGATATTCGTCACAGGAGCTCAGTTGGAAGATTTTTCTTTGGTGAAGCATTCGTTTTGATAATTATAGATGATTGGTTCGCCGGTTGCAAGCTCGAGATTGACAACTTCTTCTTTGCTGAGATTGTCTAGATGCATGCAGATGGAGCGCAATGAATTTCCATGCGCTGAAATAAACACATTATGCCCCTGTTCCAATAAGGGAAGCACTTTGCTTGTAAAATAGGGAATCGCCCGGGCGGCGGTCATCGCCAAACTTTCACCTTCCGGAGGAGTTGTATCATAGCTGCGGCGCCATATTTTAACCTGTTTTTCGCCATACTTTTCTATTGTTTCGGCTTTGTTTAACCCTTGCAGCTCGCCATACATGCGTTCATTCAGTTCCCAGCTGTAGACAACCGGAATGCATTTCTCTTTTGTTTCCTCGTTGTAGATGCGGCCCCATGTATCCAACATGCCTTCTCCAGGATGAAGCACGACAGGCGTTTTGCCGGAATTGTGGACGCTCATCACCAGAAACGCAGTCATCTGAGCCCGCACCAACGTTGAAGTCACGATGACGTCGATAGGGATGTCGCAAATGCGTTTACCTGCTTCCAACGCCTCTTCAATGCCTTTTTTTGATAAAGGAACATCCACCCAACCCGTAAATAGATTTTGCTTATTCCAACAAGATTCTCCATGACGCATCATGATTAATTTTTTGTTCTTTAAGCTTATTGAATTTTTATTCCGAGTCATCGTTGCCTCTCTTCGTATACATATATACCATCATTTAAATGATTTTAATGTCAACAATCTTTTGTCAATCTTTTGTCTTATGTTGTGCATTTTAAAGGTTGAAGATAAAAAAATAATTGATGAAAATTACAATATAATAGATCCTAAAAAAATGGGAGCGTCATGAACATCAATATTACAATTAGTAGAACTACAATAACAATAGGTGCGAGTTTTCACCGGTGCGGCTGCATTTTTGATACATCCAACACCATTGACTATCTTTGGTCTCATATCAACGGAATCAAGAGAGGAATTAGCCAACTTACCTATATTTTTCTTTCGGCGTACAGCGAGATGCAAATTTCGCCAGCGGCAGCTCCCAATCGAACAAAACAGATAAGGCGAATTCTTACACATATCGATTTACATAAAGAGCCGCTCATGATGACCTTTCGCACATGCACGCAAAGTTTACAAAAAGAGAAATCTCAACAAAAACAAGACGAACAAGATAAATTCCTTTTGCAAATAGCCGAACTGAATAGCCAATATGCCGCTCAGAGTAAAATCGCATCAATCCTTGGCGAGGGCAACCCACGCTCTCTTCATACTTCTTACCCCCTAGTCAAGCAAAAACTGCTCTCAGATCCTTCAATTATAAACCTTGAAGCGGAAAGAGCTCTTTTAGAAGCCGCCATAAAGGTGAGAAACGTCGTAGAAGTGGAAGATCTATTGCTGCGCTTTTGCGGAGATCCATCTGTTCTATCTGAGCCGGATGCGCAGTTAGAGGATTTATCCATCGGATATGATGACACCGCATTAAAAATTATACAAATGCTTATTTATGCCGGAATTAATGAATCATACAATAAAAATTTTGAAAATATCATGAGTAAAGATATTTTATTAAACAAATCAATTACAGATGCCAAAAAAATTAGAGGTCAGATAGAAATGGAAGTAATTACAGAGTTAACGAATATATTGAATAATCAAACAAAACTGATGCAGAATATACAAGTTGTTTTTGACTATGCGTATTCATTTCACGATTGGAATAATACTATTTTCAAGGAGCTTACAAAAAAATAAATAAAGCTAAATTTTGGCGCCGTTTTTCCACCCCCGGATGGGGGTGAGGGCATGTAGCCCAGGGCAAGCAAAAGCGCAGCCCTGGGTAACCGCATTAAAGGATGCACCCCTGAAAGGGGTGCGGGCCATGCTTAACTATGTTCAATGCGCCCAAATTGAATGTAGAATGGATTTGCGTCTCGCTGGCAAAAAGTAGGCCCGCACCCCTTTCAGGGGTGCATCCTTTAATGCAGTTACCCAGGGCTGCGCTTTCGCTTGCCCTGGGCTACATGCCCTCACCCCCATCCGGGGGTGGAAAAACGGCGCTAAAATTAGAGGGGATGAAACCAAGCTAATTTTCTTCGAAAATCGGCCATTCGTTTCAGCCCAGGCCTGACCCCAAAAATAACGCTACGCTTTGATTTTGATGTCTACGCCAGCGGGAAGAGTCAATCCTTTCAGGGCCTCGATTGTTTTACCTGTAGGGTTCAGAATATCGATCAGGCGCTTATGCGTGCGGATTTCAAACTGCTCGCGCGACTTGCGGTCGATATTAGGCGAACGCAAGACGGTGTATTTCTCGATGCGGGTTGGAAGCGGAATAGGACCGGCGACGCCGGAGCCAGTGCGCTTGGCGGTGTCGACGATATCCGCAGTGGAACGATCCAGCACGCGCTGATCGTAACCTTTCAGGCGAATACGAATCTTCTGCCTGGATTGCTGTTTGGGCTGCTGCTTTTCTTGTTTGACGACTTGTTTTTCTTGCTTTGCAGCCTGTTTTTCTTGCTTTGCCATGTTTACCCTTATTTCTTAGTGATTTCTTCTTGAATTTTAGCTGGAACCTTTTCGAACGGACTTGGTTCTTTACGCGGTTCCATCACATAGGCGGCTCGACCGGAAGTCATCGAACGCAGCGTGGTTGAATAGCCGAACATCTCGCTCAAAGGCACTTCTGCGTGTACGATGACCGCGCCTTTATGCGTTTCTTGTCCCAGAATCTGTCCTCGACGACGGTTGAGATCGCCAATGACATCACCCACACACAATTCAGGAGTGGTCACATCAACTTTCATGATCGGTTCTAGGAGGATCGGTTTCGCTTTGCGAGCCGCTTCCTTGATTGACATGGAGCCGCAGATCTTAAAGGCCATCTCGCTGGAGTCGACATCGTGATAAGAACCAAAAACAATGGCGACCTTCACATCGATCAGATTGTAGCCGGCCAGAACGCCTGTAGCCAATCCCTCTTCAATTCCCTTAATAATGGCGGGAATATATTCTCTGGGGATAACGCCGCCGACGATTTTACTGACAACCTCATTGCCCTTACCCTTCTCATTAGGCTCGATTTCCAGATCGACGTGCGCATATTGGCCGCGTCCACCCGATTGCTTAACAAGCTTTGTTTGGGAGGAACTTGGCATTGTAATCGTTTCTTTGTAAGCGACTTGCGGCCTGCCCACATTAGCTTCCACGCTAAACTCACGCTTCATGCGATCATGCAAAATCTCTAAATGCAACTCACCCATTCCCGCAATGATCGTTTGCCCTGTCTCCTCGTTGGTGAAGACTCGGAAAGTGGGATCCTCTTCCGATAGAGCGCCCAACGCCATGGCCAGCTTCTCTCGGTCAGCCTTGGATTTAGGTTCGATCGCCATGGAGATCACAGGTTCTGGGAACTCCATTTTCTCCAATAGGATTGGATGGTCCGCTGAACACAAAGTGTCCCCTGTGCTTGCTTTTTTCAAGCCGATGCAAGCTGCAATATCGCCCGTGTAGAATTCTTCGCGTTCTTTTCTCTGATTGGCATGCATCTCGATCAGACGTGAAATTCTTTCTTTACTGTCTTTAGTGCTATTGATGAGGGTCATGCCTTTTTGCAGCGTGCCGCTGTAGACGCGAACAAAAGTCAAGCGACCGACATATGGGTCAGTCATGATTTTGAACGCTAGGGCTGCGAACGGCGCATTGTCATCAGGCTTAAGTAAAATGTCCTCTCCTGTATTCAAATCGTGAGCTTTGATATCGCCGCGATCCAACGGTGAAGGCATCCAATTAACGACTGCATCGAGCAGCTGCTGCACGCCTTTATTTTTAAAGGCTGAACCGCATAAAACGGGATTAAACTTATTGGTGCAAACGGCCTTGCGGATTACAGCATGAATCTCCGCCGGAGTCAGTGAATCCGGATCCTCCAGGAGCTTCTCCATGAATGTATCGGAGTCATCGATTGTTGCAAGTTCTTCGAGGAGCTCGCCACGCATCTGTTTGCATTTTTCCAGGAGGTCGGCCGGGATGTCGGTTTCTTCCCAATCCGCGCCAAGCGTCTCGTCGTGGAAATAAAGCGCGCGCATGGTGATGAGGTCGACCATGCCTTTA
Organism: Chlamydiota bacterium; assembly: GCA_013287015.1. GTDB lineage: Bacteria > Chlamydiota > Chlamydiia > Chlamydiales > Parachlamydiaceae > JABDEO01. The sequence goes on from JABDEO010000032.1 coordinate 7,363, forward strand.
AATTCGGTTTCGGCGCCGATTGGACAGTGGACGGCAATGGCGTTGGCGTGCAATTTTTCGCGCATTGTCTTGATGGCGTCGAAGAAATCCGCTCCGGTGCGGTCCATTTTGTTGACGAAGGCGATGCGCGGCACGCCGTATTTATCAGCTTGACGCCATACTGTTTCTGATTGAGGTTCAACGCCGGATACAGAGCAGAAAACAGCTACTGCGCCATCGAGGACGCGCAGGGAGCGCTCCACTTCGATGGTGAAATCCACGTGGCCGGGGGTGTCGATAAGGTTGATTTTGGTTCCTTTCCAGAACACGGTGGTGGCGGCTGAAGTGATCGTGATGCCGCGTTCCTGTTCCTGTTCCATCCAGTCCATGGTGGCCGCGCCTTCATGCACTTCACCCATGCGGTGAAGTCGGCCGGTGTAATAAAGGATGCGCTCAGAAGTTGTCGTTTTACCGGCATCGATGTGGGCCATGATGCCAATATTGCGAACATTCTTAATGTGCTCTTCTTGCGGTCTAGCCATATCTATTTATCTCCCTTACCACTTGTAATGAGCGAAAGCTCTATTCGCTTCGGCCATTTTATGTGTATCTTCTTTCTTTTTGATTGTGGATCCTTGGTTGTTGAAACAGTCTGCAAGTTCGCCTGCCAGAGCGTCTTCCATTGAACGACCAGGTTTTGCGCGTGAATAGATGATGATCCAGCGCATGGCCATCGCCAGGCGGCGGGCGGGTGAGATCTCAACAGGCACTTGGTAAGTGGCGCCGCCAATTCGGCGAGACTTCACTTCCAGAGATGGCTGAGCGTTTTCTATGGCGCGTTCAAAGGCTTCGAGAGGATTTTCCACTTTAATTTTTTTAGTGAATTTCTCGATCGCATTGTACACGACTTTGCGTGCGGTTGATTTTTTTCCCGACATCATCACTTTATTGACAAACTTCGCTACTAAGCGACTTCCGTAAACGGGATCCGGTTCTATTTCCCGTTTAACTGCGCGACGTCTTCTTGACATGGTTTCCTCATTAATTTTTTGAATACATTTTCATTTAAAAGGAAGACCTCAATGTTCACCTGGCTTTCCCCTATTAAGGGAGGCCTGCGCGTGATTAGCGTTTTAACAAAAAGTGAAAACGCAAATCGCGGACCATGATGCTCATTGTGGGAGCATCCTAGCGTTACTTGGGCTTTTTGGCCCCGTACTTAGATCTTCCTTGCATGCGTTTCTGCACAGCGGCGCAATCCAACGCTCCACGAACGATGTGATAGCGAACCCCTGGCAAGTCTTTTACACGGCCGCCGCGCACGAGCACGATGCTGTGTTCTTGTAAATTATGTCCTTCGCCTCCGATATAAGCGATGACCTCTTGTCCGGTTGACAGACGCACCCAAGCCACTTTACGTAAAGCCGAGTTAGGTTTTTTCGGAGTCTTCGTCTTCACCTGCAGGCAAACGCCGCGACGTTGCGGGCATTTCTGCAGCGCTGGCGATTTGCTGCGGCGCGTCTTAGGAGCGCGCGGCTTTCGCACTAATTGATTAATTGTCGGCATGAACGCCTTCTCCTCATCGTATTGATATTCTATGTATTCGTATTCGCAAAACGCCATCACCATCTAGCGCAGGCGAGATTTCGCCTAGCCAAACGTCGCACCGTGCATATGTTGCCGGATGGCTTGTACAATATGACTAGACATTGTATGTCAAGGTAAAGATTTTTGCAAAGGGAATCTTTTGCAAAGGTTGAAAGGTTTCAATCATGGCGACATTTCTTCTTCCCTTCGCGCAGCGTCTGGAGTGCGTGCGACTTGTCGCCGCTTTGGAAGACCTCGACTCGTCGAGGTCGAAGCGTAAATTTAAAATATCCAAAAGCTGGCGTTTGAACGGCTAATGGGTCATACTGTCGATAGCAAAACGTTTCCAGGGTCAACTTTACGCTAGCTTTTAGATATTTTAGATTTACGCTTCGACCTCGACGAGTCGAGGTCTTCCAAAGCGGCGACAAGTCGCACGCACTCCAGACGCTGCGCGAAGGGAAAAGTTCCATCATTCTGGCAGTATGCTGCTCCTAATTTGTGAATGTCCTAAAAGAAAAGGCGAAAGAAACATATTCATTCGCTCCATTGAGCCTTCGACCTGAGCTATCGCCAATGGCATCCTTGCTATTGCTATCTCTATGGGAGAGGGGGATAAGTCGACATATGACTTGGAATAATAGTCAAAGACCTTGCCGGATTTTGGCACGCTCTCCTCTATCTGCTTCGCTATCTTGCTTTGCTTAACGATCATTGCATTAATGTTTTTCATTCCACTCTGGAACCGATCTATTTGAAACGGTTCCAATGGAGCTAAAGTTTGTTTAAACCTTATATTAATAGCGCTGAATATCTTTAATGCTTCTATGAATTTTTTGACTTTTTCAAACAGCTGATCAATTCGTGTGGGTAATGCTTCTACATTTTTTTCAGTTTCAGTGCTGATATTTAGATTATCATGGAAATTTTCAATAGCAAGCAGGTAACTCACCATCTCTTTTTCCAAATCGGCTAAGTTTTCTTGCACCACTGCTTGCTGCTGTTTATAGACTTCTCCCAATGCCGCCAAAGCTTCCTCCCTTTGCAGCTCTTCTTTATCTTGCGGGCTGAGCTCTGAATTTGCATCAGGAACTTTATCAGCATTAGGAACTTTAACTTTGATGTCCACTTTGTGCTTTTTGTCCATGTCGCTATTGATTACAACATCTTCAACCTTATTCGGCGTTGAAGGAGGTAATTGATTCTCATGACGAGGCCGGTTCATCTCTTGAATTTGAATGTCTTGAATGAAGTTTTGTGCGTATCTGTCTCTCCAATTAAATTCCTTCACTTTTTTAATGGCGAAGATGACAGCCGCAATGACAATAATTAAGGAGACGACGCCTACGGCGATTGTAATGGGAAGAATTGCAACTGTAAGAGCAAGGGCGGCGGTTGCGGTTCCTAAAGCAAGAGCCAGGAGGATAGGCATGGCGATCATCATCGTCTTTTTCATTTTCAGAGTGCAGCAAGATGTCTGGTGATGGTTTCCGATCTGATAGACTTGTACAGGCTGTTGTTGCTGTTGCTGAACATGCGGTTCTTCAGGCTGATTATGATCAGGTGAAGATGGTTCATCAGCCGGCGCGGAATAAACACCAGCTGAAGCGCTAGATGATGATGATGAACTAGATGAAGAGAAAAAAGATGAAGATGATGAAGATGAAATGGATGGCGCAGAGTAAACACTACCTGAAGAATACGATGATGAACTAATGGAAGAAGAAGAATTATATGGATCCATAAAGGTCCCCTTTTTGCAAAAAGTTAATAAGTTTTTAATAAATTTTATTCTTTCACAATGTTATCATGTAATCAATATTTTTGTAAAGCATATTATTTATAATATTTTATATTGATTTTGTTGTTTTTTATAGATCTCTTGAATCACCGCTGCAATTATTTTTCATTGACAGGAAGCAATACTCCGCTTAGTCTTTATCTTTAATACACGTTTTTGGATGACCGAGGCCAGACTTTGATGCTATTGACGCTTTATTTTGGGGTCAGGCCTGACACTATGACACTTTGGATTAGGCCGTCGGCCTAATCCAAAGTGTCATAGTGTCAGGCCTGACCCCAAAATAACATCAAGGCGCGTCAAAGCCTAGCCTTATATTAGGAGATTATTGAGGATGAAGAAGCTTTATTTGTCTATCTGGGGTTGGGTCCTGTTGGGTTGTTTTTGCGTAGGCGGTTTGGAAGGAGCGTTCACCATACAAAACGGACGTCTGGTCGACGCTGACGAGGCGGCAACGTTCACCGCGGAAGAACATTTTGATATGGGCATGACGGCCATGGAATGCTCCGACTGGAGAGAATCCGCCAAACAATTCCGCATTGTTTCCATTAATTTTCCAACGATGTCAGTTGGTCAAGACGCCAATTATTATTTAGGCGTCGCTTGCTTTCAGTGCGAAGAGTTGGATTTCGCCAACGATGCGCTTTCGAAATATTTGAAATGCCATAATAATCCACAGTATTTCGAAGAAGCCATCGCCTATAAATTTGCGATTGCCAACCTCTTCAAAAACGGAGCGAAAAGACATTTTTTTGGAACAAAACAGCTTCCTAAGTGGGCGTCTGGACGATCACTGGCGATGGAAATTTATGATGAAGTGATCGCAGCCGTTCCCTGCCATGAACTCGCTGCGTGGTCATTATTTTCCAAAGGAGAGATGTTGAGGGAGGATCGCGCTTTTCGTGAAAGCGTCGAAATTTATCAACAGCTGATTAAGCGCTTTCCTAAACATGAATTGGCTCCTGAAAGTTATTTAGCCATTTCAAAAATTTACATCGAACAGAGCCAATGTGAACTGCAAAATCCCGATCTCTTGGCTTTTTCTCAAATTAATTTGCGTCGATTCAAGCAAGAGTTTCCCCGCGAAGAACGCTTATGCCAAGCTGAAGAGGATGTACTTACGCTTAAGGAAATTTATGCGCGATCCCTATATGAAACGGGACTTCTCTATGAACGTAAAAATTATCCAAGAGCATCTGTAATCTATTATCAAAACGCGATCGCTCAATTTCCTGATACATTTATCGCTCAGCTATGCCAACGAAGATTATTGGCTTTAGACGCTTGCCTGCCTAGACCTCAGCATGCCGAAGAGACCACTGCAATGTCCAGCGTGGAACATTCCGACGATTCTTCTTCTTCTTAGGGGTTGCCTGTGCGATTGCGTTATTCAGCCTTTCTGCTTCTAGCCGCCTGCTGCTTTGGCTGTGGATATCGCTGGGGGCAGGGAGGCGCGTTGGCCGCGCGCCAAACTATCACGATTCCTTTTGTGGAAGGTGATTGGAACGGAGAATTGACCTCGGAATTGGTTAGCCAGATTAGTCAAATGGGAACGCTTACGTACTGCGCAGAGGGCGGCGCGTTAATTTTGCAAGTGAAAATATTGGATTCGCGCACCGACAACATCGGCTTTCGTTACGATAGAAATCGGCATGGAAAGTTGATCTCGTCTGTCATTCCGGACGAGACTCGGCTAACAGTGTGGACAGAGGTGGCCTTAATTGAGGCCGCTTCAGGATGCGTGATCTTGGGACCGGCTCGATTGTCTGCGGAAATCGATTTCGATCATGATTACTACTCAAGCCGCAATGCAGTAAATGTCTTTTCCCTCGGGCAGCTCACGGATTATGATGAGGCTTATGATGCAGTGGAGCGGCCGTTAAATCGGCGTTTAGCTCAAAAAATCGTCGATTATGTTAATAATAGCTGGTAGAGAGACGTATGGAGAAGCGATTTCCTGTTGCGATAGACTCACTCCATGACATGCTGGAGTTTATCCGGGAATATGCAGCTGAACAGAATTTTGGCGTTGAGTCTCTTCAAAAGGTGAAGCTGGCTGCGGATGAAGCGTTGGCCAACATCATTCATCATTCAGGGCTTAAAAATCATGATCATCTTGAAATCAGCTGTTATGCGTTTGACAACAATGGCGTTAAGATCGTGATTAAAGATTCCGGCATTCCATATAATCCGTTGGAAGGAGATCATTCTAAGGGAATTCATTTTATAAATGACCGATCTCCGGGCGGCTGTGGAGTTTTTTTAATTTTGAACTTAATGGATAAAGTGGAATATCGCCGTGAAGACGGCGTTAATATATTAACATTGGTTAAATATATCTGATTGCATTTTCGAGGAAATATGAAGCTATCTATATGGCGCTTGACATTGATTTCATTGACCTTCTTGATCCGTTCTGGCGTATGGGCGGAACCGCTGACATTGCAAGTGCAAGCTGAGTCTGCGATTTTGATCAATGCCGACACTGGGGCCATTCTCTACGAAAAAAACGCGCACGCCTTACAGCAGCCTGCGAGCACGACTAAAATCGCGACGGCGGCATATGTTTTACATCGAGCGGGCGATAAATTGGACACTGTGATTACAGCCCAGCAAGAATCGCTTGTTTGGATTAGCGAAGAGGCGAAGCGCCGTTCCAACTTTACACTGCCTGCCTATTGGTTGATTCCTGGGGGAACCCATATGGGCATTAAAAGAGGTGAAGAATTATCCTTGCGCGCCTTACTATATGGCCTGATGTTGGTTTCTGGAAATGACGCTGCAAATGTCATGGCGCAACACCTTGACGGCGCGATTCCGGATTTCATGCGCGGAATGAATGAATATTTAAAAGAGATCGGCTGCAAACAGACGAATTTTCTCAATCCGCACGGCGTATATCACCCCAAACATCAAACTACAGCTTATGATATGGCGGTCCTCATGCGCGAGGCTCTTAAACAACCAATGTTTCGCGAGTTGATCTCTACGGTGTATTATCAACGACCCAAAACGAATAAGCAAGAAGCAACCACGCTTGTGCAATCGAACAAGCTTATCCGAAAGGGCAAATATTATTATCCCAAGGCGATTGGCGGCAAAACGGGCTATTTCTCCATTGCCGGTCATGCGCTTGTTGTCGCCGCTAAGGATGAGAATCGAACATTAATTGCAGTTGTGTTGAAAAATAAAGAGCGCAATGATGTTTTTCTGGACACGATCGCCATGTTTGAAGCGGCGTTTAATCAGCCGAAGGTCAAGCGTACATTGTTAAAAGCGGGACCCCAAAAATTCACGCGGCAAATTAATGGCGCCGCCAGTCCCCTAGTCACATATTTAAAAAACGATGTCAGCATTGAATACTATCCGGCTGAAGAGCCCAAGTTGAAGTGCCTGCTTTATTGGGACGGCGATGCGCCAAGCGCGACAAAAGATCAGCGCGTGGGCGAACTGCGTCTTCAAACTACCGAAGGGGTGGTTGTGCAGACGGTTCCTTTATTTGCACAAGAAGATGTGTCGTCTACATGGTGGTGGTCAATCACAAACCTTTTTCGTTGACGCTTTTGACGTCGCATTGGGGTCAGGCCTGACACTATGACACTTTTAAAAAACGCCAGTATGACGCCATTAAAAGCGTCATAGCGGCGTTTTTAAAAGTGTCATAGTGTCAGGCCTGACCCCAATGCAAGCTGAAGATGTGTCGCTCACCTGGTCACGGTCAATCACAAACCTTTTCCGTTGACGCTTTTGACTCCAATGCTAAGCGTTCAAAGAACCGCAGCCAATCTTCGAGGGATAATCGCTCGGGACGGGACTGAGGATCAAAACCTAAATCAATTAACGCCTTGGTGATGGCTTCCGTTGCATACAAAGGGCGAAGCGACGCCCGCAGCATCTTGCGGCGCTGCGAAAACGCAGCTCTGGTTGTTTTAAAAAATTGTTCTTCGTTGGATACTGTTGGAGGCTGTTTGAGCTCAAGAGAAACGACAGCCGACTGCACATTGGGCTCCGGAAAAAAACAATGACGGCTCACCATAAATTCATAATGCAAAGCGGCGTAAAAATTTAAAAAAATCGTGAAGGAGCTGTAATCGCTTGTTCCCGGCATGGCTGTGAAGCGACGGGCGACCTCTTCCTGAACCATTACAAATAGCGATGAAAAGGTGTCGCGCATCGAGATGAGGCGCATCAGTATGGGAGTGGTGAGGTGGTAGGGCAAATTTGCAATGACTTTAGCTCGACGGCCTTCGCTCAAATAGCGCGCCAAGACAGTTTCCACGGGGAACTCTAAGATGTCATTGCAAAAAATTTCTAAATTATTGTCCGGCGACTTTAACCGTTCCAACGCTCGCGCCAAAACACGGTCTTTCTCCACAGCCAATACGTGAACGCCCTTGTCCAGCAACGCTTCCGTTAGGGAGCCAGGGCCAGGTCCAATCTCTAGAACAATGTCTCCGGGTTGGACACAGGCGGATTCGACAATTTTCCGGATGATATTGCCGTCGATAAGAAAATTTTGTGAAAGAACTTTTTTCGGGCTAACGCCGAGTCCATTTAAGAAGAGACGCAGTTCGCTAGGCTTGTAAATAGGCATGCATCACTTCAATGTAAAAGGATGAAAGTCATCGGAGATCGCCTCAGTGAAGTGGTTTTCCTTGATATGATAGTGTTGGCGAAGTTTGTTAAGATATTCCGCAGTGGCTTTATTAACCGCGTTTTCGATTAATTCGTCTTTCAATTTCGCTTCCACTTCATTGAAAGAGATGACGCCGCCGGGAATTTTTTCTTTGAGATGAAAGATGCGAAAAACGGAGCTGTTGTCAGAGCGGCTTTTCTGGGCAAGCGGTTTGCTGTAGGAATCCGGCGTCAACGTTGCTAAAACTTCTTTGTAAGATGGCGACAACTCCTTTTCATCATGATCAAATAATTCAGAAACGGTGATTTTCGTTGTTTGTCCAAAAGGAGCGATGTTTTTGATTGCAGCAGGAAGTTCTTCCATTGATTTGCCCTCTTCCGTCAAAAATTGGTAGGCGAAAGCGGCGGCTTCGGCGCCGTTTTCCAAATCGGGATTGCGAATTGAAACCACAGCATACCGCCATTTCTCGGGGCGAATATTGTCTTTTGCATATTCTTCGTAGGCGTTGCGGACATCTTGCGGCGTCACCTGTTTTATGGCGCGTAGATTTGCACGTACGTGGATCATGCGGCGGATTTTGATGTCATCCTGCACCATTTTCCAGGCCTCTTCAAAAGTTAATCCGACTTTATCCAGGTTGACAATGATGTTTGGACCAAACAAAGATTCCATTTCTTGACGGATATCGCCGCTGGAAACGGGAACTTTTTTCTCTTCGGCGTCATTGAGAATTAATTCCTTATCGATCAGATCTTGGAGAACATGTTTCCAGCTGAACTCATAGAATTGGAAGCGCGCTTCCACCGAAGAGGTGTATTGAGGAAATTGCTTGTAGAACAGCATGTCCATCTTTTTCATGATGTCGATGACAGAAATCGATTTGCCGTTGACGCGCGCCAAAATGCGATTATTAACAAATATACGCGCAGGAGCCTCCTGTCCGAGCATAAAGCCTTCGCCCTTTGCATAGGCGGCGCTCGCTGTTAATTGCAAGCCGGCGACAAACATAAATAGAATTTTTTTCATATGACAATCATGGGTAAAGGATTAATGCGATCAATCATAAGGGATTCTACTTTTCTTGCAAAGCTGATAAAAGTGAGGGACTAAGGAAGGTAGCCAGGGCGTCCCGCCCTGCTTTGTAGGCAAAAAAACATTGAAGATAATACATGCGATCAGGGCGGGACGCCCTGGTTACTTCCTAAAACGGCGCCAAAAAAACCATCCATGCCTCCGGGCAAGGGGAGACTGCGGAAAGGTTTGCCTTTCAGGATAAGTCCATAGGTTTTAATGAAATGCTCCACCTGCTGTTCATTTTCTTCCGGCAGTACGCTGCAAGTGGCGTAGGCGATATGGCCTCCAGGTTTTACAAAGCTCAAGGCTTTTTCAAAAATGGCGCGCTGCTGTCCGACTAAACGCGCAAGCGTCTCTTCAGTAAAATTCCATTTCATATCCGGATTGCGCCGCAAAGTTCCTGTGCCTGAACAAGGGGCGTCCACCAACACCCAATCCATTCGTTTCTTTAATTTTTTGAGCTTGGGATCATCAGGCTGCACCACTTGCGCATTTTGCACGCCGGCGCGGCGCAGTCGTCTACGGGCTTCCAGAAGGGTATGGGGACGAATATCATGCACAAAGATCTGACCGGAGCCTTTCATACGCGGCGCGAACGCCAATGTTTTTCCCGCTGAACCGGCGCAATAATCCAAAACTTGCTGACCCGGCTCCACCTGCATGAGATCGCCAATCAGCTGACTTCCTTCATCTTGGATTTCAAAAAGACCCTGCTGAAATTCAGGCAAATTCAAAAAATGAACTTTTTTTTGAAAGGTGATTCCGTGTTGAGCATGCTGGCAAGGAGAGATCTCATATAGCGAGCTCCATTGGGCAAGCAGCGCGTCCCGATTGGTCTTTAGCGCATTAGCGCGCACGGTAGTGGGAGCGGTTTGATTGCTGACGCTGCATAATTCACAAGCCTGCGCTTCGCCATAACTTTTGACGAATAATTCAAAAAGGCTTTGAGGGAAGCTGACTCGAATATGCAGAGGCAAAGAAAGATTGTTTTTCTGATCATCAAGATTAATTCGGCGAAAGATCTCCAGCCGTTTTTCCCATGATGCGGGCTGCTCGCTCAGGTGATCTAGAAGAGCTTGCCAGCGCGTCATCGCATAAATCGTATCCGCTATAACGCCGCGGTCCTTTGAACCGAGGGCTTTATGTTCGCGAAAATAGTGGCTAATGCACAAATCTAAAGGCAGATTTTTCTGTTCATAGACTTGCATTAAGCAAAGCAGGTGATGATCGCGAAAAGGTATTTGCGCCATAATTTCCTTATGATTAATCCAGAAATAATAAAAGAAATATTCTAATAAAGCAAGACTAAAAAGAGGGACTTGCGAAAAAAATATTTTTCATATACATAGTAGAACGAAACATTACATTTTAGGAGGATCGATATGAAGGATACATCTCATTGCTGTTCATTTGGCTTATTGCTTGGACGCTGGTGCATAAGCATTATTTTTATTCTATCTGGAGTTGGCAAATTCTTGGAATACGATGCAACGTCGCAGTATATGGCGGCGCAAGGCATGACGTTTGTTCCGTTTTTTCTAGCGATTGCGGCGTTGATTGAAATCATATTTGGATTATCGGTGTTCTTGGGATATAAAGCTCGTCTAGGGGCCCTTGTTCTGCTGCTTTATCTGATCCCGGTGACAGCGATATTCCATAATTTCTGGTTTCAGGAAGGCGATATGTCTAAGCTTCAGATGATCATGTTTATGAAAAATCTGGCGATTTTCGGGGGCCTTGTTAATTTAGCGTGCACCGGTCCGGGCGGTTGGAGCCTTGATGCGTGCGGCTGCTGCGCAAGCTCATGCGGAACATCAT
>JABDEO010000033.1 GCA_013287015.1 Chlamydiota bacterium
AGCGACTCTTTCCAACATAAAAAGATAGCGGATCTTTCTTAAGACCCATTGTCGGAAGATGGGATCGCCAGCTTCCCCTTCAAAAAACTTTCTTCTGATGTGACTAAATTGGTAATGATTTCTGCTAGTAAGCTTTCATCAGCTCTGCACTTAGGCAGCAAACAATCAGGCAAGTCCGCTGTTAAAATACCGTTTTCTTCCATTTGGCATAAAGCCTTCTGATTTGACGATCGGAAAGCCCGAGCGCTTCCGCGGCTTCCTGTTGCGTCATCTTTTTTTGACTTATTTTAGAGAAAATATCTCCTCTTGAAATCTCCGGTTGCGTCATATAGACCTCCTTCATGCTAACCCTCCTTTTGTGTTATTTGGGTTAGCTATTCATAATAAAAAATATTTTTACCAAAAAGAGGGAATAGGACATTTCTATTTAGCAGAAACCGGACATTTCTATTTTGCGCCTACACAAATAAATAAATTACTTTCATTTAAATTAATATTGAATGTTATAATTAAATTATAGAATTTCGAAAACGTAATAAGTTAGGAGGTTTTATGAGTGTTCAAGATTTTAAGAATGTTAATACATGGAAAGCATTTGAAGAAATGACAGCTGATTTAAAATATTCGCAATCGGAGGGTCGTTTTATTCCTTCAAAGAAAGGAGCAACAACAGTGACGTTAGATCAACTGTATGAAAAAATGAATAATCTTGAAGTTATTTCGCCTGGTGATGGCGTTTTGGCTGTGAAAGCTATCAGCAACATTACAACGAAAGTGCCAAATAAGGGGCGTGTAAGAGAATTTTTTGATAAAAAAATTGCCGACATTAATCAAACATGTAGTCAAATTCAACAAGAGGAGCATAAGGTTAAAACAGCGCAAAAAAAATTGACCACCCTTCTAAGCAAAGGAACACAAATAGGGTTTTGGCTAAATCAAAGCAATATTAACAAAGAATATGAAGCGCTGTGTAAAAATATTGAAAAAACAAGTAAACAAATACAAAAAATAATACAAAAACCGGATAAAAAAGAAAAAGATTTTAAAGAGATAATAAGATTGAATGAGGAAATGATTGAATTAAAAAAAGATGGTTATTATTGTGGGTTGAAAGCATTCGTTGAAGAATTTGAAAAAATTGATAAAGCCTATTATTATGATGCAAATAACGAATACAATGATGCAAAACATTTATATGAAAAGGCAAAAGCAAAGCTAAAGCCATTAGAAGGTTTCAAAGAAGATGAATTAGACATTCATGCTCTTAGATTAAATGATCAAACAAATAAAGCCTCAGCGAGTTGCAAAATTGCATTTGATTCAAAGGAGTATCAGTCATTTATTAAATTAAAGGATGAATCGCTGGGCTCTAATGCCAAGAAATTACATAGTTTAGCAAGCCAAGCAAAATCACAAATAGAGACTGCACTGATAGCCATTTCTAAGCTACCTGAGGATCTACAAAAGGAACTCTTTTCCGACAGGAAATCAATGCTTGAAAAAAATAAAGCAGTCTTAGGAAGGTGGGGGTAATAAGCGCCAATCGTGTCAAATCCACATCCCGCACTCGCGTGCATTAGCTAGGTTGCAAGGAGAGTGGCGATTGACGCATGGTGCGCTGTTTCGGGATTAGGAAGGGCTTCCACAGTTCGGCTCCAGAATGTTTTGAAGTCTTTCCAATCTTTCATTCTTTGAAGAAGACGTTCGGGATGGCGCACTTGTCCCTTGAGCAGGGCTGCATCAATCACCAAATCTTTCATCCAGGGATCTGCAAGGATAGCTTGGACTTTTTCGTTGTTCGGCGTTAATGATCCGCAGCCTTTTTGCACGAGCTCGCCCGCAGCATTAACGATAAAAGCAGTATGCGGCAACTCAAGATTACTAGGACATTCCACTAAATCCTGCAACGTGCCTGAGAGGGTTTCATTTAAAATCGCTTCAGCTCTAACCTTGCCATTTTGAATGACGATGAGAAAAAAATCGATAGGCTTAAGAAGTCGCTCTCCCATAGGTTGTCCGTTAAGTTTACCAGTCCGTAATTGATTGCTTTCAATATAGAAGCCTTCAGAAAGGTTGTCACATTTAAAGACGTCTCTAGCCAACGTTTTCGACATCTGCTCATAATCAGGATCTGTAATCTTGACAGTTCCATGGATCCCTTCGGCGGCGATGGGATCAACGGGGCGTGGACGATGTTCTTTAATTTCTTTTCTAAGTCGGCAACGCTGCTGCACCTCTTTAGAGACCTTTTTGTTAAAGTCCGCATAGCAATTTGGGATTAATTTTTTTACTTTTCCTGCAATCTCATTAATTTCCTTTATTAGTGCTTCATTTTTTCCAAATGGAATGGAATAATTATATTTTGCATATAATTCCTCAGCATAAGCCAACAACATCTTCTCCGTTTCTACAAGAGTTGCATGGTTTGCAAAAGCGGCGTAGGTGTCTCTTTGAGAAAATTCTGTCAATCCTTTGCGGTATTTTTCCATAATGGCCATTCGTTCTTCTGGTGTGCTTTCATTGATTTCTTGACGTGCAAACGCCTCAATTCGAAAAGCGATTTCCTGGAGGGCGGCAAGCATGATTTTTTGCCTCATTTCCTCCGCTTCATTTTTATTTGTCCATGCAAAAATAACCGGCATATCTAAATTTTTGTTGTTTCCTTGGATTTTCTTAGCCAAATCTTTTTGTATTGACCATACAATATGCTGATCCTTGGACTTATCCAAAAGACCTCTTAAGCGCATGCTAGACTGGATCGTGTGTGATGTCGTCAATCCATCTCCAGCAAAAAATAGGGCCTTTGCTCCACATTTTTGATCAATATGCGCCGACTCCGTGTGGGAGGCGTCATAGAGAGTTCCTAGATTTAATTTTCCGAAGTCTAGTTTTAATTCGCCATCTAGTTGTAATTTTTCCAGGGCTTCCTTAATGCTGTCTCCCACCAACTTCAAAGTCCTTCCATCTCGTAAAAGAAGGCGCTTGGTTTCATCGCGATCAACATTAAGCGATCTTTCTTCATTGAAATAAATGACGCCGTCTAGTTCCGAGGAATTTTTTAACCAATCTTCAGCTGTTTCACGATTGGAAAAATCGCAAAAAAAGCCTTCGGCATCGATAAGCGCCGTAATTTTTTTGAAAGTTTCCGGATGATGTTCTTTTGCCCAAACGAAGAAGCCTTCAGCTCTATCCGGAAAAATTTTCTCTTGATTGCAAGGTTTACTTAATTCGACGAGAACTTGCGTTTCAAAAACAGGATCTTCAATAAATGTTTGACCGGAATCGGGGTAAGCCAAGGGGTCTAGAGGGGTGGCCGAAAAGTCGACCGATACATCGAATCCATTTAGCAAATGGGCAGGGGTGGAAGTGAATTGTTCGGATGAAGTCCCCACTTGAGGAAGGATTGTGGACCTCAGATAATATTCAATCGCCTCCGGATGTTTTCGCAACGCTTTATTTAAGGCATCCATTTGGACAGGATTGTCAAATGAGACATCCTGCAACTCAATGTCTTTGCAAGAAGAATCTGCGATCCATTGACGGAATTTTTGGGCGTTTTGCGTGATGCCGCCCGGGAGCAATTGATTTTTTTCGTGCAAGTTCAATTTAATTAATTTTTCGAGCACGCGTCTGACTTGCTGTTTGGAAAGTCCTCGATGGAATGTTCCTTTAATCGATAAGACGCATGTCTTGTAGGGGTCGTCATATTGAGTTGCCGAATTATAAGGAGTATCGAATTCCTCTTCAGGATATATAGAACGGCCATGATGGAATTCACTGCGGGATTTTAAAATTTCCGGCAGCAACTCCATAAGAAAATAGCGCGTTAAGGCGATAAGGTCCGCTTGTTGTTTATCGAGATTTTTCCAATCGATTAATTTTTGAGGCTGTGCCGCATTACTTGTCCAATAGGCGATAAAAGCATCCCGATCGTTTTCGGCGATATCAAATAAAGGAGGTTGGGAAAAATGAATAGCTAATGATTTTTGGATTTTTGCAATCTCTTCCGGAGAAGGCATACTTTGCAGATTTTCATTGATTCGGGAAAGTTCTGCAAGATTTATAGGATTTTTGCCTGGAATTTTTAGACCTAAAAGCGGCTTCATCAAATTGAGCAGAAGATCTCTTTCAGCAGAGGGGAGCAGAGAAAGATCTCCTCCGCCAAAAATAGAACGCGTTATAGGATCAAGGTTTTTATGGGATTCATCGATAAGTAAAAGACATTGTTTTTGGAAAAATTCAAGGATCATGCCGATATATTTCAGTTTTTTTTCATCTTTCTCCTTTATTCCAGCAAAAGATTGCATCAAATTAAGGGTATGAAAAATTTGAGGCGTGATCAGCAAGGCCCGGCCTTCGGCTTTATATTTTTGAAGACTTGTATAAATAAACTCGAAATGTTCAGCGGTAAGGTGCATATGCATGCCTACCTCTAAAACAGAAAGAATGCCTTCAAAACTATTTAATGCGGCGCCTAGATTCTCCTTATCAACAGCGTAAATCGCTTGCGTAGTCATAACGACAGGCATCAAATTTTCTCGGCGCGCGCGCAGAATAAGGAGGGGTTCTAAATAAGAACTTTTTCCTAGGCCGGCGTATCCTTGAAACTGCAGTCTTCGCTTTTCCGCAAGGTCTTTAATGTCTTTGCATTTTTTCAGATGCGAAATGGTTTCGCATGCTTTTACATGAATGCGAACCTGTTCTGGACGCAGCAGCTTTCTTCCCGGTAATTTAATAGCGCCGACTCTTTTAGATCCTGTAGATAGAAAGAAGGAAATTTCCGGGTAAAGTTGAGGGTCATAGAGAAATTCATAATCGAGCAATATGGCAAGCTCTTTTTGTAAATTTGCATTTGTTGGGTCGAGCGTGAGTTGTTCAAGCAAGCGATTCGCTTCTTCGGCGGATTGGAGAATGACGAGAGTATGATAGTAGTCTTTTACCGCTCTACATACATATTCGATCTGCTCGGTTGTCAGCATAGGACGATGTTTAATCAAAAAAGCAGGACTATTTTTTAATACGACTTCATTCATCAATTTTTCTAATGGAATAGGAAGAACCTGTTGACTATCTCGTGCGAGTTGAAAGACGTTTGCATCAATAACATCTTGGGGTGTAAACGTGTTCCCATCTATTTTATAGGGAGCATTAACAATATTGCGAACCGCTTTTTGTATTTCGCTCAGTTCTTTATTGAGTTCAATTTGGCGCTGCTGAAGACTGTCCGAAACATTTTTAAAATCACGGGAATGCAACAGATAATCATATTTTTTTTGTTTTTGAAGCGCAGCATACCTTTTTGTATGTTTATCGATTAAATGAGATTCCAAAGGGTTTGCGTTGGCTTGCAATTTTTTATCAAGAAAAGGAGCTTCTTGAGAGAATTTTACTTCGCTTGATATTTTGGTGAATAGAGACTGGCATAAGCTTTCAAACGGTTTGCTTGTTTTTGCTTTCCATAAAATTGCAGGGAGCTGTTTTTTATTGTTTGGGAGAGGACTCAATAAATTTGATTCGGCATTGAGTTTCAATTCACACTCTTTAGCATATCCAAAAGAGCTTGTTTCGGTTAGGCTTTTTAAAAATGATTCATAAGTAGGATCAGATTTGATCTGTTGCAGTCGATCACAAATTTTCTGAATATCAGGAATAGCCGTTGCAATATTATCTTGTCTTATCTTGGCTAGAGAAATATCTTTAAATAAGTGAGGAAAATGACGTACATAAAAAAGCACATGCGCTAAGTCTCTGCAGTCTTCAGAATGGCCGACAGTATTTCTTGATTTACAGTATTTTGATTTAAGAAGACTAAGGAGCATAAAATCAAAAGCGGTCACTTCACCGACTTTACAATGGCGAGCTTTTTCATAAAGTTCGGCAAAATTCAGGGCGATTGCAAAAGGAGCGATCTGATTGGGATGAGCAGTAAAAGTTCGGCTAGCTTTTTCTAACTCTATAAATTCATATTCGTTGATTTTTTTCTGATCCTTTTGAGCAAAATCTTGGCAGAAAGAAAATATATAGTCAAATTTTACAAGAGCTAATTGGTCAGGACTCGGAATTTCAGCTAATATCTTAGGATGCAAGTTGATATTTTGTGGATTAATAGCAACAGATGCAGTTTTATCTGGACTGAATAATAAAGTGTGCCGTACTGAAAGAGTATGGGGCAGCGTGTTTTTTTTTTCTTTATAGTAGGCGTCTAATGCAAAAAGGAGGGTTTTTTCTTGGCTGGCTGTCAGGCGCAGCTTTTGAGGGATTGAACTTACGCCATCCTGTTTCATAATCCCTAAATAATTTATATAATTTTCCACTCCCCAATTTATCACTTTAAATTGTGCATTGTTTATTACGTAATCTTTTTCGCGTCGTTCTTTAAACCTGTCCTCTAACATCAAATTTTCATTATCAAAAATGAATTGAAATAAATGCATATTGAAGGCAAGGGCGGAAGGAGAGTGGTCCCCAAGAGAAGTAAAATTCATCAATGTTTCCCAGATCGACTGATCGAAAAATTCTGTATTCTTTACTTTCTTTAAATACTTATAAGCCTTTGGGTAGTCTCCCTGCATTTTAAATAATAGCGCAAGATGTAAATTTGCATTGGACTCGTTGCTTTGTAGGGAGCCATCAATAGGATTTACGTCATAAACATAATACGGAATTTTAGAACTATTCAAAATTCTTGATGACGAAACAGTTTTAGCAAATCCCGTTTCAGATAATTTTAACTCTGTAGCTGGCAAAATAACTTTAAATTTCTCAGAAAGATGAGCCGCCGCTTTTGAATGATTTAATGATTTTTGTTCCATTTCCGAAGAAGAGCGGAGCAGAAGAGCGCCTGGATAATGGTTAAGTTCATCTAGTGTCGAGTCTTCAAGGAAGGCTCCGGAAAATTGATGACATTTCAGTCCTTGCGCTGTTCTAGAAAATTTCAATTCTAAAGAGGGGAAATCCAATGTTTCTATTGCATTTGTCTCTTCATGCACAAAACACCTAACATCCTTGGAGGGAAGAACATGTGCAAAGCGTGGATATAGGTGGGCGTTCTCTGTTAAGTTAACCAATGTGATTGGCTCAGGCGCTCCGCTAGGACTCAATTTTGTGACGACAGCTCCATTTTTCGTATTGCTTACCTGGACATAAGGCAGGTCTGTTTTTATATCGTACACAAAAATCGTATCTGAATTATTTTCAGCTGATCTATAGGATCTCAGATTTTTATTGTATGGATCAAGGAAACTAAGTTCTTTAGAAATGGGTTTAACTGATTGACATTTTGTTAGCTTGCCTTGAACTAAAATATATTTTTCGATCTTTTTTGTCTTTTTGAGATAATGGAGCTTTCCATCTAAAGTGGTGTATTGCGTTTCTCCTTCCCAAATGACGCCGCCATGCATTTTTTCTATTTCTTCTTCTTCAAATGCGCTCCAAAGGGCCCCTGGTTGCCTTGTTAAAACACCATAATCATGATGTAAAATTTTTCCGGTAACGAAATTTACGCTATACGGTCCACAAGAGAAAATGGGGAATTCACCTTTCCATTCACCCGACTTAAAATGGGGGAGATACCGTTGGATGAGATGATTGCAGATTTGATTTCGTTTTTCATTATTGTTTATACTGCCCGTGGCCATAAATTGAGGTTTTGACTGCGCCAAAGCCCCGGGGTTGGATCGATCGGAAGGACCCCCATATTGATAATATTGGGGTCCTTCCGATCGTCCAACCGCGGGAGCTTTCGCGCAAGTCAAAACCTCAATTTCTGGCCGCGGGCAGTATAGAAGGGTTCTTAATTTAAGAGCGTTTTCTTCCATGAATATAGGAATTCTGTTTCTAAGCCAAGGATAGATCGTATCTGTAGACTTTAAAAGAGAATGTGCAAAAAGACGTGAAGTTAAAGAATGAATTTCTTCAATTTGATTCGGTTCAATATAAGTGTCGGTAAAGATTAAATGCTCGATGACTTCAATTCGCTCAGTTTCTTTGAGAGGAAGCTTTAAAAGCGCATCTAATTTTTCCTTATAATAAGGCAGCTTCATTTTATTTTGTTTTTCACAATAAGTTTCAACACAAATGCCTGTTCTTATTAGAAAAAGAATGACTCCAATATGATGGTGATTATTGCCAAAGTAATTTAAACTTTTTTGAATAGTCGCTCTTAGTAAATTCAATGTAGCAGGTTCATTTTTTATTCTTTCGGCAAGAACGCCCGGCTGAAAAAAACAGTGATCCAAGACCATTTGAATATGCGGATTCTCTAAAAATAATGTATTATCCGCCATCCATTGCATGGCAAGATGCATGCTGAGATTTTTTTTTCGTGTGATCCGCAGAAGATCTCGATAAGTGGCCTCGGAAAGGTCATAGTGAGCCGCATCATTTTCACTAAGATGTGAACAGACGGCTTCATTAGTTGTCATTTGGCGCCATTTTCGAGAAAAAATGGGAAGAGGGTTATTTTGCACACGTATTCCCATATTTGTAAATCGCGGTTCAGAAAAGGCTGTGTGTCCTTTAGCGTTATAGTTTTCTTCTACTGATCTTAATCCCATTCGCAAACTTTTTTTCCCTGAAGCGCTTGGAGCTTCTGTAAATTTTAGAGATTGGGGAAAATTTATCTTGCCACTGCAAAGACTTTGCGAAAGAATCGCGAAATAATAGAGAGACTGGATATGCTCTGGTAGGGATTTCTGAGAATTTTGCCACAGTTGCATATAGAGAGGGAGTAGATCGTCATCGGAAGCGGTAGGGAAGGTTGTCAACAAAAACTGTCTGAGATAGAGAATATGATTTTCTCCTTGCGACCCTGCATTTCTTGCAGTCGCTGTTTTAACAAACTGTTCTACCTCGAGCGCTGCGTCCACTGGAAAAATGACGCGTGGATTATCTTTATTGCATTGTGTACAGTAATTCGAAATAAGCGTGTATCGGTTGTTGTATTTGGCTAATGGCAGGGAGGTGAATGTGTGGGGTTGAAAATCCTTGAGAAAAGGAATAAAGGGGATGCCAAAGCCTTCAAGTTTAGTTTCAGGGCATTTTCGAGCAAGATTATCTCCAACTATAGAGAATGTTTCAATGGCTAGAAATAACTCCTCAAAATCTCCTAAATGCTCATTTTCTTCTTCAGCATTCGCTATAGCGTCTTTTCTAAGGCTTTCGTTATCAAAATAGCGGGGAATACGTATTTTTTTTAAACTTTCTTTAAGCAGCTTTTCAAAATTTCCTAGGATCTCTTTAATCTCTCCAAGGGGAATATCATCCCATGCATCTTTGACTTTCCACGTGGGAATAGGCAACGCGTTAGAACAATCAAGTAAAAACCGGTAGGCTTCTTTAGGCGGTAAAGCCGCTGCAATAGAGGTCCATTCTTTAAGTTGGGCGTTAATATGGAGAATATCTAGCGAAGGATGAAAAATTCTTTTAAGAGTAGAAGAATTAACAGGAGGGGTATGAATGGGATTTGTCTGCGGTTGATTTACTGAAGAATTAATAGTTGGAATTTTAATCGTTGGAAATGTTTGGCTCGATGCATTGATAGCGATAGCAGGGGAAGGGGGCGTTTTCTTTTGAATCACTGTCGCAATATGTTTTTTTGTTTTTTTTAAAATTTCATGAACGACAGCGCTGGCGTCAAGTATTTTATCTTCATTTAGGAGGTATTTAAGATTAATCACAGCTTGTCCAAACTCTTGAGCTGCATCTCGTAAAAGTTCGCGAGAATCATCGGTTGGTGATTTCAAATAATCCTGATAACCAGTAATTAAAGAATTAAAATAGATATTCAAGAAGAGTTTTTTTATCTCAGGCGAAGGGACATTATTTTGGATTAAGACGTCTTTAATGACATTCCTTACGGCTCTCTCGGGACAGTCTCCCCAGAGCTGAAGTTGAGCCGCATAGCGTTCCGTTTCAGGGTTTGAGCCTAAACTAGGAATGAGTTTTCCAAGTGTAAGAAAAATATCATAAATATTTTTGCCTGTATATGCGGAGTGATCAGGATTAGGAGGGTCGGATAAATAGCGTAAAATGTGGCAAAAGGCTGTTTTTCCTGCCTCGCCATAAAATGATTTTTTAGGAATAGAGATAGGAGGAAAACTAAACGATTTTTTCTGTTGTGTTGTTGTTTGATCAAGAATCGGGTGGTCTGAACACCCCTCTCCAACATTAAAAAGGTAGATAATAATATTGCCCTCTTTTTCTATACACTTGCAAGCAATTGCATGGGCGTCATTATCTACCCCATGTCGATATCCAAGCTTAAGGTAGGCAAACTTATCGTTACTAATGCTTTCAGAAACCTTTGTTAAAAAAACGCCGGAAGTCCACTCCAGGTCATTTTTATTTAGAGGTTGCTGGGGTATTAAATTGTTAAAATTGTGCAACTGTTCAAGCGCTTTTTCCACTTGGTTGAAGGCGTTGTTAGAGATATCCAATGGGAAAAAATCATTTTGTCGTGAGAGTCGTAAATTAGCGCGGGCGGCGGCAATGCTATAGCAAGACGCTCCGCCTTCAAATTCCGTATTCCATATAATTTTTGAGTGCATTAAGCCAAACTGCTGCCAATTTGTAGCGGTTCGGTTGCCCCCAGTATTTAATAATTTCAAGGCTCTTTCTTGCTGGAGGCGCGTGCGTTCTTTTCTCGTGCATTTTGATAGCTGATCAAGGATGCGGCGTTCAGTTATTGTCGCCTGTTCCTGTTTCGTTGGTTGTTTAATTATTTGTTTTTTAATTAATTGAGGTTGACTAACCAGTTTATTAAAAATATTTAAAATAGATGTTGTCATAATTATGAACCATTTATCGTTTGCCCTTATTCACCTTTTCGGTCACTAGAATCCTCTCTCTGTGTGCTCTGTGATCTCTGTGGTTGATAAAAAATTCGAAATGTTTTTATCAACCACAGAGATCACAGAGAGGTGACCGAGTTCTTTCTTAGTAAAGATGAACAAGGCCTATTAGAATGTTAGATCTTGCTTCGCATTCGGCTTTACCACAACATTCGTGCTTGACAGATGGATTCCGCTAGCTTTGACGGTTTTATCGTCACTGCTATCGTTGGCGCCATCACGTCTGAAATTTGGTTTCTGAACTATATTAGGGGGCGTCGTCGTGGTTTTCGGCGAGCTCTTCACTCTACAGCATTTGCAAAATCGAGAATAATAGAGAAAGGATATCAGGTGAAAGAAACCGCCTGTAAAAATTCCTAAAGCGATGCTTCGCACAAGGCATTTAGTATGATCTCGAGCATCCAAATCTTCTGAGTGTGGATGATTCATGTAGTAAAAAAAATTAGTTGCGCTAAGTCTTTCTGTGTTCATACCTGTCCTGCTTTTAGTTTTTTTAATATCAGTATCGTTGATTGTAAACAATTCAATATATTTAATCAAGATATAAAAATTTATGTTTATTTATTAAAAGTTGCAGTAAAAAGCGTTTGTAGATAAAATTAAGAATCTTGTAAACAATACAAGATTTGAGTAAGAGAAATCTAAAGGGTTGTAGCGTAGACTTCAGTCTGCGCTTGTTTGCGCAGGTTTTAACCTGCGCTTGTTTTTGCGGGTTTTAACCCGCAAGTCACAAGGATTGTAGCGTAGACTTCAGTCTGCGCTTGTTTTTGCGGGTTTTAACCCGCAAGTCACACTGAGCGTACCCTTACAGTAATTTTTACGCCATCCCGACTTTGCGGGTTAAAACCCGCAAAAACAAGCGCAGGTTAAAACCTGCGCAAACAAGCGCAGACTGAAGAGGTAATTCCGAAATTGCAAAAAAAAACGCCTTTTTCTTTCTTAAAAAAAGAAAGAAAAAGGCGTTTTAGCATAGACTAAAAAACCACTTTTTGATAAAAAGGTGTTTGTACACAACCTGTAATCAAAAAGGGGCATAATGTCTAACTTAAAACAGAGAATATCAAATTACCTAGATAAATTGCAACAGTCTCTTTTTCCTTATCTGGAGGAACATCTTGACACCCCTCTTCCAAAAAAATTAGTTGAGCTAATCACTATTCTGGATGTGATTGAAATTGAACGATTTATCGTTGATCATCGTGGCTATGTAGGTAGGCCACCAAAAAACCGTGCTGCTGTAGCTAGAGCATTTATTGCTAAATCTTTTTACAATATTCCCGATACTAAATCCTTAATCGACCGTTTAAAAAGTGACAAAAATCTAAGAAAAGTTTGTGGGTTTGAAACTATTTATTCTATTCCAGGTGAATCTTCGTTTTCACGCGCATTTCAAGTGTTTACAGAATTAGAACTCCCTCAAAAAACACACGAAGCCTTGATTAAAACAACTTATCAAGATGAGCTTGTAGGACATGTTTCGAAGGATTCTACAGCTATTGAGGCGAGAGAAAGACCGGTCAAAAAAGAATGCAACGAAGAAGAAATAGCTGAAACTCCGGAAATGCCAAAGAAGCGAGCTCCAAAAGGATGTGCTAAAAAAACGCGCATAGAGAAACAAGCTAGTGGAGAGATGACTCTGGATGAGATGATCAAAGATCTTCCCACTCATTGTAACATTGGACGAAAAACCAATTCCTCAGGTCACATATATGCTTGGATAGGGTATAAATTACATTTATCAGTGGACGATCATGGTATACCTTTAGCAGCAATGATTAGTTCTGCTTCTATGAATGATTCTCAGGCAGCAATTCCACTAGCAATTATAACAGCACAACGGGTAACTAGCCTGTACGATCTTATGGATGGCGCTTATTATGCGGATGCGATTTCTGAACATAGTAAATCGCTAGGGCATGTTCCTATTATAGACGTTGCACCTAAAGGAGAAGCGCAAAAGGCGGAAAAAGAACAAGAGAACCTGGCTAGAAAAACGTTAGCTTGGGAGCCAGCAGAGGCAATACGTTTCAATATAAGAACATCAGTGGAAAGAGCGAATGCTCGTATAAAAGATGAATTTGGAGCCCATACAGTTCGTGTAAAAGGCGCTGTAAAAGTGTTTGGCCATCTGATGTTTGGAATTTTGGCTCAAACAGCAAATCAGATGCTAAAACTTGCGACATAGGCTCTAAATCAGGTTTTAAGCGAGGTTTTTGTAGAATATTGTGGAACAAAGCAATTTCCCCTGTTCTAAAATAGCTAAAAATCAATAAATATTCCTTTTAAAATGGGAATCAACAACATTTTTTTGTTTTTTTTGTAAAATTAGTGATAAACTTTGGACTTATGAACAAAAGACGAGGTAATTTCGGAATTACCTCTGAAGTCTACGCTACAAGCGCCATTGCACTTTTTTTAAGCCAGGGGGGAGTGTTTGTCAGGCATTAAATCCGCAACTTCCCGAGCTTCAGTAAATAATTTTTCTTTAACAAGAAAATCCACAATTTTGTTATAAGCGCCACTAATGAGACAATCATCGGTAAATTTTCCACTCTCTTGAAAGCTTTTTACAATATCTAAAGCTTTTTTATATTTTTTCTTGCCTAAAGAATGGTCGATAATTTTATCTAATGTCGTTACACAATACCGATCCCGTGCAAATTTCAAACTAGCGTCCATCGCTTCTGCGTAATATCCTTTTTCAATAAATGAGTTGTTCATATCGCTTTCTATAAAACATTCTGCCTTACGAAGTGTTTCAACAGCATTCCTTATTAAACCAAGCTCAAACAATTTCCTACTTATCAAATTATAAGCATGTCCGCGCTGACTTTCGTTTTCTATTATTTTAGCTAATTCAAGTGTTTTGTAAATACATTTATTAGACAGTAACAAGTTAAAAACGCTGTTGATTTCAAAAATTTTTTTTGTATTTTTATCTGTATTTTTGTACCAAAGAGCGGCGGCAAGTAGTATTCTGCATTGCTTATTTGCTATTTCAACTGCTATTTTGAATAATTTCATGCTCTCTATTTTTTTAAGTATTAGAATTAGAGAATTCGTATATTCAAACGTTGAAAAATGAATTTCAGTAATAGTTTTTGTAGGTGAAATTACACCTGGCGTTTTTGCAGCATTAAGCTCCTTTATTATCTCTGAATATTCGTTACCATCCAGATGTTTGATTATAAGATTAATTTGATTAAGAGAAGAGCTATCTTGTTTTATTTTTTTTATGCCGTATCCTTTCCATAATTTATTTGTCGCCATAATGGCGTGTAAATCGTCTATGCCAAGAGAAGATATTATTTTTCCCATTAATCCTTTATCGCGTAAAACTATACTGCCCGCGGTCACAAATTGAGGTTTTGACTTGCGCGAAAGCTCCCGCGGTTGGACGATCGGAAGGACCCCAATATTATCAATATGGGGGTCCTTCCGATCGATCCAACCCCGGGGCTTTGGCGCAGTCAAAACCTCAATTTGTGGCCGCGGGCAGTATACATCTCTATTTGGAGAACCAGTACTGAAGATTTGGGCGGATTCAATTGGAACAAGAGGTTGTTTGACAACTAATTTTTTATTTGTTTTATTGTTGTGAGTGATTTTTTTAATTTGATCGAGGTTTTCCATGCCTGTTGGATCGGGTAATTGAGATTTTTTACAACAAAATCTTTCGCAAATTAGCGAAACTCCCAAAACCATTACAAATGGAATCACTAACAATAATAATTTTGCAAGGCATGCGATTCTTGTGCATAGGGAAACAAAAACTGAAGACGGCTTTTGAGAACCATATACCAACTGAACTGCATTGTTTTTTATGAAATGAGCGCAACATGTTGAAATTTCCATATGAAAGCCGTAACAAAAATGCAGATAAAAAGAAAGAGAATAATCAAGCATTGGGGTCAGGTCAGGTTCCTTCGTGCAGTGTGTTGACTTCCTGAATTGGGTTAAGAATTTGACGCTTTGACCCCAATGCTGCGCTGACGACCGCGGATGTGGAATTTGTTAAACAGCCGAGGCCTTCTGGATTTGCTCAATTACACTTTTTTTAAGCCAGGCGGATTTTTTATCAGACATTAAAGCCGCGACTGCCCGAGCTTCAGTAAATAATTTGTGTTTAACAAGGAAATCTACAATTTGGTTATAAGCGCTATTAATGAAAAAATCATCGGTAAATTTCCCACTCTCTTGAAAGCGTTTTACAATATCTAAAGCTTTTTTATATTTCCCCTTATCGAGAGAATGTTTGATAATTTTATTTAATGTCGTCACACAATACCGGTTTGGTGCAAATTTCAAACTAGCGTCCATCGCTTCTTCGTAATATCCTTTTTCAATAAGTGATTTGTTCATATCGCTTTCTATAAAACATTCTGCCTTACGAAGTATTTCAACAGCATTCCTTATTAAACCAAGCTCAAACAATTTCATGCTTATCAAATTATAAGCATGGCTGCGCTGATTTTTATCTTTTATTGTTTTAGTTATTTCAATTGCTTTGTAAATACATTTACTAGATAATAATATATCAAAAACACCACCGACTCCAAAAAGTTTGTCGCTAAAATTATCTAAATCTATACATCGATACATGAGAGCGGCGCTAAGTAGCAGCTTACATCGTTTATCCGTTATTCCGAATCCTATTTCTAATAATTTTACATTATTTATTTTTTTAATTATTAGAAGTAGAGAATTCATATATTCGAATGTTGCACATGAAATTCGTAGGAAAAGTAAAGTTGCCGTTGGCTCGGCTGATCGTCACTTTGCAATCTTCAAGCGGCTGGCGCAACACCTCCAACACGGTGCGTGAGAATTCAGGCAACTCGTCCAAAAAGAGAATGCCATTATGCGCTAAAGAGACCTCTCCCGGTCTCGGCACAGAGCCGCCTCCGATCAATCCCGCATAGCTCACCGTATGGTGCGGCGCGCGAAAAGGACGCTGAGTGACTAAACTTTGCCCTGGCGGCAATAAACCAACAATGGAGTGAATTTTTGTAATTTCCAAGGCCTCTTCGACGGTTAAATCAGGCATAATGCCGATTAACGCTTTAGCAAGCATGGTTTTGCCTGATCCAGGCGGACCTGTCAGAGCCACATTATGACCGCCGGCGGCGGCGATCTCCATCGCCCGCTTTACATGAGTCTGTCCTTTCACGTCAGCGAAGTCTACAGGAGGCGGAACGCTCCTGAAAAGATCCGCTGATAGGGCATGCGCCACAGGTTGAAGCGAAGTGGGATTTTGCAGAAAGCGCACAGCGTCTTTGAGATGATGGATGGCCAGAACTTCAATCCCAGGAACCGCGGCCGCTTCTTTTGCGTTGACAGCTGGCAAAAGCAGTCCTTTTTTACCCAGATCCCGAGCCAGCATCGCAATCGCCAACGCTCCTTGAATAGGACGCAATTCACCGCTCAAACCCAATTCGCCAACCATGAGATAATCGGCATTAAGATTGCTTTTAGGAATGTGACCTAGCGACAAAAGCAAGCCGATGGCGATGGGAAGATCGTACAGCGCGCCCTCTTTTCTGAGGTCGCCGGGGGCCAAATTCACCGTGCAATACATATTGGAGGCCTGATAGCCTGAATTTTTCACAGCGGCCAACACTCTATCTTTAGATTCTTTGACGGCGGTGTCGGGCAATCCCACGATAAACAGCATTTGTTTGTCGCCGCCGCCGCTGACATCAACTTCCACCTCTACCAAAAGGGCTTCCAACCCCAATAACGCCACCGAATAGATCCTGGAAAGAGACATTGTTCGCCTGCAAGTTAAATTTTTTAATAGAATCGAGTGTAGGATCTCCAACTATTTCTTGCAAGCTCGGAAACGCCTTGCCCCAAAATAATTAAACCAGTAGAATCAGCCATCACTTGGGGCGTTAGCTCAGCTGGTAGAGCGCAACAATGGCATTGTTGAGGCCAACGGTTCGACTCCGTTACGCTCCAATCTATAGGATTTCCTCTTTCGCGCAGCGTTTGGAGTGCGTGCGACTTGTCGCCGCACTCCAAACGCTGCGCGAAGGGAAGGTGCAATAAAATGTTAAAGACGGCATATGCTCGCTCGTTGCCAAGGTGTCAATGCGCTTCAATGTTTCATGAATCTTTTCATATTGTTCGTAATCCATTTCTCTTGCATCGCAAAATCTATTTTTACCTGTCTCTTCCCCGCCAAGTAGATCTATCACCCGTGCATATGCGCTATCTGTGCGTTTAAGTTGAGCTAAAAGCGCTTGGTTCTTCTGTATAAATTGTTTGAATCCGTTAAACAGGATATACAGATTACTTTTTATCTTCACTAACGCGTTATTGATTTGATCTTTTCGTGTTTTTCTAGATTTTTTGCTATCTAATGAACCAAGTTGCCCAATAAGCTTATTATACTCAGCATACATAGCGCCTAATTCACTTACAAAATCTCTATACTTTTTTTGATCGATTTTATTTGTTTCCACCTTATCCAGTGCACTTGTCAAGTTTTCTTGAAGATCGGCCACCCAATTAAGAGAAGCATCATCAAATAAAACCTTGTATTTGGCAATTAATGGTTGTTCTTTCGAATTTTTTGTTAACTCTCGCAGTGTTTCATAAATACCTTTAAGACCTAAAATATATGGCTTTGCCCTAGTCTCTTTGGCTTGTCGAATTTCTTTATGCAATTGCAAAATTTCATCTAAAATTATACCATTTCCTAAATTATATTCATTGATTAATTCATTTAAATGATTTGATTTTTTAACTAATCTATTTAGTAAAGCCTTATCCTTCTCAAATTTATCCATGGCTAGTTCAATTTTCTTATATTCCCTTAGCGCTTCATCGATTCTATTTTTATTTATGATAAGGATAACATCTTCTTTGGATAATTTTTCATGGGGAAATGCTTTTTTAAATACATCATATAATCCAGAGACATCCCCTTCATTTGGGTATTTTACAACAAGATTTGCAAGAATCTCTTTAGGCGCCACTAATGCTTTGCCTTCCGCATGCAACTGCAAATTTAGCTGTATAAGCTGCGCCGTTATCTCGTCCAATGACACCGCTCCTTCATAACCTACCATTACAAAACGCCCATTTAATTCTCCTTCTGGAATCAACTTTTCAGTAAATTCTAAGAAATTGTATGGATTATTGATTTCATGAAGCTCTTTTCTCAAATTTAATGGTTGATAAGATGACATATAACCTCCAAACAATAGTTAAAAGATGGATAACAAGTATTATTATTAATTATAACAATAGCATTAATTATTAGTATATCCATTAATCTCGCATTGGGGTCAAGCCTGAGCGAGCAGAAGGTAACAAGGCCGTCCCGGCCTTGACAGCCAAGGCCGGGACGGCCTTGTTACC
>JABDEO010000034.1:0-9579 GCA_013287015.1 Chlamydiota bacterium
AACTTCAACGGAAAGATTAAGTTGATGATCAACCAATTTGTTAGGCCGCTTTTCATGCACATGGCCATGTAGCTGAAAGTGAGGAGGCGCGGGGTGGCTGGGTACATGAACGAGTTCAACTTGGTGGCGACCAATCTTGATGAAAGCAGATTCTAGAACAAGAGAGAATCCAATCGTCTGCATTTTAGTGGGCGTACCATCGTGATTGCCTCTAATGCAAATCTTGTTGCCATGAAGGCTTGTACAAAGATTGGCAAGAAAGTCTGTTGTACCCAACCCAAAATCACCTAGGAAGAAAACCGTATCTTGGGGCTTAACGAGTGCGTTCCAGTTATCAATCAGTCTCGTGTTCATTTCATCGACAGATTGAAAAGGTCTTCCGGTGTAACGGATGATGTTATTATGAGAAAAGTGGGTATCGGATATAAACCATTTATTCATTTCTAGCTCCAGCACTCTTGTAGATGTGCTTTAACTCAGGGATGCGTTCCGCCATAAACTCTGCTTGTTCTTGTCCGCGCAGAGGGAAGTGAAAAAGATCAAGGAAAGTTAGCAGAGCTGAGCAGTTTCTTACATTCTTGCCGGAGCCCATGCTCAGATTGAGCAAGCTCTTATAATAGGGCTCAATCAGTAAAACCTCATACCCTCTTTCTTGTGGCTCCAACTGAAGGGCTTTTTCGAGCTCTGGCCTGGCAGCCGGATCCAGTAGGTATAATTCGAGAGTGTTCAAATTGGTATTCTTACATCCATGGGCCTCTGCTGAAGAATGAAGAGCTAATGCTACTTTTTGATTTAATTTTGTTTTCCTCAGCGCCTCAAGTAAATCCTCCTGGATTTCGGACATAGCGGAAAACTGTCTCGCGATAATCATAAATTTTGCATAGTCTGAGGCCGTTGTGTGAAGACTGAATGAGGCGATGGCTTTTACCGGTTTCCACTTTTCGGTTGGTAGACCCTTTTGATCATGTGGAGATGCTGCTTGAGCCGTATAATCCTCTTTCCAGATAAAGCTGCTATTATCCATCTTTAGCGACATTAAAACGTGCTCTTGCATGTAGGAAGCTAAAGAATCTCCTGTGATCTGCTCTATCACTCGGCCAAGATAGCAAAAGCTTTCCCCTGAATAGGCAAACTGGCTTCCTGGATAAAATTCTAATTTCAAGGGATCGCCGGGTTTTAGATTAGCAGTAGGAAATCCTCCAGTATGCGAGAGAACATGCCTCAAAGTAACAGCAGATAGAAACGAGTCTTCGGATCCTGGTCTTTGTAAATAGGCGCTCAGAGGTTGGTCCATTTCCAGGAGCCCGTTTTCACATAATTCTAGGGCTGCATAGGCAATCAACGGTTTGCTTAAAGAAGCTGCCTCAAAAACAGTGGAAGAGGTTACAGGATCCTGATAAATGCTATTCTTGACTCCATATTCAAAAGTCACGATCTTTTTGTCAGAGATCAGTGCCAATGACAAACCAGGAATATCATACGCTTTTATGAGCTCGGATAGAGATGTAAGGTACTCTTTCTCAAACATATATTGGTTTTGATTTGGAATGTTAGTCTCTTGAACAATCGCAAACGAACTCGCAAATATCATATTTAGGAACATCCATTTTCTTTTTTTAAAATACCCTGCGTCTGTATTTCCTCATCAAAATATTTTACAAAAAAGGTTTTGGTGAGTTTTGGATTTTTTTTATTTTCCCTTACAAACTCAACGGTAAAACCACATTTTTTGTAAAACCCTGGCGCCGAAAATGCACTTGTAACGAGATTCATGTTATTGAATCCTTTGCCTTTGAAGTGATTTTCAAGCGTCTGCAGTAATTTTTTTCCATAGCCTTTCCCGCGAAAAGGCTTATAGACCCACATATCATCAATATACACTTCTGAAAATGCAGTGAAGGCATTGAGAACACCAAGCACTTCTCTTGTTTCATCCCTAAGAATAACCGCAAATCTTTTGTAATTTACATCAATGCCATGACTACTTTCATATTCTACAAGATCTTTGCGCATTTTTTCTTCCACTCCTTCAGGAAGTGTATCGACAAATTCCACTGTGTGACATTTATTATTCATATAAGCCTTCGGGCATTCCATTTTTCATTTTCAACTGTAAAATGAACGGGAACGCAGTTATTAATGGCCCATTCACATTCCACTCTTAAGAAGCAGCAGAGCGCCCAATGGACGCCGCCGTGTGCAACAATTAGTACGGGACCTTTTTGCGCGAGCGCTTGATTTACCCCTTTGAGCACTTGCTGCATGAATTTACGCACAGGGTCTTTAGCCTGCAAGTAAGCCATTATTCCAAGAGAGGTCATCTCTTTCCATATTAGACCAGAACATTCACCAAGCTCCTCTATCTCGCAGTGGTGGGCCGACAGTCTAGAGGTAACGATGTCTTTGGTTTCTTGAGCACGTTTAAAGGGACTGCAACAAACAGTCTTAATCGGTAAAGAAGCAATAATCGGTTCGATTCCGTTGGCTTGAGTTAAACCTGTAGAATTTAAGGTGATATAAGCAGGGAGATCAATTTTTTCTTCTGCTGAAATGTTATGATCCGTCTGCCCATGACGAATGAAATAAAACTCCTTCTTTAAAATCATGGCATCCATCCACATTCAGAATAAAAATTCCCTTCACGAATAGCCTTTAAGGCTATGACGTTATAATCCACTACGTTTAATGGCAATGCGTCTAGTGGAAAAAAAGCAATGCGCTCGCATTTATCGGGTTCGCGGTTGATGATACTGCCCTCCCAGGACGCACATTCGAAAAAGATATCCACGTTGAGCCGATTTGTTTTTCGATGCATCACGTGGACAGCTTTCAATTTAAGAGGCTCGATCTGAATCTCAATTTCTTCATATGCTTCCCTACTCATTCCCTCAGTGGCTGATTCTCCATCTTCTACATGACCTGCAATCAAACTCCACATTCCATCGCAGTAGCCGGTATTTCTCCTCAAATGCAGCAAGATTTTGCCTTCTTGTTTTAAGATGAGATAAGCATTGACGCTTGCGCCAATGCGTTTTTTTGCTGCTAACGCTCGATAACGCGCATAGGCTTCTTTGCCACCAATCATGATCGGCATCATTTCCATTTCCTCTGCGGACACCCATCGATAATTTTGATGCTCCGATGATAGTCGAACCTCGGGTCTTGTGGCTACCTTGATGCGGAATAAGTGGTAGATATAATCGACTTCCGGTTTTCGAATATAAAGGGATCCAATCGACTGAATTTGTGATGGGTCGATGGAAATCGAAGTTTCTTCAAAAAGCTCGCGAGTCGCTCCATTTAATGGGGCTTCATTCGATTCTAATTTTCCTGCCGGGACTCCCCATGATCCAGCTTCTGAATCACCGGGCGCATTCAGTAGCAGCAATAGCTTCCCATCGCATTCAAGATAGCAGGCAGCTACTTCAGCCTGAGGATTAAACATTTCTGGTTTAGTCTCGTAGACTTCTACTGTTTGCATTAGGTTTCCATTACTACATGAATATAGTAGTCAGGGTTTTTGGCTGCTTTTACTTGATCTTCCAAAGTAGGTTCTGCAATGAGGGTTTGGAAGCTCAACAATAGTGTTGATAGAAAAATTTTTATTTTCATTTTTGGATGTCTTTCATAAGGGTAAGATTTTATAACATAACTATTTGACAATCAATGAGATTTTCAATTCATTAGGTAATTTATATTTTTGTAGCCTGCTGTTTGGTTTCTGAGGGATTGTATAAACAATTTTGCCCTGTTTTAGTAGGGTTGCAAGCACTTTCTTTAAAGCTCCCGAAATATGCTTATGCCCCAGGCCTTGAGAGAGTTCACTTTTAGATAAGGGAGCATTTTTTTTAAGCAAATTAAGCACTGCATCTTCTAACGACTCGGGCCTTGACTCGGGCCTCTCGTGTAGCAAGAGGCGGATAAAGAGGGTAATCCTCTCGAATCATTTTTCCAGGTACAACACGCCCAGAGATAGGGACATGATCCAGTAGAAACGACTCACCGCGCCTCGAAAGATCAAAACCATTTCCCCAGTAATTGCGGTTGTCCATAAAGCCGCCTAATCGATCAGTCCCTCTAAATCTAGCCAGCCTGATAGATAGCTGAGGATAGCTTGCGAAAAGCCTTTCGCTCTTTCCATACAACGCAACGGCTGCATTAATGAGATGCCCATCATCAAAAAGACCCAGTCCACGAAGAATAGATTCTGAATCGGTATGAGTGGGTTTTTTCATACGCCCCAATGAGATAGCATTCTGGAGGGTTGCTTGAATTTCATCTTCATCTAAATCCTGTATAGTTACCCAATCAGGAGCAAGCTCGTTTTCCCATCGCCGGTGGGCATGAAACTTCACTAAAACGCGCTTTTCATACTCTCCACGGGGCATAATCTGCGTTGTTTGGCCATGTCGGATATAAGGACGTCCATCGTAACAATAAGTACCCATTTTTCCAGAAACACGAATAACAACCACAGCTTTGTCATTACCTATGGAGAGAGTTTCAATTTCCGGAAATGCTGGTGGTTCAATCCTACGTAATTCAAGAGAGATATCCTCTAGGGTTTTTGCTGTTACTTGTTGACCCGTGATTTCACCTCTGTCTGATACGCCAAAAAGAAGAAATCCCCCGAGTCCATTAAGTAACGCACAAACAGTTTTAGCGGCTTCGGTACGTTGTCCTGTCGTCTTTTTAAACTCCAGATTTTCTGATTCGCCTGCTGCGACCAGTTTTTGTAGTTCTTCCAAAAGCATAGTTATTCTCTATTCATGGTTATTGACTCACAATTGTTTCAATGATGGGTTGAAGAATTTTTTCAACACGACAAATTTTAGCATAATCGTAAAGCTTATCAAGATCAGTCCGTCCTTTTCTCCAGTACTCCTTGAATGCCTCTAAAACAACATCCATTCCGATTTTTTGTCGAAATTTAAGACAGTCAGCTAAAGTTTTTTCTACATTATAAATTCTAACTGGAAAGCCGCTAACTAAAATTGTTTCAACACCAGATTCATAAGCGCTTTTGGAATACCAAAAATAACGCAATGGAGGGTAATTAGGTTTAGGAAGCCTTGAAGTTCTGGGTAAAGCTATGTAGACAAAGTGAGGAATTTGAGTTGTCAGTTTATAGTAGGCCAAAGCTGATATTAGACAAACAATCCCTTGAGGAATTCTTTTTGCAACCAAAACCAAATCAGGCTCTGAAAAATCAGGCATGGAAGCTAATCGGAAAACCCCTCGACCTAATGACTCGAGAACTCCCTCGTCTCGTAATCTGTACAAATAAACAGGATGTATTCCTAATTTTATTGCTTCAGCTGTACGCAAGATGCCATTGTGCTGCCGAAAAATTTCTATGGGATCATTTTTTCTTGCTTTCATATGATAAAAACGTTTGCATTTATTTGATTCTGTATGCATTATTATCATTTAGCGGATTACACGTCAACCTCAAAATCTAACCAGTCTGAAAAGGCCTTCTTAAATGGAAATCAGCGTTAGCGCAAATAATCAATCATCGCCTCAAGCTAAAATTGCCCTATTTCGTTCTTTTTTTCGTGGACGCGAAGAAGTATACCCTAAACGATTTGAAAACAAAAAAACTGGAAAATCTGGTTATGTTTTTGCTTGTGGTAATGAATGGGTTCGTGGCATCTGCGAGAAACCAAAAATTAAATGTTCTGAATGTAAACATCGTCGCTTACTTCCTATCACTGACGATGTCGTCCATTGGCATCTTTCTGGCCTGGATAATTGCGGCAAAGATTTCGTGATGGGTGTCTACCCAATGCTGTTAGATGAAACATGTTTTTTTCTGGCGGCGGATTTTGACAAAGCGAGTTGGACAGAAGATGCTGCCGCATTTCTCAAAACTTGTCACCAGATGGGCTTGCCGGCAGCATTAGAGCGATCTCGTTCCGGCAAAGGCGCTCACGTCTGGCTGTTCTTTTCTGAAGCCATCCTTCATAAAATTAGTCGCTTAGAGGTTGAAAATATCGTTGCAAAAGCTGAAGCAAAAGGGCGTGTTGTTGGGATTCGTCTGGACATAGCCGATGAGGATCAAAATACTCCATGGACTCTCCCGCCTTCACGCCGCAGTCCAAGTGCTCCGATTGGGAATGGATGCAAGAAAATCCCGTCCTAAAGATCTCTAAGCCAAAAATTTCAAACGAACGAACCCGTTTCTTAAGCGATGAAGAAAGAATGAGATCAGATGACCAAGCGCTATGCCCATCTTTCCAATACACACATTCAAGTCTTATCTACAGCACTAAATAACAGATTGTTTGGTGATTTTTGAGATTAAAAAAAGTTGCTCTTTGTAAATATGCAAATATCATGCTTTGTCTCCGACAGCAAGAGATTCAAGATAGCTAAGATTGAATTGATAAAGCTTTGAATTTCTGGATTCCCAAGTTCCTCTTTTGACAGTGAAGCCGACCGCCGCAACTGCTCTACTTAAGCGCAAAAGAGGCATCATTGGCTTGTAGTCAGGAACTTTTCTAATGGAGGCGTATCCTTCTAAAAAAGAGCTTTTACAGCCTGCAGGCCATTCGCCAAATTCCAATGGACAGAAATCGTCCTCAGCGAATCCTCCCCTGCCGGAGGACCAGTCGATGATTCCTCGCACTTTCTCATCAGAAGCGATGACATTGCCCGGGCGGAAATCGCGGTGTATAACACAAGGACCATCCGCGAACAAAAGAAGATCGATATCTTTATCAAATCGGCGTCTGCATGTTTCAAGGAGGCTTTCAGGCAGGTGGCCTTTGCATTCTTCCAGTCCCTCTTCAAATTTCATCGTAAAAGGGATTCTAGGATCGCTACTCAATTGTGATGGATCTGTCAAGTCTCCATATCCTTCTGCATGCTCAAGATGGATGGAGGCAAGAAGCGAACCGATTTCCCATGCCAGAGTTCTAGTGACGATTTCCGATTTAAGAAGATCGCCAGGCACGCATTCCATCAAAACAGCTGCATCCATTCCAGCTTCCGGTTCTATAAGCTGGATGATCTTCGGCACTGGAATTTTGCCAGCAAAATGGGTTAAGAAATAAAACTCTCTTAAAAAGTCTCCTTTTCGAGAGCAAATTTTTAAAATCAGATCCGGACT
This sequence comes from Chlamydiota bacterium, assembly GCA_013287015.1. Lineage (GTDB taxonomy): Bacteria > Chlamydiota > Chlamydiia > Chlamydiales > Parachlamydiaceae > JABDEO01. The sequence continues at coordinate 7,115 of JABDEO010000034.1, forward strand.
CCCGATTTGCGAGATTTTAAATACAGCAGCCACCATTGCATCTTCATGATCGATGTATTTAAAGACAGCATTCGGAAGATTAAGCTTGCGACGATACAAATCAGTGATATCATTTTCATTTGGGAGACGAAGAATGAGCCGTGGCGTATTCAATAGGATTTGGAGCTTATTTTCCATTTATATCCACTCGGAGTAGCTCATTTGGATTTTTCATCACGCAGGTGTCATGGATATGACAAATGACCCTTCGCTGCTCTGCCCAAACAAGCCTATCTTTTGCATTTTCAAGCGAAAGCCATTCATAGGCGTCATGTTCTTTAGGCGAGAGAGAGACCTTCAGGTTGTCAACAAATGCTACAAAGACAGGGACGAAAGTAATTTTGTCATTGCTCTGCATATAAAATGTCTCCACTGCATCCGCTGAGTACAAAGTATGAGGAATTAACCCTGTTTCTTCTTGAATTTCCCTTAACGCTGCTTGTGAAGCTGTTTCACCGTTTTCGATTCCCCCAGAGATCATTTGCCAAGTTCCTGGTAAATATTTTCCGCATCGTCTGATTAGAAGGTAGAGAGGACTCTCAGAATTTTGGTATACGACGTACACGGAAATACAATGTGGGGTGATAAACGAGGTCATAAATCATTTCCCTTGGCTCTTTTTCCATTCATTTTGCTTGAGACGATACAGAACATGCCTTTTTAGTTTATGACCTTCTGGAAGCCTAGGATGATCAAAATCGTCTTTTTGGTCATGATGCATACCAATCTTTTCCATGACATGTCTGGAACGCTGATTTTGCACAGCTGTAAAAGAGACGATTTCTTTAAGATTCAATGACTCAAACCCATATTGCAAAGCTGCCAAGGCGCCTTCTGTTGCATATCCTTTCCCCCAATAATTGAAGGCTAACCGCCAGCCAATTTCAACTGCAGGCGGGGTCGTAAAGTGCGCTTTAAAATGAACGTCTTCCAGTCCAATAAAACCGATGAATTCGCCTGTTTCAATTAAGGAGGCTGCCCAAAATCCCCATCCGTATCTTTCAATGTGATCTGACATCAGCTTGACAGAGTGGTCACTTTCTTGATGGCTCAAAAGCCCTGGAAAATATTCCCTAACTCTTGGGTTCACATTAAGCTGAGCAAAAGGTTCTAAATCTTCTTTTTGCCAAGGACGCAAGATCAATCGGTCTGTTTTGACTGTTTTATTCATGGTCATATCGTTCATAATTTTAAGAGAGGTTTTTGGAAGAATCATAGCGCCAAATGGAGCATGATTTCCATAGAAAAGATTAACAGATAGATCTTGCTATTTCTAAATACAGTCTATGAAGTGAGGAAATGCATTTTCATTAGATGAGTGCGAGTTTTTCCGTTTCTCTCGTGGGAGTTCTGGGAGTATTGGTTGTTGGCATACCCATGTCAACATCCCAATGCATATATAAACCATGTCTTCACGTTCTTGAGCAGGCCTTCTTTTTGATAAAACGGCTTTCCCTTTGATTAAAAGCCATGCAACAGTGAGCTCTGGAGCAACATATAGCCCCGCCTTTTTAACATTTTTATCTTTGATACCGTCATCTGTTAACCGCCCTTCATGAACTAGCTTTAGCCAATCCACAGGCATCGCTGCAGAAACTGTTTTCCCTTTTTCTGAGCATAAACATCTCACTGCAATTTTGCCGTTTCGAAAGCATTTTTCAAAGAGGTCGTAATATTGTTCGAAATCAGGACAGAATCTTTTCTCTTCCTCAAGACTAAAACAGCATAGCTAGCGCCATTAATTTCCACTGAATGATCAGATTTTTCACCCTTTTTTAAGCCGACATTATAATTAGTACCTAAATATTGAAAACTAATATTCAGTTCTTCCGGCCAAGACATAGTAACACCAAAATAAACATTTTTAATAATAAGTATATCTATAACGAAATCACAAGACAAGAACAAACTTATCTATTGTAATACTAGCATAATAAAATTATATATTTCAATACAATAATTTAATTTTTTAATATTAATTTATAATATATCCATTTATTATAAACAAGATAGGAATATTTATCACTGTAGATTCAGGTCGTTACCCGTTACCTCACCCCCCGTTCGACATAGCAGTTTGATAATTTTGGAGGAGATGGTCGCAATATTCTCAGATCTGTTAAAAGCAGTTTGCAACATATTACGGAAAGATAATTTAATTTTCAGGAAGCGTCTTTTTGAGTTCTTCCAAAGAAATAACAAATGGCTTGATTGAGCTATAGCTCGCATTTCACAAAAAATTTTCTTGATAACCGCTAAGCGCTAAGAATTAGACTGCCTCAACAATATGAGCATAGCCAATTTTTTGACGCAAAGGATCCAGTTCAACCTTTGCCAAACCATCAACTCCTGCAATGGTTACATTCATGGATGAAGCTGGTTGGCTTTCCGAAATAATCTTCAAAGCTTCGTCTTTAGTCGTCGCT
>JABDEO010000034.1:9679-17981 GCA_013287015.1 Chlamydiota bacterium
TTGCCAAACCATCAACTCCTGCAATGGTTACATTCATGGATGAAGCTGGTTGGCTTTCCGAAATAATCTTCAAAGCTTCGTCTTTAGTCGTCGCTTCCTCAAGAACGCGACGGAAGAGCAATGTAACCGGCATTCCTTCTTGCTTATGGTTTCCAGTCTGACTGCAAGCAAGGGCCACGCGGTGATTATTCATTCCAGAAAGCACGCCCAAAAAACCAGGAAATGTTACATTCACAAATTGTGGTTTACCTTCTCCTGGGTTTGTACAAACGCATACTGTTTCAGATCCTAAAATCATCCAAGGCCAATCAAGATTACGGACTAATTTTATAGAGGGGTTAGAATTTTGATTGCTATTGACTTCTGGAGGAAAAAATGAAAATTTCTTATGTGTATTGGCAGCCGCCCATCTCCATCCAGTAGATAAATATAATGAACCTTTACTTACATCAAATATTATTGATTGTATTGTATCGATTACATTTGTTTGTTTTATTGCGGCTGCATGGGATCTTAATGATGAATCTAATTCAGACGCCAAAAGTTTTTTTTGTCTTGGAATTGATTCAAAAATTCTGAATTGATCATTTAATAATTCGAGCGGTTCTTCTAAAATTTTTCTATTTATTTTATATTGTTTAATAAAATTTTCTCTACTGATCTCATATTGTTTATATAAATTTTCTTTGTTAATTTTATATTGTTCTTGTAAATCATCTATTTCTTTACAACAATTATTATGCTTTGCATCATATTCATCCTGTAATGCTATGTCCTGATCAAAATAATCACGCTCTTGCATTGTTAATTTTTTATTTTTTAATTTTTCTTTTTTTATCTCATATTGTTTGCTTAAATCGTTTTGAATTTCTGTCTTACCTTCACGCTGTGCAATATATACATCATCATTTAACGTCTTATCTTGCAGACAATACTCATCGTACAACAATCTACGTTTAGCGTGGTGTTCATTGTATAAAGATTTAAGTTTATGACCATCCTCAGCTAAAACATTTTTGAAACTTTCGTCATAACCCTTACGAGTCTTTGTTGGATCAATTGAACCTTCTTCACATTCAAAATGGTTTGAGGCAACTACTCTCGTTATTATTTCACCTTGTTGATGAGATGCCAATACGCTGCAACCATGTTCTCCTGCCTTAATATCAAGAAATGTATGGACGTCTATAACATCTTCAAATGACACCTGAGCTCCATTTGCCAATCCTTGCATCTCTTCTCTCATCGAATCTGGAATAAAATTCATTAATTGTTTTTTTTCGGCTTCAAATTTGTCATCCTTTACAATTAACGATATAATCGTTTTATATATTTCTTGAGTTTGAGAACGAAGCAATTGACCAAATTGTTCTCCACGGGCATAAGGAGTATTAGCGTTAATATGAATAGTTTTTTGTTCAATTCTATCATTAATTTTTCGATCAAGAAAAGTCACTAATGCTCCAACAAAGAAAATACACTTTAAAATGCCCATGGCGAAATGTCGAATTCTTTGAGCTAGATTTATTTTAATCTTACATGAAAAAGTCAGAGCAAAGTGTCTGAAGCCATGTACAAATGGAACATGCACATAGGCAACGTATTTGGCTGATTTACTTATTGAATAATCGATTTTCATATGATATAAGCTAGAAATGATTTTTAATATTTATTACAATAGGTTTATTATATCTGAAAATAGATTAATTTATACAAAAATGACAAATTCTTTAAATATATAGATATCTGGAATGAAAAGTATTCAAATAATCACTAGTGGTTAGACTGCCTCAACAATATGAGCATAGCCAATTTTTTGACGCAAAGGATCCAGTTCAACCCTTGCCAAACCATCAACTCCTGCAATGGTTACATTCATGGATGAAGCTGGTTGGCTTTCCGAAATAATCTTCAAAGCTTCGTCTTTAGTCGTCGCTTCCTCAAGAACGCGACGGAAGAGCAATGTAACCGGCATTCCTTCCTGTTTATGGTTTCCAGTCTGACTGCAAGCAAGGGCCACACGGTGATTATTCATTCCAGAAAGCACGCCCAAAAAACCAGGAAATGTTACATTCACAAATTGTGGTTTACCTTCACCTGGATCTGTACAAACACATACTGCCTCAGACCCTAAAATCATCCACGGCCAATTAAGATTACGCACTAATTTTATAGAAGGACTAGGATTTTGATTGTTATTGGCTTCTGAAGGAAAAAATGAAAATTTCTTATGTGTATTGGCACCCGCCCATCTCCATCCAGTAGCTAAATATAATGAACCTTTGCTTACATCAAATATTATTGATTGTATTGTATCGATCACATTTGTTTGTTTTATTGCCGCTGCATGGGATCTTAAGGATGAATCTAATTCAGACGCCAAAAGTTTTTTTTGCATGGGAACTGATTCAAAAATTCTGATTTGATCGTATGATAGGTCCAACTGCTTTTTTAAATTTTCTTTATTAATTTCATGTTGCTTTTCTAAATCTTCGTCACTTTTGCTATAACTAGCAATCTGTGCATTATATTCATCCAGTAGAGCTTTATACCGCTCAACATAATCATCTGCTTGCGTTGGCAATTCTTCTTCTTTTATTTCATAATTTTTTCTTAAATCATCGTAAATTTTTTCATTATTTTTAAGCTGTGCAATATATTCATTAGATAAAGCTTTAAGTTTAGGTCCATACTCAGCGCTTATGGATGGCAAGATCTTGCCCAAATCCAAGCTCAAAGAAGCTATGGGCTATTTCTGCGGCCTAATTCCTTATTTGAAGAACTATACAACGGATGCCTTTGCACGGTTGGACAACAATGTAGCTGAAAGAGCTGTCAGGCCGCTTGCAATAGGACGTAAAAATTGGCTTTTTTTCGGTAGTGCGGACGGTGGCGAAGCTGGGGCTATTCTTTTTTCCTTGGTTCAGACCTGTCGTGGTTTGGACATTAATCCCCGCGAATATCTAGAAGATGTAATGCGCCGAATCATGGGCCATAACAGTCAAAAGCTTTACGAACTTCTTCCCGACGAGTGGCTCAAGAGCCGCAATCAAAAAACCGTTTCTTAATTTTCTGTCCAGGTGGGTTTATTTCCCGCTTACTGTTCAACGGACAACTCAAAAGATGGGATGATAGCTAAGCTCATGATTAACCTAAAAAATGTTTTGGCTTCGTTAACTTAAATTAGCGTAGCCAAAAGGTCATAAAAAGGGAAGTAAGAAAAGGCTTGGCGTGATAGAATCATTTTTCAGTTTGTCTCTGCTATGATAAAGGAGGATTTGATGGTTCGGTGTCATTATGTACCACAAAGCTATATGAAGGCATGGAACATAACAGAAAAACAGACTATTCGATTAGATAAAAAAACCGGGCATTTAAAAAAAGCGTCTATAGAAAGTTTTTGTGCTGAAGAAGATTTCTTCTGTTTTAACGACGATGATTTGAAGGGGCTGCCATCCTCTCTTCTTCACTTTAGCCCACCAGCAAATGTTTTGGTTCCAAGCGATCTAAAATATATTAATAAGCCATGGTTAGAAAAAACCATTTGTTCTTATATTGAAGGACCAATTTCACTAATTTTAACCAGTATCAGAGATCAAAAAAGTCTAAAAAATATATCTGAATCCGATATGATTTTTTTGCTTAAGTGGATCTGCTGGCTCTTTGTGGCTAATCCAGGATCGCAGGCTATAGAAACAATCAATAATACTTTAGGATACAATGCCTATAATGAAAATGTAAAACAACTTCCGAAGCGAGAACAATTTGAGTTTTATTTTCATCTAAGAGACGAGCTTGAACCATATTTTGTAAAAAGAAAATGGTTGCTGCAGCTAGTAGATTCTTCAGACGGTCCTATTTTAACAAATGATCGGCCGGTGATGGTCAAGGGCCCTTCCTTATCTGAAAAGTCTCATTTAGCTGATAACATAATATATTTCCCCATTTCTCCAGATTTATTATTAGTTGGTTTGAAGAATCATGAGTGGGGTTATACTTATTTACCACAAGAGAGTCGCAAAGAGGCTGGAATTTTAGTTACTATATTAGTTTATGATCAGGCTAATAGATTTGTTTTTGGCAGAGACTTTCAAGCGCTTCACAATTTATTTGATCTTTACCGACAAGAATTAGACAAAGCAGCCATGGGTGGACCATAATGACTTTTTTGCATGGCAAGCAAGTTCACTGCATGAAATTTTAGGATGATTGTAGTTTTATGACAAAGAAAATTTTTATGATTGCGGGACCGAATGGCGCTGGTAAGACGACAACCGCCATGCCATTGATACAAAATACGGTAATTCACGAATTTCTTAATGCAGATGAAATTGCCCGAGGACTTGCTCCACTGCATCCTGAGAGTGTGTCTTTATCCGCAAGCAAGCTTATGTTAAAAAGGCTCCAGGAGTTACTTAAAGCCAATAAGAGTTTTGCTTTTGAAACGACAGCATCGGGAACAAATTATGTTAAACACATTGAAAGAGCTCGAGAACAAGGATATAAAATTCACTTATTATTTTTATGGCTTTCCAGTCCTGACTTAGCTGTTAAGCGAGTAGCAAAGCGAGTCTCTCTAGGGGGGCACAACATACCTGAAGATACTGTAAGAAGACGCTATCACGCCGGACTAAAAAATCTCATTAAATATTATTTGCCTCTTTCTGATAGCACTCTTATTTTGGACAATTCCTTAAATGAGCCGAATAAAGTCATTGCAATAAAGAATGATACAGAAGTATTAAAAGTTGAAGAACCAAGCATATGGGAAGAAATTGAAAGGATAGCACATGCCAACACGAAAACATAAACAAAATATTAATGAGATGCTGCTAGAGGCTCACAAAAAGGGCGTTGAGCAAGCCATGGATCTTTCAATACGCACAGGCATTCCATTGGTGGTTGAAAAAGATGGTAAGATTAAAGAAGTGAAGCCTGAATATAAATACATTCGCGTTCCCATCAAAACTGATAAGATAGAACGTCATAAAAAGTAAGATGTTGGGGGACACTCTTGGGACAGTAATGCTCAAGAAAAGGCAATTTTATTCAGCAATTTCCAACGTCTAAATCACTCTAACATACTGATATTTAGATTGATAAGAGTTGTCCTAGGTTGTTAAGAATTGAATTCCCTCAGACTGTAAATCCCTCGACTTCGGTCTGCGTTGGTTCGAGTCCAACCGCCCCCATCCACTTACTTTCAGTGACTTACGATCATATGTCGATCAAAAACAAATTCTGAAACTTCATTTTTGTCCAACCCCTGTCCAACCTTTTTAAACTTGTCAAACAGATCTTAAATCAGAAAGTAGTCGAGTTACTGGCCAAATAATGTGGAGTTAGGGAAGAGTTTATGAAAGAACGTGATGAAGATGAAATGCGTATTCCACTCAAACCGATCACCCATTCCATTTTAAAGCGATCACCCATTCCACTCAAAGCGATCAGCTATTCCGCTGAAAGCGATCACTGATTCCGCTGAAAGCGATCAGTCATTCCATTCAAAGCGATCAGCAATTCCGGCCAAAGCGATCACGCGATAAGGCGGTATAATACCTCTTTCTTTGGCCTCTCCTTTTTTTTCGAGGAGTAGGCGTCTGATCGGGGGCGCTGCCGCGGCACCCAGATTGATTGTTATTGATCTTTCCGCTCGGCGAGCTAGCTAGTATCCTTTTCATGCAATTATTCCACTGGAGGAATGCATGAGCAATATAAGGATACCTATGCAAAATGTCAGAGACATTCTACGTATGCATTTCGTTGATCAACGAAAGATACGAAATATCGCAGGAATGACTGGGATTCCATATTCCACCGTCTACGATAATATCACCATCGCAAAGGCCAAGGGGCTAACTTGGCCACAGATAGAAACCATGAGAGACGAAGCTCTCGAGCTGGCGCTCTCAGCAAATACCACACAACGTCCGATGCCCGATTGGGCTTATATTGAAAAAGAGCTAAAGCGAGCAGGGGTTACTCTCCAGCTACTTTGGCAAGAATATAAACAAGCCCACCCCGATGGGTATCAGTACAGTCGCTTTTGCGAGATGTATGAAGTTTGGTCTAGAAAGAACAATATCTACACACCAATGCCTCACAAAGCCGGTGAGGAGCTTTTTATCGACTACTCAGGAGACAAGATACCTTACATTTGTCCCCAAACTGGTCAATGTTTTAAAGCTGAGATTTTTGTCGCGGTTTTAGGCGCATCAGATCGGCTCTATGTTGAGGCAAGTACGTCTCAACAATTACCTTGTTGGATTGAATCAAACGCCAATGCTTTTGAATTCAATGAAGGTGTCACTGAGATGGTGGTTCCCGATAACTTACGGTCGGCAATCACAACCCCAGATCGCTATGAAGCATCTGTTAATCGGTCTTACCAAGACTTTGGCAAGCACTATAATACTTTTATTGTTCCTGCTAGATCGCGAAAACCGAAAGACAAGTCCAAAGCAGAATTGGGTGTTCAACTGGCCCAGCGTGAAATTATTGCCCCTCTTCGGAATCACACGTTTTTTGGCTTGCAGGCCATCAATGAAGCCATTCGGCCGCGATTAGTTCAGATAAATAATCGTCCGTTTCAAAAACGTTCAGGATCCAGGGAGAGCTGCTATATAGAAATCGACAAACCTATGCTTAAGCCGCTGCCAGCTACACGCTATAGCTATCGCGAGTGGTTTGTCAAGCTTATTGCGGGTCAAGATCATCATGTTATTATACATGGCCACAACTACAGTGTTCCTTTCAAGTGTGCAAGGGCAGATTTAGAGGCTGTTGTAGATATCAATATTGTCGAAATTTTCCACAAAGGTCAGGTCATTGCCAGGCATTGTCGCAGCTTTGTCAAAGGTGGAAGAACAACAATTCGCGAACACATGCCACCTAAATATCAACACTACTTTGATTCCTATGATCATGAAAAATTGTTGATTAAGGCAAAGAACATAGGTCCCTACACGACTAAGTGGACAGAAATAATATTCAATCTTAAGCGAAGGCCTCCAAAGGTATTGTGCCACACAGTTCTAGGTGCATTGACACTTTCCAAAGAATTTGGCAATGACAGGTTGGAGGCAATCTGTGAGCGTGCCCTCATCTTAAATATCCATTCATATAAAGCGCTACGATCGATGCTCGTTAACGATGCTGATCGTTTGCCTTTTCCTGTGCATGGAACCGTTGAAAGTCATCTACCACAGTGCCACGCAAACGTGCGCGGCGCTGAACATTTTGCCTAAATTTTCATATAAAGGAATATCAATTATGATGTTACACCCCACCTTAGAACAGCTAAAAGCATTAAAATTGAATGGCATGCTTGAGGCTTTACAAGGGCAGCTCAAACTGCCAGATATTGGAAAGCTTGGTTTTGAAGAACGCCTAGGTTTACTTATTGAACACGAAATTTCGCTTCGCGAAAGCAATCGAGTAAAAAGGCGGCTGAGTACAGCAAAATTGAAGACGCAAGCATGTTTTGAAGACATTAGCTTCAAAGCAACTCGAAAGATTGACAAGTCGCTCGTGGTATCACTTGAAAGTTGTCGTTGGGTTCAAGACCATCGCAATATCCTCATTACAGGTGCAACAGGAACAGGAAAGACATATCTTGCTGAAGCATTTGCCCACAAGGCGTGCTTAAAAGGTTATACAGCCTTGAGCATGAGACTGCCAAGATTTCTTGAAGAACTGGTTCAAGCAAGAGCAGAAGGAAACTATCTAAGGAAGCTCCATGCCGTCTCAAAAATAGATTTATTAATCCTTGATGATTTTGCTCTCAGCCCATTTACGGATCAAAATCGTCGTGATTTCTTGGAGATTTTAGATGATAGATACAAAAAGAAATCAACCATTCTTACAAGCCAATTGGAAGTCAAACATTGGCATTCAGCCATTGGAGATGCAACCTTAGCAGATGCCATTCTGGACCGCGTGGTTCACAACTCCTATCGCTTTGAGCTCAAAGGGGCAACATTGCGAGACGAAACATCAACAAAATAAACATATTCCTGTCCACATGGTCAGGAGATTAAAATTAAGAGGTTATAATTATGGAATATATGAATTTTGAACAGCAAACGATTAAACATCTGCAGTTTTTGAGACAAGTAGGCATGGAAGTAGACAGCCTGAAAATAAATCCGCAAGAGTTTATTCGAGTCGGAACAACTGGAGAATTAGGGCGCGGAGAATATGCCTATAAGACGGTTTCAAGAGTACTTAGAAACGGTATGATAGGTTTGTTAACCTGGTGTCGGGGTACAGGCGGAACAGTGACAACATACAAGACCTACGG
>JABDEO010000035.1 GCA_013287015.1 Chlamydiota bacterium
ACGTGTATGTCGTTGCACAGCCAAAAGATTGATTTATAAACCCTATCAGGCAGTCTGCAAAATCAGCCTGTGAGTTTTGATACTCATGAAAGGCGCTCAGCGCCAATTGACGGTTTTCCACTTCAATCTGTTCGGCATAAAGAAGCTTGCCCAAGAATTCATTTATCTGTTCTCTCTTGAGTTCGTAGTGATAACTTAATACCCAAACAACTTCACACAGAATAACTAAATTGATGTGGAGCATTTGTTTTTGCTTGATCGCCAACTCCACTATTTTTTCTGCGCGAGTAAATTGCTTTTTGTCATCTTGCATGAGGTAACGAATGATGACATTAGTATCTAATCCAATCATGATAGCGCCTTGCTTGCACCTTTTTTGATCGCCTCATCCATCTCCGCTAAAGTGGCGGCCTTTCTTCCTTTCTTATGAAAAAAACCTTTAAGTGAGCGGAAATCACAAGTGCGAGAAGAAATAAGAACGGCTCCTTCATCGCTGATGATAAAGTCAATCTGATCTCCAGGACCGATTTTAAGCATGTCACGAATATCTTTAGGAATAGTGACTTGACCTTTGCTAGTAATTGTAGCCTTTCTTAACTGCATGTGATGACCTCTATAAATGAATCAATCATTCCTTACTTAGAGTAAGGAATATGATGTATTCATGCAAGGATTTATTTTGCTTAATTGCACCCTCCCCTATCAAGTTTGCTTGCTTCTTTAAAAAATAGCCAGTAAAGTTGCAATTTAACCTTTGGAAAAAGCTGGAATGAAACCGCCTGAGTGGGAAGCCATAGAAAAACTGTTCGACGATTTAATCGCTTTACAACACAAAAAAGTTTTAATGTGCGGCCGACAGATTATTCCCAATCTCACAACCGATGATCTACTGCAGCCTAATGATTTTTTGGAACTTGAACATCACCCCATGTTCCGGTATGAGGAGGGCGTTTTGGCGGGCGTCCAAACCGTCCAGATGGCGCTGCGCGCTTTGCATCAGGAAAAATTCAACAAATGACGCAATCTTCCAAATTGTGCATTGTCATTACAGGACCCTCTCTTGAAGAGGCGCTGCAACAGACAGCGCAGGCAAGCTCGTTGGCGGACATCGTGGAATTTCGCCTGGACCTTTTTCAATTTTCACAATTGAATCATTTAACCCAACTTCGTCAAAGCTCTTCTTTGCCCGTCATCTTCACTTTGCGTAGAGTCAAAGATGGCGGAAAATATTCCGAGAGCGAAGAAAAACGCATTGCCGTTATCAAAAAATTATTGCCGTTAACTCCCGATTATCTGGACTTGGAATGCGATGTTTCTTCGGTTTTTTTTGACGAAATGACGAATGCGGCTCCAAACATCCAGATTATTTGCTCTCTGCATGATTTCAACGCCTCTTGTAAGGATCTCGAATCCATTTTTCAAAAAATGCAAAAACGCTCCGCAAACCTGTACAAAATTGTCACGTCGGCCAAAAATCCTCTGGATGCGCTGCATATGCTGGCTTTTATTAAAAAGACTGCTCTGAAGGGAGAATGTTTAGCGGGCATGTGCGTAGGTGAACATGGTCAGCTCACGCGCGTGCTGGGGCCCATCTGTGGGAGCGCCTTGACTTATGCCGCCTTGGATGATGCAAGCCGGACAATGACTGGACAATTAAGCGCTCAGACCCTGTTGCAAACATACCACTATCGCAAGTTAAACGCCTCTACGCGCCTGTATGGGCTGATTGGCGACCCTGTCGAACAGAGTCCCAGTCACGACACCCATAATGCCGCCATTCGCCAATTGGATCTCAATGCCGTCTATGTCAAGGTCAAAACCGCAGACTGCGATCTCGCTGAAACATTAACGCTGCTGCGAAAATTGGGCTTTTGCGGCTTGAGCGTCACTATGCCTTTGAAAGAAACAATATTAAAGCATTGCACTGCGCAAAACCAAGCAATCGGAGCTGTGAACACTCTACTGTTTGAGAGCGAGAGCGGTGATGTCATTGGCTGCAATACCGACGGGAGCGGGGCCCTAGAAGCGATTCAACAAAAAATAGATGTGCGCGGCAAGAAAATCATCCTTCTAGGCGCAGGAGGCGTGGCCCAGGCCATTGCATATGAGCTCCACCATCACAAGGCGGAGCTAGTCATCTTAAACCGATGTCCGCTCAAAGCTGAACGACTAGCGATTCGCTATGGCGGCGTCGGCGGTCATTTGGAGAATTTCTCTTTCTTCGCTCAACAAGGATATGATCTGCTAATCAATTGCACTCCGGTGGGGATGTCCTCAAATCAAAATGCGCCTATCGACACTGAATATCTCGTTCCCGATCGCCTAGTGATGGAAACGATTATTCATCCTCGAGAAACTTTTCTCGTCGCTGAAGCAAAAAAAAGAGGGTGCCCAATCATTTATGGTTATGAGTTGTTTCACCATCAAGCTGCGCGACAATTCAGTGTTTGGTTTAATTAAAGATTATGCGTTTCTTGCATGCAAAGTTCGAGCGCCGCATCCCAAGCAGGCATCTTTAAGGAAAATGTTTCCGCTAATTTTGCATTGGAAAGCATCGAATACTTAGGCCGTTGTGCGGGCGTTGGGTATTCATTCGAAGGGATTCCCACAACTTCCGGAGCTTTAAAATCAGGCATGCGTCCGGCGATTTTAAAAATCTCTTCTGCAAAACGCCGCCACGTTGTTTGTCCGGATGCCGTCAAATTATATAATCCCCAGTTCTGAGCATTATGAGAACGATTCAATACATCCGCAGTCGCCTGAGCGATAAGACGGCTCCATGTAGGGGCCCCGACCTGATCATCAACGATTTTCAACTGGCTGCGCTCCTTAGCTAATTTGAGCATTGTCAGTAAAAAGTTTTTGCCGCGCGCTCCATACACCCAACTTGTGCGAAAAATAATCGAAAAACCACCCACGGCTTGGATCGCCTGATCGCCCGCCAGCTTAGTGCGGCCATAAACATTAAGCGGAGCGGGAACATCATCCTCGCGAAAAGGATGGCTTGCTTCACCATTGAAAACATAATCCGTGGAATAATGCACAAAAACGGCTTTTAAACGTTTCGCTTCTTCAGCCATAATGCCCGGAGCGATCCCGTTGACAGCCATGGCGATTTCGGGTTCGTTCTCCGCCTTATCTACAGCCGTATAGGCGGCGGCGTTGACAAGGATATCCGGTTTCACGTCTCGGATCATTTTGACAAGGGAGTCAGGATTGGAAAAATCAACTGTGTCCATATCAATGGCGACAACATTTCCCAACAAAGCCATTGTGCGTTGCAGCTCCCACCCCACCTGACCATATTTACCCGTAATAAGAATTTTCCTCATGCAAACAACGCCGCCTCTTTTAAGGTTTTTCCTTTACTGTCTTTTGCCGACAAACTGGGCTGGCCGCCAAGCGGCCACGCGATGGCTAATTCAGGGTCATCCCAACGGATGCAGCATTCGGAAGCTGGATCATAAAAATTAGTCGTCTTATAAAGAAAATCGGCCTCAGGCGATACAACCAAAAAGCCATGTGCAAACCCTGGAGGAATCCACAACATTCGTTTATTTTTTGCCGACAAGCATTCTCCTACCCATTTGCCGAACGTCGGAGAACGCTTGCGAATATCGACGGCGACATCAAACACCTCGCCGGAAACGACGCGCACCAATTTGCCTTGAGCGTTGTTGATTTGATAGTGCAATCCACGCAAAACATCTTTAACGGAATGCGAGTGGTTGTCTTGCACAAAATAATTTTTAACGCCCAACTTTTCAAGGAGCGTTTTTTGATTAAAACTTTCGAAGAAAAAACCGCGGTCATCGCCAAACACTTTTGGTTCGATAATTTTGACCTCTGAGATGGCTGTATCGATGATTTCCATTACAATCTCCGTTTCGAATCGCTGTTCGGCCATTCTAAACAAAGATCTGCAATTTTTCAATGCAAAGACGCGGAGTGCAAGAGATTGAAGAGAGTTAAGTGAAAAATTCAACGCAAAGACGCAAAGTCGCAAAGGGATTGAATCTATTACCGGTTTTAACAAGTAATTAGTATAGAAAAATAAAAATATTAATTTTATCTAACTTAACTACTTGTTGAAATCGGTAATAGATTCAATCCCTTTGCGTCTTTGCGTTGAATTTTTCACTTAACTCTCTTCAATCTCTTGCACTCCTCTCTTCATTCTTCATTCTTCAGCTACGGCAATGTCACCGTAATATAGGGACTTTCTATTCCCGCTGCATTCACAGACACAACCAAATAAACATGTGAAACCCACTTGCGACGCATATGGTCATCATATCCTGATGAGGAAGCAAGCGGAACATTCGCTATCAACTTGGAATCGCGATAGATGTTGTATCCCACGACAGATGGATCCGGACTAGGATCCCAGCGGAGTTGAACAATGCGATCCGCTTGCGATGAATGACGGTTTTTAAAAACAGAACCTCGCAAGTTGGTCGGAGGAGCAGGCGCAGTCACTGCAGGCGAAGGCGTCGCAGGAGGATTGATTACAGGCGCTGGAGCTGGCTGAGGAATGGGGGGAGAATCAACAACAGGCGGTTGCAAAGAGCCTGATCCATCTGTTAGATCATCCTTGGGCGTCGGGATTTCAACCGGCTGAACAGGAGTCAACGCCGATGATATGACGCCTGCAGCGGCTTGGACGGTTCCCTTTAAAGTGGAATTATTCCAAACGACAAGGATGTTGGAATTAACATCAACGCCAACTTGTGGAGCGATCACTGTTTCCAACGGAGGAGAAACAGCGTAAGGTTTTGACCAAACGCCTTCCGCCGCTAAGCATGTTGATATCTCCGCTTTTCCATTTGTCCAAACAACCGCCGCATTTCCATTTGGATCAAAAACCACTTGGGGAGCTGAGGCTCCCGCGGCGGAAAGATCGATCGGAGCGGACCAAGCGCCGCTTCCGCCAGTGAGCGTTGACAATTGAATCACTCCTCCACGCGAGTCGTTTTGCCACACGGCTGCGGCGTTTCCCAATGAATCCACTGCAATCTGAGGAGCGGACACTTGTTCCCCTTGCAGCGACAATGTCGATGCGGAAGACCAAGAGTTGTTCGACAAAATTGCAGCCTGAATCACCTGTTCCAATTGCCATACAGCCACAGCAAAGCCTCCAGGCCCTGCCGCAACTTGAGGAACGCTTGCGTTGCCGACGCCTGATAACTGCACAGAATCAGACCATCGCATGCCGCCAGCCTTTAAAATAGCCGCATAAATTTGTTTTTTTTTGTCTGAGTCAAGGAGTTCCCATACCGCTATGGCGTTATCCGCGCCATCGAGGACGATCTGCGGATTGCATGCTATTGTAAGGGCGGACACCGTGATGGGCGAAGACCAGTCATCTCCTTCAGAAGTTTGAAGAGCGCTTTGCAGCGATTCGTTAGGCCAAATTGCAATCGACCTCCCCGAGTCGTTTATGACAACCTTTGGAGTCTCTGAAGGGCCCAGCGCGGAAAGCATGGATCCCTGCGACCATGTTCCGGAGCCTATAACGGATTTCACTGCATGAATATCAGATAAAGGTCTGCAAAACAATGGATTGACAGAGTCTTGCCAAAGGTGTTGCCAGATCGCCACCGCCTGACCTTGAGCATTAACGGCGACAGCCGGATGAGACGCTGTATAAAATAACCGTGGAGAGAGCGTCGCCGAAGTCGACCATTCCCCTTTTTCCAAAGAAAAAGTCGCAGCTTGGATTCTATCGTGCATGCGATCAGTCCATATGACGACTCCGTCCCCGCCGGCATTCATCGCCAAGTTTGGGACATCCGCATTGTTTGTAGAAATAGTCACTGGCACGGACCAAGAACCCTCCGCGCTTGCATCGTTAAACATCAAGCAGACAAAGCAGATCGTTAATATGAAATGCCATCCATTATAGCCTTTTAGCTGCCTCACAGAGACCCCCTTCGTTTTCATGATTTTTTTATGTTAAACTGGTTGTTTGCTCGTTTTTGATATGGAAATGCACCGGATTTAATTGGGCTGCAGGCTTTGGATTCATGCCCGTCATCAAATAATTGCGGCCTCCATGAACTTGGAATTTAAAGCGCGATTCAGAATTCACCGCAGTAGCTTTTTGTTTGCGGAGTGTTTTTTTCCTTCCACCTTGATCCGCCGCATTCGGATTTTTAAGGGGGAATCGTCCTATTCTAGTTTGTTCTCCAGCATTGGACGTTTGAGATCCGGTGTTGGTCGCCTCTCCAGCATTGGACGTTTGAGATCCGGTGTTGGTCGCCTCTCCAGTATTGGATGTTTGAGATCCGGCGTTGGTCGCCTCTCCAGCATTGGATGTTTGAGATCCAGTGTTGATGACCTCTCCAGCATTGGATGTTTGAGAACCCGTATTGGTTGTTCCTCCAGAAGCGATTTGTTTTCCAGTGTTGGTTGTTTCTCCCGTGAGAATCGATTCTCCGGAAGCTGAAGCGGCGGCGGCTTGTCCCCCAGCGTTGGACGCCTGTGATCCAACACTCGCGGCAAGTTCTGCAATAGATTGTGCAGAGTCCGCTGCGAGATCCTCTACATACTCCTCTATATACTCTTCCTCTTCTTCCTGCACTTGAACGACTGGAGGAGCGTTTCGCGCTTGTAAGACGGCATAAAACTCAGATTGCGGACGCGCCTTATCAAAAATGACTTCAACCAGGGCAAGGCCGGCGACAATAACGCCTAAAGCGAGCAAATAGGGAGTCGCCGCGACGCTCCATACGATGCCAAAAGAGATCGTTACAATCGCCAAAGCATAATTGGCGATTTTGGCTACTTCAGCGCACGTTATCAACCACATCCTGGCGCGTTCCACTTTAAGTTGGTATTGAGCGGCGACCAGCGCTTCCGGAGTTGCAATCGTATATTTATGGCGCTGCAGTTCATCTTGCGCTCCTCCGCTTTGATATGTATCAATCGCAAATTTAATTTCACGCATTTCACTTACTTGCGAACTGATATTCGCCGCGCCATTGATTAATCCTCCAACGCAAAGCAAGGGAAATACTGACAGAGCGCTGCCGACAAGAGGAACGCTGCCAAGAGAAGCGACCAGCGAACGCAAATTGACCAAACTGGCAAGCTCCAGGCATGACGAAATGAAGGCGTAGACCCCCAACCAACGGATTGCGCATAATGAAATTCTAGCTAGAGCTTCGGACCAATGAGGGGTAGGGTCTTCCGTTGGAGTTGCGATTGCACGGCGCGTCACATGGATGGAATCCCATCCCCATGCTGCTACTGACGCTCCTCCCAAACCAAGATTCGCCCAATGAGCGCTGACAGGCAAAGGAATCAGAGAACCCATGAATCCAATAATAGAATGTGCAAAACGCACGATTTTAAGAATACAGTCAGAGTCCATCACAATACGAAGACCCACTCTTCCTGTGCTTCTAAGGGCATCCCATGCTGGCGATGGCGATGCAGCTATTGATGACGCTTGTGTGCTCATTGTTTTCCTCCTATATGACAAATTGGATGCAAGTTATGCATTGCTTCATACTATCTTTTTTTTGAATTTATTGCATATAGACTTTTTTTGTAGCGTAGACTTCAGTCTGCGCTTGTTTACGCAGGTTTTAACCTGCGTTTGTTTTTGCGGGTTTTAACCCGCAAAGACAGGGTGGCGCATAAAAGCTTTTGACATTGAAGTTAGGATGACTTGCGGATTAAACCGCAAAAACAAACGCAGGTTAAAACCTGCGTAAACAAGCGCAGACTGAAGTCTACGCTACAAGTTATTAGGACAAAGCTAGAATTTCTAGATTAATATTAATGCAATCTTGTCTAGCCGCATCGATTGAATCCGCTACAATCTTTTGATTCAACTCTAAGCCTTTACGGCGCTCATATAAAGCAAAAGAGGAAATATCTAATTGCTCCAGACGATCATCTACCTGCTGCAATTTCATGTTTAATCTACTGCGGTTTTCCGCCAAAATTTTCATTTCACCATCTTTTTGATTTATGAGCGCTTGGACAGGAGACGCTTCAGCAGTATTTGAAACATTGAGGCAGTCGTATAGAGCGCAGGAAGAGATATCCAATTGTTCCAAACGATCATCTACCAGCTGCAATTCCGCTTTTAATCTCTGACGGATTGCCGCAAGAGTTTCGGTTTCAGTCTGGTTCTCTTTTATAACGGTTGTTGTTAATTTGATTAACTCCCCTATACGTTCATGTTCTTTCAGCAGCCCTCTAATTCTCTCTTGTTTTTCCATAGACGCTTGTTCCAGCGCTGTCAAGCGACTTGGCGCTTCTTCATGGATAACCATCGGGCTAGTAATAATATTATTATATGCTTCTAGGTGAGGAGAAGCATTTCCTTGTGATACTGTTAACATAATATTTACCTCTATTCGTTTTATTTAGAATCTTGACAACCAGTACTAACTTCAACTTTAAAAAAGTTTGAAACGATTGTAAATACGCATCGAAAATTTATCAATAGACTTCTTTCAAAGCCGCATTTGGGTCAGGGCCTTTAACGTTTGAGCTTCTAAATCGGGAGGAGAAAGGATTTTTCCATGCAGAATTTTGCGAGTGACCGTCTCTTTCCCTTTAAGCTGTTCGATTGTCAGGGAAAGTTTTTCGATTTTCAACGAGAGGATGCTATGTTGAGAGGCGTAGATGCGCAAACGCGTCAAATGGTATAACCATTGGGCGGGTTCTGGCGGAGGACCAAAACGGTCTTTTAATTCCTCCCAAATGGCGTCCGCATCTTCCCAAACGAGAGCTTCGCCGAAACGTTGGTAAAACTCCATGCGCAGAGAGGCCTCGTTGACATACTCCTCCGGCAAACGGGCGTCGACATAGGCTTCCACTTTTACATCGCACAGATTTGCAGGAATTTTACCTTGGAAGGCTTGTACGGCGCGTTTGAGTAATTTACAATAAAGATAAAAGCCTATTGCAGCGACATTTCCCGATTGTTCGGTTCCCAGCAAATTGCCTGCCCCGCGAATTTCCAAGTCCCGCATCGCAACCTTCATGCCTCCGCCATATCCCGACGATTCAGCCAAAGCGCTAAGACGCTTCCGGGAAATCTCGGACAAACGATGGGGATTGCGAACGAGAAAATAGGCATAAGCTCGGCGGTTCCAACGCCCGGCGCGCCCGCGAAGCTGATATAAATCCGCCAAGCCGAAACGGTCTGCATTGTCGATTAAAATCGTATTTGCATTTGGGATATCGATCCCGTTCTCCACTATTGTCGTCGCCACCAAGATATCAACCAGACCATTTTTGAAGGCATGGAAGACCTGATCGAGTTCATTTGCATGCATTTGCCCATGCCCGACGGCGATGCGCGCTTGCGGCAATAATTTTTTCAATCGATCCGCCACATTATAAATCGTTTCAATTCTATTATGGATGAAAAACGCCTGACCATCGCGCGCAAGCTCGCGCAACAAAGCGTTTTTAATGACTTGATCGTGCGGTTCGGCGATGACCGTTGTGATGGGAAGACGATCCTGGGGCGGCGTATTGATTACAGACATTTCACGCACTTTGACAAGCGACATATAAAGAGTGCGTGGAATTGGAGTCGCCGACAGCGTTAAACAATCGACATTCAATTTAATTTTCTTTAAATGCTCCTTAGCTTTGACTCCAAAACGCTGCTCTTCATCAATAATGATAAGCCCCAAGTCTTTAAATTTGACATCGTCGCTGATGATGCGATGAGTGCCGATGACAATGTCTATTGTTCCAGCGGCGACCCTCTCCAAAGTTTCGCGAACCTCTTTGGCGGAGCGAAATCGCGACAGCACGCCGATATTGACAGCGAAATTACGCATGCGGTCTACGAAACTTTCATAGTGTTGCATTGCCAATACGGTAGTGGGAACAAGCACAGCGACCTGCTTACGCCCGTCGACGACGGCTTTAAAAGCGGAACGCATTGCGATTTCTGTTTTCCCATAACCGACATCTCCGCAGATAAGGCGATCCATCGATTCATCAGAGGCCATATCTTTTTTGACGGCGGCGATCGCTTCCAGCTGATCCTCCGTTTCCTCATAGGGAAAATCTTCTTCAAAAGCCCGCATATCAAGGCCATCTTCCGGATAGGAAAATCCCTGCTTAATGGCGCGACGCGCATAAAGATCCAATAAGTCTTTTGCGTAACCCAGGATTGCGCGTTCAGTATTGGCTCGGGTGCGTTTCCATTTGGAGCTGCCCAGCGTATGCATTTTAGGAAGCTCTTCATTCGACCCTACGTATTTGGTAATGAGGTGGGCCTGATTGATCGGCACATAAAGTTTAGCGTTATCGGCATATTCAATCTGGAAAAATTCGCTCATCACTCCATTGTGGTTTAAACGTTTTTCCAATCCTAGGAAGCAGCCGATTCCATTATTGAGGTGAACGATCATTTCACCGGGAGTCAGATCAAAAACTTCCGATTCGACCGTGTGATAAGCGCTGCGTTGTTTTTGACGCCGGATCTTATACCGTTGAGTGATTTCAGTAAGCGGCAAGATGATGACATTGGCTTCCGGCAAGACCAATCCTGTAGATAAGTATCCAATCTGATAGATTGTATGCCTTGGCGGATGAATCTGGGAATGTTGAAGTTTCTCCTGAAAATTCATTTTCTCCAGCTCTGTATCGCATAATACACACAGATGCATCTCACTTTTTGAAAGCTTTTGAAGCGACATCAAAATTTCCTGGCCCGATACGGACTGGTCATCGGGAATTTCCGGCAGCAAATAATTGCTGATCGGCACAAATGGATGCCGCCAATGGCGCGCCGTCAGATCGCGATTAAACATCTGGAAGGAGATGTGGTGAAGCGGAGCGTTTTCCGAATAAAAACCGCCTTTCAATTTATCCAACACGCGCACTTCGCTCAGTTCCTCAATAGGCTGCTGCGTGAGATAGATTTTTTGCAATGGCTGTATCTGATCTAGGAAATCTTCGATGCCGCTAAAAAGACTGGAAGGGCTGCCTCCGATATTGATCAGATTGGCGTAACGATCTTCGAGAGCAAGCAGGTCATCAAAAACAACAAGAGTTTGAGGGCCCAGATAATCCAAGATCGTGCCGGTTTGCGATGCCTGCTTTAACAGTTCCATCTCCAACGCCGGAGAAATCTCAAGGGCGTCCACAGGCAATACCGACTTTTGTCCAATGGGATCGTAGCTGCGCATCGACTCCAATTCATCCCCCCAAAATTCCAGTCGATAAGGGGAAGGAGTCGATACCGGAAAAATATCGATAATGCCGCCGCGCACCGCAAACTCACCTTTGTCTGAGGCGACCGGCTGGCGGCGATATCCCATGTCGGAGAGACGTTGAATCAGCGCATCGAAAGGGTGAGTGTCCCCAATGCGTAAAGATAAATACAACTCTTGAAAACGCTGTGGCAAGATCAACCGCTGCAAACAGGCTTGCAGTCCGGTTAAAATAATATGCGGTTGGCCGCCGGCCGAAATCTCGCGCAACGCTTTGTAACGGTCTCCAACAATATCGGGGCTGGGAGCGACCTGATCGGAAGGCAAAGTTTCCCAAGCGGGAAAATCAAGCACAGGACGATCTGTAAAGAAAGCGAAGTCATGAAATAGACGCACCTCTTCTTGGCTGGCTCCCGTCAAAATCAATATATGCTTGCCCGTGGCTTGCTGTGCAATGGAGGCGATCAACGCTTTCGGCGAATTCCAGAGTCCCTCCGCCAGCACGGAGCTCTGTTCCTGCAGAACATGTTGCAAGGCCTGCACTTTCTCGCTATTCAGCAATTTTTCAAGCATGCTTGCTCTGGGCTAGGGTGTTAATTTAGACTTTTTTTTAACCCTTCTTTCGCGCAGCGTGTGGAGTGCGTGCGACTTGTCGCCGCTTTGGTAGACCTCGACTTGTCGAGGTCGAAGCGTGAATCTAAAACATCTAGAAGCTAGCTTAACGTTAACCCGGAAAGCGTTTTGCTATCGACAATATGACCTATTCAACGTTCAAAATGCCAGCTTTTAAATATTTTAGATTTACGCTTCGACCTCGACAAGTCGAGGTCTACCAAAGCGGCGACAAGTCGCACGCACTCCATACGCTGCGCGATTTTTTTATTATCTTTTCGTGCAGCGTGTGGGGAAATTATGTGAAAAATTTAGTCAAAAAAAACACACAAAATCAACACCCTAATGACTTTCGAACCACATCGAAGGCTTCATCGATTTTTTGCGGAGCCTTTCCGCCGGCTTGAGCTTGATTCGCTTTGCCGCCGCCGCTTCCCTCTATAATGGGAGCGATTGACTGAACAATATTTTGGGCTTTGATTCCCTTATGCACGAGATCGTCGCTCACTCTGACAAGAACATGACAGCGATCCTGAATGGCGGTCGCCAGCACAAGGACGCCTGATGGCAGTCTAGCGGCGATTTCATCGGCGTATAGACGCAGGTCTTCGGCCGGCGCGGTTAATTTAACAAATAGGACAGGCGTATGATTGATTGTTTCAACCTGAGCTAAAAAAGCGGTGATTTGGCCGCTCATCTGTCCTTTTTTTGCGAGCTTTAGTTCTTGCATGAGCTGCACGTTTTCTTCCAATAATTTTTCGACCCGTTCAGGCAGCTTTGGAACTTGCGTTTTCAGCATTCCGGCAAGCTCGCTAAGGGCGTCTTCGCTTTGTCTGCTAAAAGCTTCCGCTTCCTCACCCGTAACAGCTTCAATTCGACGCATGCCCGCTGCGATGCCGCTCTCTTTAGCAATGCGAAACAATCCAATGTTTCCTAGCGATTGCACATGGGCGCCGCCGCATAATTCTTTGGAAAAATCGATGTCGACGACACGCACTTGATTTCCATATTTCTCGCCAAAAAACTGTTTAATATCGCGCCGTTTTTGAGCCTCTTCATAGGATATCTCATACGCTTTTACAGCCCTATTCTCACGTATTCTTGCATTGACCAAGTCTTCAATTTTTCGCAGTTCATCGGGTGTAAGAGCTTTATGATGGCTGAAATCAAAACGCAATCGATGAGAATCAACGACAGAGCCCGCCTGCTTGACATGTTCTCCCAATACATGATGGAGCGCCCAATGCAATAAATGCGTCGCTGTATGATTGTTGGCGATTTTTTGACGCCGCTGTTGATTAATGGCGGCTGTAAGGAAGTCGCCTACATGCAAAGATCCTTGCTCCAGCTTGCCAATATGCGCGATCACCCCCTTGTAAGGGGCTTGGCAATCCACGACCTGAAACCGTTGATCGGTTCCTGTTAAAATTCCGGTGTCGCCTACCTGTCCGCCCATCTCCGCATAGAACGGGGTTTGATCCAAAACAACCATGCCTTCCTGGCCACTCAGCATCTCATCGACCAGATCGCCATCAACCACCAAAGCGGCCACTTTCCCTGAGGCCGCATTATGCGTATAGCCGAGGAAGCCGCTAGGGCCATGCTTTTCAATATAATTTGCAAAGATGTTTTCCGCAGCGGTCTGCTGCACGGTTTTTTGCGTGCTTCGCGAACGCTCTTTCGCCTCTTGTTCCAGCAATTGGCAGCGCGCTTCATCTACAGTCAAATCCGCATCTTTTGCGATTAATAAAATTTCTTCGAAAGGCAAGCCATATGTGTCTTTCAGTTTAAATGCATCATCGCCGCTTATTTGTTTATTATGAATTTGAGCTCGCTCAATAATTTGATTCAACATGTTGCCGCCGCGACGCAAGGTGCGGAAAAAAGCCTCTTCTTCGCGAGTAAGAATCTCAGCGATGCGGGCCTGTCCCTTATCCAATTCCGGATAGTCATCTCCCATAGTCGCTATTAAGCTAGGCAACGCCTTCGCAAGAAACGGCTCCTCCATTCCCAAAAAAGTTCGGCCATATCGCACTGCACGGCGCAGCACCTTGCGGAGCACATAGCCTCGATCCACATTGCTCGGCTGCACTCCATCTGCAATGGCGAACGCCAAACAGCGCAAATGGTCTGCGATTACGCGAAAGGCCGGAGCCCTCACATGATCGGAGTTGTCATATTTCACTCCGGAAATCTGTTCGATTTGCGCGATTAAACTGCGCAGCACATCCGTTTCAAAGACGCTGTCCACTCCCATTTTTAAACTTACCACTCGTTCCAAGCCAACGCCTGTGTCGATGGATGGCTTAGGCAAGGGCTCCATGACGCCGGCGGCTGTCCGATTATACTGCATGAAGACCAGATTCCAAAATTCTAGAAAACGCTCGCCGCTGACATCTTGACTGGGCGTTTGAGCGTTTCCGAACGCCGCGCCGCGATCGTACAACAATTCGGAACAGGGACCGCACGGCCCTACGTCTCCCATGCTCCAAAAATTGTCTTTTTCATCAAAACGCGTAATTTTTTTCGCAGGCACGTAATGCGTCCAGAGTTCAAACGCCTCGTCATCTTCACGAAAAACCGTCGGCCAGATGCGGTCCGCTTCAAAACCAAATATTTGCGTAGAGACCTCCCATGCAAAACGGATCGCCTCAGCCTTAAAGTAGTCTCCAAATGAAAAATTGCCTAACATCTCGAAAAACGTGAGGTGACGGGTAGTATGTCCAACATTGTCAAGATCGTTATGTTTTCCGCCTGCGCGAATGCATTTCTGACTGGTTGCGGCGCGCTTATAATCACGAACGCTTCTTCCTAAAAAAACGTCTTTGAATTGGTTCATGCCTGCATTGTTGAAAAGCAAAGTAGGATCATCATGCGGCGCCACCGGCGAAGACGCAATAACGGCATGCTGTCGCTCTTTGAAATATTGAAGAAACTGGCGACGGGTGTCTCGGGTCTGCATAATATATCCTGGTGGGGTAAACGATTGCCTTCTCGCGCCCCTGCCGGGGCGCAACGCTGAATACGTTCACCCCGGGTTCCGCTTCGCTTTACCCGGGGCTAATCACGCTACCCCCTGCCGGGGGAAAGGCAACAAGTCTAGTTTAACTTTGCTTCATCCCTCTCATTCCCCCGGCAGGGGGTAGCGTGATTAGCCCCGGGTTAGGGTGTGTTAATTTTGATGCCATTTTGGCAAAGAAAAATCACATGGGATTCGATTATCGAAAGTGACCCCATATTATAATATTGGGTCACTTTCGATAATCGAATCGCATGGATTTTTCAAAGCCAAAATGGCATCAAAATTAACAC
Organism: Chlamydiota bacterium; assembly: GCA_013287015.1. Classification (GTDB taxonomy): domain Bacteria; phylum Chlamydiota; class Chlamydiia; order Chlamydiales; family Parachlamydiaceae; genus JABDEO01. Next base: position 15,123 of record JABDEO010000035.1, read on the forward strand.
CCTAGCCCCGGGTAAAGCGAAGCGGAACCCGGGGTAAACGTATTCAGCGTTGCGCCCCGGCAGGGGCGCAAGAAGGCAATCGTTTATCCAAAATTCGTGCTTTCTCAGGGGCGCGTGCGATGAGAGAGGTCCTCCTTAGGTCCTTCGAATTTGCTTCCAGGATTATACAGGGCTCCAACGACGCTTGTCCAGCGATAAATTATGATGGGCTAAGGAAGGTAGCCAGGGCGTCCCGCCCTGCTTTGTAGGCAGAAAAACATTGAAGATAATACACGCGATCAGGGCGGGACGCCCTGGCTACCTTCCATTATGCAGAGCTCGTATTCGCTAAGATAGTCATGAAGTTTCTTTGGAAATATATTTTTTAAAAAAACTGCGAGGGAATCCTGAAACTGTCCATCCGGTCTAAAGATGTTGGATAATTCAAAGGATGGCAGCATTCTCTTTACTTTCTTAAAATACTCAAAAATTTGCGGCTTTGCAATCTCTTGTTTTTCTGCGTTTATAATGCAATAATCCATTAAAGAGACAAAATCAATTAGGCGACTTTTGAAATTCGGCAGCTCAGAATAAAAATTTTCTGCAATAATTTGCAACTGTTCATCAGTTGCATTTTGCATAAAAATTTTGATGTAGTCCATCCCTGTATCATCTTTAGCAATCACAAAAAGCCACTTGTATAGATCTTGCAAATGTTCGGGATTTTCGTTCCATTCAAACATAAATGCAAAATACGCTGTCTTGAATTCATTTTTGACTAGACAGTTATGTTCTTGAAAGATATTCCAAGCGAGTTCTTGCAATTCTTGTCGTTGAACGTTAGACATATCCGACTTAGGCCCATTACTAACAAGCCAGGACGCTAGGAAGGTTTCATATTGCTGTTTTAAATTCACGTATATTGCAGTTTCAGCAGGAAATTTTTCATCGGGAGACAACTCGTCAAATCGCTTTTTAAATTCCTTAAAAGCGCTCAATACTGGTTCAATTTCACCGTGCTTACCCAGTTGCAGCATCTCATATTTGGAAAAATATTGGTGGAGACTGTCCCTACATGCATCCTCTATCCAACTGGATGAATCCGCTATCCAATTGCAATACTCCTGAAAGAGTTCATTCGATGAAACAGCGTTTTCCAACGCCGAGGGCGGCAACATTTTTTTTGCTTTTCTGATATATTCAAAGATTTGCAGCTCGGTTGTTTTGCGAACGATATGATAGTCCAGCCATTCCAACAGATTTCTTAAAACTTCTTTTTCGGAAATTCTTATATAATAGCAACCCTCAGGTTCTGTGCAAAGACCTTTGGCAATAATCTCCAACTGCTTATCAGTTAAATTTTGCATGATCATATCGTATTGTGTAATACGATGGTCTCTATTTGATTTCGCCCAACAAAATAAGTCTAACAGTTGCGCAGGGTTTTCATTCTGCTCAAACAAAAATGGAAGCAACGCATCATTGAATTCTTCGTTTTTAATTGTTTGAATCACACGATCATGTTTTGTGATGGTTTTAAAAAGTAGATTTTGCAATTCACATCGCTTATCGTCAGACACTTTCCGTTTAGGGTAAGTATTGTCTATGTTACTTTTATGATTTATCCAAGATTGTAGAAAAACTCCAAATTGCTTTTGTAGCATGTTACGTGTTGCAAAATTAAATTTTTCACCATGGGCTGCTTCATCCAATTGTTCGTTAAATGTTTTACAAATTATGCAAGCCAGTTCAATATTTTGTGAAGCATAGCCGGCAAGATCTCGGAGAAAAGCATCGTCCATTTGATGCAACGACGGCAATAAAATCAAATCTAACTTCTTCCAGATTTTTACTAACTCCTGAAATTTATCGCGATCGGCAGGCCCTTTAAATGCATTGGCGTCAAAAACCCGCATACTGCTGAAGTCCATGACGGAATCAACATCTAAAGGAGTGGAACTGGATGTATTCTCGACTGTATGATGAGAATGAGAATCCGCATCTACTGAACTCAGGATTTCAGTAGACGCATTGCTTTTTTTACCCTCTATCTTTTGTGGAAAAACTGTTGATGTTTTCTCGATTGTTTCCGGGTTTATTTTCTTTTTAGAGTTGTTATTTTCTTCTATTATATTCAATGCTTCGTTGCCTGGCTCATAAAGGCTGATGCTGTATTTCGAGAGTTGGATCAAACGGCCAATTTTATAGATGGCGGCAATGCAAAGAACGACTATAGTGACTGTTAGGAAAACCCTCCAAGCGATTTGCGATGAGCTCAAAGCATGGTCATCTCTGGAAACTTGGAGCTGATTATTTTTTATTGAAATGATTTTATAACTTCTTCCACGGTACTCAAAAAAGCTATCTAGATAACGTCCAACCTTGCAGGCTGATTTATTTGAATGATGTATTGGAG
>JABDEO010000036.1 GCA_013287015.1 Chlamydiota bacterium
ATCAGACAAAGAAATTATTGACGCTGTATTGGAGACTTATCAAGGATTTGGAGTGGGTGAATATCATGACAACGTCGGCGCTAAACGTTTTTTTATTGAAAACATGGAACATCTCGCAGAGAAAGGCGTTAAAACGTTATTTATCGAAAATCTACATTTCGGATGGCAAGAGACAATAGACAAATATAGGTTGAATACTCATGTGAATAACCCTGAAGATGTTGTTAAAGTGGATGACATGATAGAAAATCTCAAAGCAGTTAGTCCTCCGAATACTCCATATACCGATTTTGCTGTTTTCGAGGCCGCTAAAAAACATAACATCCGCATCGTATCGATCGATTACAATAATGAGGCATTCAGGCGTGATTCACGTTTACTACAAATGAATTATGTGGCCTATAGAATAATAAAATATGAACTAAGTAGATTAGATCCCGATGATAAATATGCAATATATGTTGGCCAAGGACATTTATGCAGACTCGTAAACAATAAGGATATTCCTGATTTAGCGGAATTAATTCAATGTCCTTCGATTGTTGTAAGAGATAAAAGCCTAATTGATTCTCCAGAACGTTTTGTCGTTTATGATAAAATACCCAAAGTTGACAAAGATGTTTACGGCGCGATCAATATAAATATTTTTGCATGATTTTGTCGTAAAAATATTGCATCTAAGCATTTTCACATGGTATCAGGTTTGTAGTAACAGTAATGCAACATGGAGGAAATCATATGACCACATTAGTAGTGCAAAAAAAACCGGAGAGCCAACAATCCACATTGCCAGCTCCTACGGCGCAACAAATCGACTGGTCTCAAACTGCTGTAGGGATATTTAAGAAGATCTATGCTTCTGAGGAATTTGAAACGCAAGATGACTTCAAAACTGATTTAGAAAATTTATTCACAAGAGCCACTGTGGTTCTCAGGAATTCCAAACCCAAATGCGACTTATTGAAAAGCAACCAAGAAACACTCAACAAGCATCTCAAAGATGTATACGAAACGATTGTTCGCTGGAGAAAAATAGCGGCGCCTTCGAAAGTTGTCATACTTCTTGTGACATCTCCTATTTTCAAAGCGCTTGCTCAACGAGATGAAAGTGAACAAAAAGATGATGTCGAAGAGAATCAAAAGAATTTTCATTTTTATAAGAAATATCTAGCTCCGAACCAGCTCAAAGGTCTTCCAGAATTGCAGTCTAATGAAGCGGTGATTGACTGGCTTGCCCATGTAACTTTATCGATAAACGCTCGGCAAACATTAACTAAAATACGGGAACCAATGGAAAAATTTCCCGAGCAAACGAGACAACAAGCCATGGATGGCATTGCCGCCGCTGCTCATCATTTAATAAATGCGGGACTTACTGGAGAAGACGGCAAGCTGCTTGTAGATTTTTTTCTTAATAAAAAATTTCAATTATTCTGGGAGAACTCGTCTGCAGCGTTAGAGAAATGCGATCTAGCGCTTCTTGACAATATTTCTCTGCTGGAATCAGAAAAATACTCGATGGAACAACCTCAGTCCGGAGATTTTGATATGAATGACATTAATCAAATAATCTCCAAGGCGGTAGGAGCATACGAACTTACGAACGATGAATTTTCCTTATTGTGCGCCTTTTTGAAAAATATGAAAGTGCAAACATTTTGGAAAAACTCTCTTTACCCGCTTTTAGAAAAATATGGCCAACCTATGCGTGAACGCTATGAAGCAACCCTGCCTCTCTGGCTAAACAAGTTGATTGCAGCATCAAAAAAATAAGAAAGCCCGGAAGATGCAGGTGCAATTAATTGCACCCTCTTGGAAATTTTGCCTTTTCATTTATGCAAAATTTTGGCACACTGAGGCGTCTGACAGGAAAATTGGTCATTTTTTCACCTACTTTCCGAGTCTTCGTTTAGGAAGGGTGGCAGAGTGGCCGAATGCGTCTGTTTCGAAAACAGATTTGCCAGCAATGGCAACGGGGGTTCGAATCCCTCCTCTTCCGACACCTGGGATGATCTGACACTGTCACTAGCCTATCAAATGGCTCACGCAGTGTTATGATCGCCTTTTTATCTCTCATTTCCAAGTTCGAAAATAAGAAATTCAGGATTTGCCGTTTTTCGTCTACTTTCGAACTTTCGTAGATTTTCTTAGCTCGTTTGGCTAAATCAAGTACTGTCTTAACCGACTTCTCTTCTTCACACTGCGCGGGTGATGTAACGGGCCGCAGCGCCTTCTCCTACGCGTTGTAATTTTTCTTTTTTCACCAGTTCATTAAGTATGCGACTGGCTGTTGACCGCGAAATTTTGAGGTGTGTCATTACATCGGAAATACGAATCTCATCACTTAGATAAAACAACTGCATAACCATTTCCTGTCTTCCTATCACTTGAGCTTGTTTAGGCTCATTTGCCGATGGTCTTGGTAAAATACATTTTACGAACCCATGACCTTCAATGATCACTGGTGATTTAAGGCCTCTTTTACGATAGGTTTCAAATAAAGTTAAAAATCCAGAGCCTAGTTTCTCGATATATCCTGCTTCGCGAAAAACACGGGCGATAATCCTGTTGCGAACAAATGTTAGTCCCATTTCCAACTGATGTTGTAAGATTGGTCCAGGAAAATTCCCTGGACTAAAAATCTCAATGCGATCATCAAAGATAGATATTTTTATCGGAGCGGATGTCTGGTAGTTGCGGTGAATAATAGCATTCAAAATCACTTCACGGAGGGCTTCTTCAGGGATTTCCAACTCCTCAGAGCGCTGACCAGCCCCTTTTATAACAAAGCTTCGATTTAATTGACTCAAAACAAAAGCCAGAGCCTTTTCATACTGACCAAACAGCTGTCCTGTAATATCCCTAGTAGCTAAAGCCTCGCGTCCGCTAATCCCTTTAAAATGCGTACAAATTATAAATGCCTCCGTAAGATATTTTTGAGGATCTTTTCCAAATAATAAGATGCCACCTATTGTTGGATAACTGCGATTGTGCTCTTTAATGAGTAAGGAATAATGATATAACAATTCCTCATAGCTATATTCTCGTGCATGTTGTATACGGTTGCTCATAAACGTATTTATACTTTCTTTATCAAGGTCATCTAAATGAGCATGATGAACTGGCATTTCATCAGGCGCTCTACCACGTGTTTGCCATTGAAGATCCTGAATCATTTCAGGGGTTGCTTTAATGGTCTGAGCGCCAATGCGGCAGTACGTCCCTTTGTTCATGCCTTCGGAAGTGAGATAATACGGCTTGGTCATACCAGATGAAACATCGATAAATAATATGACTTTTTCATCGATTCGTTGGCTGTGGATACTTGGAATAATCAATGGAGTGCAGCTTTCATAAATGGAGCGATGCAATGATTCGGTTATTTGATCAATATCATCTTCAGGAATTCCAACAATTTGTCTACTATCATCGACTCCGAGCACGAGGCGGCCTCCATAAAGGTTGCAAAATCCGATCATTGTTTTGACGATTTGCTGTTTAGTTGGTATTTCTTTCTTGAATTCGAGTATGGATGATTCTTTTTCTGGGTATAGCATAATTGTGCTCTCCTTGTGGCTTACCTCCTATCTCATTTTGCATATTTGGCACATTTGAATCAATATTAAAGTTAAAATCAACCCAATTGATTCATTGATTCAATTGATTGGTTCATTTATGAATCAATTGACACAATTTTTAGGCGATACCTAAAACTCACCAAATCAGATTTTTCTCTTTTAGTGCAGTGGATATAGCCTTATCAGACTTCACCAAATCAGACAAGTGTTATTTGATGAAACAACTTGCGGGTTAAAACTCGCAAAAACAAGCGCAGGTTAAAACCTGCGTAAACAAGCGCAGACTGAAGTCTACGCTACAGGAAGTTTTTTTGATTAATTTTTTCATATGGCTTTTTCATGTCCGAAAAATCTAGAAAGAGATAATACATGAGGAGAGGGTTGGTTTGACAATGAAACCATTGCATACAAAAATAGACGATGCTTTAAACAAGATATCTTCTCCAAAGAGAATGGAGCCGAAATCCTGGAAAATTATAGGGGTTGTGATCCTCGCTCCCTTCATGACGTTCATGGATTCGACCATTGTCAACGTCTCACTTTCATCTATCAATGAAAGCCTGCATTCTTCGCTTGCTACTACTCAATGGATCATCACTAGCTATCTTCTAGTTCTCGCACTCATGCTTCCCCTCAATGCGTGGCTTGTAGGTCGCTTTGGGACTAAAAAGCTCTATCTCTTTTGCTTTTCTGCTTTTACCCTAGCGTCGCTCCTGTGTGGGTTGGCCCAGACGATGCCGCAGCTCATTGCAGCGAGAGTTCTCCAAGGGGCCGCTGGCGGACTTTTAACTCCTTTGATGCAATTGATGATGGTTAGGATTGCCGGCAAACAAATGGCAAGGGTAATGGGGTATGCGGCAGCTCCCATCTTGCTTGCACCGCTTTTAGGACCGCCCTTAGCTGGAGTGATTCTGAAATACGCCGAATGGCGGTGGCTTTTTTACATCAATTTGCCGGTTGGGATTTTAGCGGTGATTTTAGCGGCGATTATCATTCCACATGATAAAGGAAGGCTTATTAAACATCCCTTTGATCTTCCTGGATTTTTAATGCTGACGCCGGGGCTTTTCTTTATCTTATATGGAGTTGAAGAATATTCTTATCACTATGATGCATTGGTTTTGCTATTAGGATTTCTTTTGCTCGGTTCTTTTATTTGGTATGCTTTGCGAAAGAAAGATAAAGCATTGATCGATATCCAACTCTTTAAAATTTCAACTTTTTCAATAGCGGCCGTCACACAATTTCTCTCAAATGGACTCATGTATGCAGGCCAATTTCTTGTACCTCTTTACTTGATTTCAGGAGCCGGTCTTTCAACTACTGAAGCTGGATGGACGCTCGGAATTATGGGAATTGGAATGATGTGCGCTTATCCTTGTGTTGGTTTTTTAACGGACAAATTTGGCTGTCGAGCCGTTTCTTCGACGGGCGCGTTTGTCAATTTCTTAGGAACAATACCATTTCTGTGGATGGCTCACAGTGGATATTCAACATTGTTGGCAAGTGCGGCCTTATTTGTGCGCGGCGTGGGGCAAGGAGGGACAGGATTACCTTCGCTTGCTGCGGCTTATGCATCGATTCCGAAAAATAAACTTGCGTATGCAACGACATCGATTAATATTGTTCAGAGATTAGGAGGGCCCATTTTCACCACTGTCTTGGCTATTGTCATTTCTCTCTCCTTGCCCTCCAACAACCTTTTAAAGTCAGAGACATTTCAAATACCTTTTCTCGTCCTAAATATCTTTCAAATCTGTATGATCGTTTCCGCGCTTCAGCTACCGAAATAACCGGTCATGGTGATTGGATTTGTAGCGTAGACTTCAGTCTGCGCTTGTTTGCGCAGGTTTTAACCTGCGCTTGTTTTTGCGGGTTTTAACCCGCAAAAATGAAACTTGAAATCTGCGTATTGGTGTTTTAAAGTCATCTTGAGGATTTGCTTTGACTCATATGAAATGGACTATAAATAGCTGGAAAAAGCCATCAGAAAGATTGGATGAGAAATTAAAAAAATGGTCGGATTCTACGGAAATAAGTTATGAAATATAAAAGAGGTAAAATGTCAGAAAAAGGAGTCTAATTTGTTATGACTATATTGTGCAGTGATGGAAAAAGGCAGCCTTTTTCTATCCATTTGTCGTTCGACGGTATCTTAAATTTCGAGTCCTTCCAATCCGTTCAATCAATCGTTTTTCAATGAGAGAATTAAGCCATCTTTGTGCTGTAGTGCGAGAAATAGAAAATTTGTTAACTACATCTTGCGCCGTGATTTCATTCTGAGAATAGAATAGGGCTAGGATGCCTTCTTCAGTTTGAACCTTTACTGTGTTTAACTGAGAGGAGCCTCTTGGCAAGATGCACTTTATAAAATTTGCCCCCTCAATAATTTGAGGTTTTTCAAGTCCCCAAGCTTCATAACTTTTAAAGATATTGATAAATCCAGTCCCCATTTTTTCCACAAGACCCATTTCTCGAAAAATTTTGCAGATAGCAGGGTTACGCAGATATGTCAATCCCTTTAACAATTGATCTTGTTCAATAGGACCCGAAAAATCTCCGGGACTAAATAATTCCAAGCGATCATCGTATATAGAAATTTTTGATGGCGCCTTGATGTGATAATTTCGATGAACCAGTAAATTTATCAAAGCTTCTCTGAATGCAACTTCCGGTATTTCCAATTTTTCATCTCTTACAACTCCCGTAATTGAAAATGACTTTGAAAGACGACTCAGGACAAAATGATGAGCTTGTTGGAATTGATTTAAAAGGGTTCCTTCACAATCTATTGAAGCAAGGGCATCTCTACCTTCTATGCCTCGGAAATGACTCACAATGATCATGGCTTCTGAAAGAAAAAATTGAGGGGATTTTCCAAAATTCAATAGTCCCACATAAGTCGGAAAAAGCTCGGAATGCTCCTCAACAACCAAAGAATATGAACGTAAGACGTCTTGTGTCACCTTTGCAGATGCTTGATTCTTTCTTTTATCAAGAAAATTTTCGATTAACTGATTGTCCAGAGTATCAAGAGAGGCGTTGTAAACAGGAAGTTTTTCAAAATCTATTCTATGTGATTGCCATTTAAGCTCTTCAATCATGGCAGGAGTAGCGTGTACGGCGCTCCGCCCTACGCGAATATAGGTTCCTTTTTCTATTCCTTCAGACTTTCTAAAATAGGGCTTACTCATTCCCGATGACACAGCAATAATTAATACAGTCTTATCGCCGAACAATTGAGTAGATACTAAAGGAATAATGGGTGGATGGCAGGACTCATAAATAGAATGATCTAATGATTCGAGAAGCTTATTTATTTGCCCTTCAGGGAGCCCTACTATTGTTCGATCATTATCCACACCCAGTACGAGTCTTCCCCCTTTTTGATTGCAAAAACCGATAATTGTTTTGATAATTTGTTCATTTTTTGGAACTTCTCTTTTAAATTCTAGCAAAACCGACTCTGACTCTGGATGGCGAAATATGCTCATATTTTTCTCCTCATTTGCCTTATTTAACATACTTATGCATCAAATGAGTTGAATAAGGCAAATGAAATGTGACAATTCCTTAGATTTTGCCTCATTTGCATCATTATTGGCACCTATACAATACTCCAATGGTTATACAACGAAAGTTGTAGTCCGATAAATAAACAAAATGCTAATCTAACAAATATGCTTGAACAAGAGCCGCACACTGTTTTAAGCTTTTTTTATGGGTAATTTCATAGCCATGCGTATTTTCAACAGGAAAACATATAAGCGCAGCTTTAGCAGATTGTCCTCGACTATAAGCTAAAGAAGCATCTGAACCGTAACTTCCAAATATAGCGCATTGAGGTTTCAAGTTAAGACTTTCTGCTAATATTACTAATCTATCGCATATTTTTTTATCATACAATCCAACTGCATCTTGATAGACAATAATTGGATCTGCACTCAAAATGGTTTGATATTCTTTGGCTACCGGACCAACATCTATTGCTAAAGTAATATCTCCTGGCAAAGTGCGAGCGGCATAAGAGGCGCCATGAGCGCCGACTTCTTCTGTGCACGTTGCTACAAAATAAATATCCCTTTTTGGTTTTTTATTACCAATTTTTATTTGTTTGAACGCTTCAATAGCAACAAAGATGGAGGCTCGATTGTCCAAGAAATATCCTGCTATGCAATCTTGAAATAAATGTAATTGACGTCTTGTTTGAGCAATTACAACGCGTGTACCAGGATGCACCCCAGCTTCTCTGAGTTCGGCAAGAGTTTTTCTAGTCGTTATTACTACATCATCCCAGCCTGGTGTTTTACCTTGTCCGTTATGTTCTTCAGGAATTATTTTATTGATATTAGTGGATTCTTTTGTTGTATGCATACATCCAAAAGAAAGGATTCCTGAAAAAATTGCCTTATCACCCATAATTTCAACAGGTCCTTGACCGAACGAAAAGGGTAAAATACCACCCAAAGGATTGACCCTCAGTGAGCCATCTTCATTAATTCTTTTTACGATAAGGGATATTTCATCCATGTGAACCATAACACGTATGGAATCGGACGCCTGACCACTACCTGAAATCTTGCCAATTAAATTGCCAGCTGGATCAATCCAAACATCGTCTACTATTTTTTCAAGTTGCTTTTGACACAACACGCGAACTTCTTCCTCTTCTCCACAGGGACCTCGAGCATTAATTAAAGCCTGCAAAAGGTCAATATCTGGTAGGTTCATCAAATAATCTCCACAATAAATTTGCTCTAAACTATCACATTTAATGGGATGTGTCATCTAGGATCTGCGGAAGGTTATGCATTTATGCAGAACCAGCCCTAGACACTTGTAGCGTAGACTTCAGTCTGCGCTTGTTTGCGCAGGTTTTAACCTGCGCTTGTTTTTGCGGGTTTTAACCCGCAAGTCACACTTGCGGCAACTTTTAGAGCAAAGTTAATGGACAAGGCCGAAGCGCACCCTTACAGTAGTTTTTATGCGCCATCTTGACTTTGCGGGTTAAAATCCGCAAAAACAAACGCAGGTTAAAACCTGCGTAAACGAGCGCAGACTAAAGTCTACGCTACAAACCTGTGTAAATGGGATGTGCCATTTGGTGTCTGGGAGATTCAAAATTTCTATTCATTTAAAAAAAAGCAGAATATAATGATTCCAACAAAAGAGAATGGGTCAGTATGTCAGGTCGTGTGTTTGTTGTTTCTGAATGGCAACCTAAAGAAAATTGTGAAGAAGAATTTTTGGAAAGAGAGGTTGAACGACTCCGACATAAAAAGGAATCTAACTGATTATGACTATATTATGCAGTGATGGAAAAAGGCGCTGTTTTGGCGGACAACCTGGCAAGGAATTCTATGCTCAATATCATGATGATGAATGGGGAATTCCCGCTCATGATGACCAGCATTTATTTGAGATGCTTATTTTAGAAGGCGCGCAAGCTGGACTAAGCTGGGAGACGATTCTTAAACGCCGCGAGGGGTATCGCGAAGCCTTTTTTCATTTTGATCCTTTCAAAGTTGCATCCATGAATAATGCTCAATTAGACTCTTTACTTCAAAATAAACAAATTATCCGCAACCGATTAAAAATTCACTCGACACGTCAGAATGCTCAGGTTTTTCTAAAAATTCAGCAAGAATATGGTTCTTTTGATCGTTATGTATGGAATTTTGTAGCGGGGAAACCCATCGTTAACCATCGAAAATTATTTGCAGATGTTCCTGTGTCTACTATTGAAAGCGACGCCCTTTCAAAAGACTTAAAAAAACATGGGATGACATTTGTCGGCTCTACAATTATTTATGCTTACATGCAGGCTGTAGGTCTAGTTAATGACCATCTCGCCGACTGTTGGTGTTGCACCCGTTAGACACTTGTAGCGTAGACTTTAGTCTGCGCTTGTTTGCGCAGGTTTTAACCTGCGCTTGTTTTTGCGGTTTTAACCCGCAAAGTCAGGATGGCGCATAAAAACTTTGGAAGGGAAGTGGCCGCAAGTGTGGCTTGCGGGTTAAAACCCGCAAGAACAAGCGCAGGTTAAAACCTGCGCAAACAAGCGCAGACTGAAGTCTACGCTACAAATCCTTAGTAAGCCAAAACTTTTGTCATATATTGTTTTGCAAGAGTAGACCGGGGATGATCAAAAACCTGAGAAGGGGCGCCGGATTCCAACACATTGCCCTCAGCAATGAAAACAATCCAGTCTGCGATTTTTTTTGCAAAATTCAAGTGGTGCGTCGCCAAAATAAAATGACGACCCTCGACCTTTAATTCTAGGACAAGCTCTAGGACTTCAGCGCTCATTAAAGGATCTAAGGCTGAAGTGGGTTCATCAAGCAGCAATATTTTTGGTTGGGGCGCCACCGCTCGAATAAGCGCGACACGTTGAGCTTGTCCTCCCGAAAGCGCAAATGGCTTTTTGTGAGCGTGTTTATCCAGTTCAAAACGCTTCAACAATTCGAAACTCCTCGCTTCGGCCTCCTCGCGGCTCAGTCCATGAACGCGAAATAAAGGAAGACAAATATTTTCCAACGCGGTGAGGTGAGGGAACAAATTCCAAGATTGAAATACGATGCCAAGTTTACGACGATGTTTAAGCAGCGCCGTTTCTTCGAAAACGATCGGAGCATCATCAAAGGCGATCCAGCCGGAGTCGGGGTGTTCCAATCCTGCAATGAGGCGTAAAAGGGTTGATTTTCCACCGCCCGATGGGCCGATTAGCGCTAAGGTGTGAAATTCAGGTAAATTAAGATCTAGAGATGAGATCGCCCGCTGAGTCCCAAATTTTTTAGTAAGCTGATGAATTTCAAGTTTCATATTGGAACTTTCCTTCCAATTTCTTGCTCCACAGGGATATAGGAAGCGTTAAAATCAAATAGCCAATCGCCAAAGGAAGAAAACCCTCCAAAGTGCTGTAAGTGGCGCTATTAATTTGTTGGGCGCTGGCCGTCATTTCATTAATGCCGATAATGGACAATAGAGAAGAATCTTTAATGATGGAAGCGAATTGACCTGCCAAGGGGGGAGTGATCTGTCGGAGGGCTTGAGGCAAGATGACGAAACGATAAGACTGCGAGCGCGTTAAGCCAATGGCCTTGGCCGACTCGAGTTGTGTGGCGCTGATGCTTTCAATGCCCGAGCGAATCATTTCTGCAATATAGGCTCCCTCGAAAAGAGATAGAATGATGACCCCTGCCATATAACGGTTTTCAAGGCCGACACGATGTGCGACGACGTAATAAAAAAAGAGGATCTGCACAAGTAAAGGCGTTCCACGGATTAATTCAATATAGGCTTTCGCCAAGAATGCGCATAGGGGAATGGTGGAGCGACGCAGCAAGGCTAGAGCAAGGCCAATGCATAAACTTAAGGCTAAGCTTGCCGCAGAAAGCAAAATCGTTGTGCACCATCCAATTAGGAAGAGTTCACGATAACTCCAAACAGCCTCCCACTGCGAACGCTGATTGTATGAGAGAAAAAAAAATATGGCGACCAGCATGACGCTTGCAAGCAAAAACTGTCCGAACATTAAAATGTTGTATTTAGAAAACAAAGGGAACATCCATTTGTTGAAATGCTTTTTTTTGCTCGAGTAAATATTTGTCTGTAAGCTGATCAAATCCTCCTTCCTCGCGAAATTTACTGATGAATTCATTTACCTGTTTAACCAAAGGCGTATTGCCTTTGCGCACGCCAATCGCCCAATGTTCGATCTGAAATGGAGTCAACAGCGCACGTGTCGTTTGAGGGTTTTTTTGCCAATTTGTATAAACGGATAACTGATCATAGATAAAGGCGTCCGCTTTTCCTTGAATAACTTCTAAGACGCACATGGCTTCTTTGTCTAGTATAAGAGTGGAAGCTTTTTTCAGATGCGCGACTGCGTAAACTTCTCCGCTTGTTCCCGATTTTACGACAATGATGCGGCCAGGTTGATTAGCGGATTCGAGGCTTGTCAAATCGGATTTTGCGCTAATTAACAGACATAACCCTGTCGTTGCATATGGAATGGAAAAATCGATTATACGCTTACGTTGATCGGTGACTGTCATCGAGGAGATGATTAGATCAATTTTACCATTATTCAAACTTGGAATCAAACCTATAAAGGCGATGTTGTCAATTAGGACTTCTCTTTCTAGAAATTTTCCTAGAGCGCGGGCTAGATCAACGCTAATGCCGGATGGATGACCGTCCGGCGCCATCATTTCAAAAGGGGGGTATGATAACTCCATTCCAATTTTTAAGGGGAGTTCGGCTCCACAGAGACGAAAACTAAGGAGCAACAGCCAACCCAGCGCGATTTTATTCATAATTCCTATCATCCTAGAAACGACGATTATCAGTGGGAGGAGGGTCCCCAATCCATTCTATAGGGCGATTAATACGAGACAGAATCCCTTTTACAACATGCAGTTCGCGCGACGTCACCAATGACACAACCATGCCGACGCGATCGCGTCGACCAGTTCGCCCTGAACGATGCACATAAGCGTCAGGGTCTTCATCCAGGTGATAAAGGAATACATGCGTCACCCCGGAAAAATCCAACCCTCGCGCTGCGACATCGGTCGCGACTAAAAAGCGGATTCTACCAGTCCGAAATTTACTTGTAATAATCGTCCGGACATCTTGATTTAAACCGGCATGCAGATAATCCACTCCGCCAATCTGTTTTTGCAACATGCGGCAGACGTTTTCACATTGATGCCGCGACCGGCAAAACACGAGAGCTTGCTGGGGATTCAACTGTTCGATCAATTTTAGCAAGACATTATCCCGTTCCTGATGCCGGCAATAAACGAAGCGGTGCTCCAAAGACTGAGGACTTGCGTTCTCATGAATCAGAGTCACCTCTTGTGGATCCTTCATATGGCGTTTTGCGATATTGCGGATTTGAGGAGGCATCGTTGCGGAAAAAAGCAATGTTTGGTGGTCATGAATAAGACATTGGATAATAAATTCGAGGTCGTCATAAAACCCCATGCTGAGCATCTCATCGGCTTCATCCAAAATCAACGTTTCGACATGTGATAAATCGATCATTCTAGAATAGATAAAGTCGATCAAACGCCCGGGTGTCGCCACTAGCACGTGAACGCCATGTCTAAGTTTAGATTGTTGCAGCGAAGCGTCTTCGCCGCCGTATACTGCGAACGCTTTAACGCCTTTTTCGTTTCCAATTTTCTGAGTTTCAGTGGCGTATTGCAGCGCCAGTTCACGTGTAGGAACAACAATCAAAGCTTGCACAACTTGTCTAGAAATATCCACACGGTCACAAATAGGAATGGCGCACGCTCCGGTTTTTCCAGAGCCTGTTTGAGCCAAAGCAATAAGATCACGCTTCTGTTTAATGAGGGGTATCGCTTCCACCTGAATTGGCAAAGGCTCTTTAAAATCCATTTTTTCAAGAGCTTTTAAAATCGCTGGATCTAAGTCAAAATCCGTAAAACTAGGCATGTTTTATCATCTTCAGTGTTAATATGTAGGGATCAAAAGTCAGAATACAGAAGTCAGAACACAGAAGTCAAGCGCCGCGAAAATAATGCGTTAGTAATTGTAAAAGCAGTCGTCTGGGACGTTTTTCTTGTATTCTCTGGCAAGAAGTTCCTGAATTTCCCCTGCCGTAGCTAAAGTGAGGACAGCTTCAGCCAATTGGTTGGCGGCGATTATGCTTGTATTGCGGATCGCGTGTTTGACAATAGGCAGGTAGCGCGTTGCGACGGATAATTCATGGACGCCTAATCCTAACAATAGAGGGGTGAATCGTGGATCCGCGGCGACTTCCCCACAAATCGTAACAGGGATGCCCTGATGGTTCGCTTCTTGAACAATCAATTTAATCATGCGCACGACGCTAGGGTGCGTAGGCGTATACAACGAATTCATCGCATGATTGCTTCGATCAACGGCTAGGGCGTATTGCACTAAGTCATTAGTGCCGATGGAAAGAAAGTCGCACTCCTTGGCCAGGAGATCGGCGATAATCGCAGCTGAGGGCACTTCAATCATGCAGCCGATGCGAATGCGCCCCTGCGATTCTCCACGCTGAGCAAGCTCTTCTTGGGCTTCCTGCACGGCGTGTTTAGCCTCCATCAATTCCGACAGCGTCGACACCATGGGAAACATGATGCTGACATCGCCAAAGGCGCTGGCGCGTAGAATTGCGCGCAATTGAGTCTTAAAGATGGCGCGTTCCTTGAGCAAAAAGCGGATAGCGCGGCAACCTAAAAATGGATTTCCTTCATATTCTGATTCTTGTTGATGGGGCAGGCCTTTGTCGCCGCCAACATCGAAAGTCCGAATAACAATAGGGAGGCCATGCATCTTTTCAACGAGTTCCTGGTAGGCGTTGAATTGCTCCTCCTCATTAGGAAATGTCGCTTTAGATAAACAGAGATATTCGGAACGAAATAAACCCACGCCATGGCCGCCGTGCTGGTGCAAGGTCGCTAACTCGCTTGCCACTTCAATATTAGCTGAAAGGCGAACGGGATAGCCGTCAAAAGTTTCCGCTTTGAGCGGAGCGATCTCATCCAGCTTCTCCAAGTGGGACTGCAGTTCATCGCGCAGACGGGTGTATTTTTCTAAAGTGGCGATTGTAGGACTTAAGATGATTTCTCCTGTGCGTCCATCGACAATCACCGTTGTATGTTGAGCGGCCTCAATTTTTTCGAACGAAACGCTTGATACATAAGGGGTGCCCCTTGCCTTGGCGACAATAGCCGCATGGGAAGTCGTTCCGCCCAGTTCGGTGATGAAGGCTGACGCGCAGGATACATTGGCTTCCGCCGTATCAGAAGCGGCTAGTTCGCGAGAAAAAACGATGGAATTAGGGGGTAGATTAGCGAGAGAAACACGAATGCTGATGCGAAGATGCCCTATAATTCTTCGAGCGATGTCTTGCACGTCTTTAAACCGTTCACGAAAAAATGGATCGGGCAAAGCGTTAAATCGCTGCTGACATTGCGCGATAATCGTTTGAAAAGCTAATTCGGCGTTCTTTTGTTTTGTGCGGATTTCTTCCTCCACTTCTTTGGAAAAAAGCGAATCCTGCATCAGCTGCAACTGTGCGTCAAGAATGCTGGCGCCATCGCGGATTCGCTCCTCTTCCATCTGTTTTTGCAAACGCAAAAGGTCTTCCCGGCTGCGCGCAAGAGCCTTGCGGTAACGCATAATTTCTGAATCGACGCAGTGTTGCGGAACGACTTGTTCAGGAACGCTGTCTTCGCTGAAACTAAAAAAATAAGGGATGCCGATAGCGACTCCACGGCAAATGGGAACGCCTTTTAAGATGATTTCCGGATTAACCATGTGATTCTCCAAAGTGATTTTCGAAGGCGTTTACTAAGTTTTTCATGGTGTCATCGGCGTCCTCTCCATCGACGGTGATCGTAATTTTGGAATTGCGCGTGGCGGCCAGCATCAGAATGCTTAAGATGCTTTTTGCATTCACTGTATCATGCTTGTATGTGAAAAACACATGGCTTTTGCAATTTTGAAGCATTTTAACAATCATGGTCGCAGGACGCGTGTGCAGCCCCATCGTATTTTTAACTTTGACTTTGCTGATTAATTTCATAAGTTTATCTCTTTGCCTTCGACGCCTTAGAAGATTTTTTCGCCATTTGCACTTTATTATTATTGCTGATCATTTCCAACAGCTTTGAATTGAATTCTTTAGCTGAGTTGTATCCCATTCCTTTCAGCCTGTGGTTAAGGGCGACGGTTTCCAGTAAGAGCACAACGTCCCGCCCCGGTTTTACAGGCAAAACATGATAGGGGATCTGAACGCTTAAAATATCACAGTATTTCTCCTCCAAACCAACGCGGTCGTAAAAGTGCTGGTCATCCCACGCTTCCAGTTTTACGACGATATCGATGCTCTTGCTGTCTCGCACGCAGACAGCTCCGTACAGGTGCGCCACATTAATGATTCCAATTCCTCTAATTTCTATATGATGACGCGTCAACTCAGCTCCAAAGCCTTCCAAATATGAACCTTCCCGTTTCCTGACACGCACAGTATCGTCCGAGATTAAACGGTGCCCGCGCTCAATTAAGCCGAGCGCAGCCTCGCTTTTCCCAACGGAAGAGTCCCCTTTGATCAAGACGCCAACGCCATAGACTTCCACTAAAGTTCCGTGACAGCTGACGCTGCGCGTAAATTCTTCAGTCAGCAGGAGAGTAAGCTTGCTTAAAAGATTCATTGTGGACATGCCTGTCCTTAGCAGGGGAGTGGCATGTGACTCACACAGGTTTAAAAGCTCTTTTGGCGGGCGGTAGCGGCGCGCTACGATTACGGCTGGCGTGTGCGGGGATAAAATCGCTTCAAGACGCTGTATGCGTAGCTTGGGGTCCAGGTCGCGAAGATACTCGATTTCAACTTTTCCAAAAATTAAAATGCGTTTACGCGCATGGCTTTTTAGATAACCTGAAAGGCTTAATCCAGGGCGATGAGCTTCCGGCACAAGGATGCGGCGACGCATGCCTTGTTTGCCAGCGATGAGCTCCAAACCCAAACGCTTACTATGTTGCTGGTACAAGTCTTCTACTAAATACATAAGGGATAGGAATATACATTAATTAAGGATGAAAGAAAAACTAAAAGAATTTCCCTACTCGATCTGCTCCATATAAAACATAAGCCAATCTGTGAAAGTAGGGAACGCCATGGTTTCCGAAGGGGAATCGCTACTTTCAACATCTGAGATCGATTTGGTCAGCCCGGAATAATACACATTGCCCATTTCTTGTTCTGGATACCACTCCGCCCAGAAACATTGGAAAAAGGGCATGCCAAAGGATTCATAGAAAGGAATCAACGTTTTCGGGTCGATAATTGTTCCCTTGGTTGTCGTTACAGGACCTTCTTGTTGTATTAGCGCTTGAAAATTTTGATAGAGGTCTTTCACTTGCGTGGAAGGAGTGATTCCTGTGCAGTCAGTGGCCTTGCAGAACCCATTGTGAATGCGCAAGAACGCCAAATAATCCGACGGCAAAATAAAACTGGGAAATGTTTTTTCAATATTTAGAATTTCTTCTTCAGAAACGGGTAGGGCTCCCCGAAAAAATCCAACATCGCCTTTCAAACTATAAACGAGGTTGGTTTGATAGGGATCGTCAAATTTTTTTTGAACAATAAAGACTCCAATCTCCTCCAGGCTGTCGAAAAAATTCGCGAGAAACGTGTCAAATTTCGGATGATAAGGAAGTTTGGACAGCCAGAAATCGTGCGTAAACTGAATTCGATCCCGAGGATTTAGGCGAGCAAGCTCATACCACCCCTTGCATAAATCAGGCGCAAGCTGCGAAATCGATTCCCAACGAACATGCGGAGAATCATGCAGTGCAATAACTTTATGGAAATTACCTCTTGGAGCGTCATTGCTGGATTGACAGAAGTATTCCTTCACATGATGACCCATGACTTGGCTCCTTCCGATGGCGTATAGCAAACTTTATTGGCTGGCTTTTCCTATTTCTATCAAATTTATCATTTTGATCAAGATAAAAAA